>NZ_JAFLRJ010000123.1 GCF_017315755.1 Streptomyces beijiangensis
GGGCAGGGAGGGCGAGTTCGAGGCGCTCGACCTCGTCATCGCGCCCGGGGAGATCGTGGGCCTGGCCGGACTCGTCGGCTCCGGGCGCTCCGAGATCCTGGAGACGATCTTCGGAGCGCGCAAGGCGGACAAGGGGCAGGTGTACGTCGACGGGCGCGCCCTGCGCCCCGGCAGCGTCCGCGCCGCCGTACGCGCCGGCATCGGACTCGCTCCCGAGGAGCGCAAGGCCCAGGCGCTGCTGATGCTCGAATCGGTGACGCGCAACGTCTCCGTATCGTCCATGTCCCGTTTCTCGCACGGCGGTTGGGTCGACCGGGGCGCCGAGCGCAAGGCGGCGCTGGCTGCCACGCGTGAGCTGTCACTGCGGCCCGACAACCCCGACGCCCGCATCCGCACCCTCTCCGGCGGCAATCAGCAGAAGGCCGTACTGGCCCGCTGGCTGCTGCGCGGCTGCCGGGTGCTGCTGCTGGACGAGCCGACCCGGGGCGTCGACGTCGGCGCCCGCGCCGAGCTCTACGCGGTGATCCGCCGGCTGGCCGACGAGGGCCTGGCCGTACTTCTCGTATCGAGCGAGGTCCCTGAAGTCCTGGGCCTCGCCGACCGGGTGCTGGTGCTCCGGGAGGGCCGCGTCGTGCACACGGCGGACGCCCGGGAGCTCGACGAGCACCGTGTACTCGACCTTGTGATGGAAGGGAGCACCACGCCATGACCCCGCCCGTGACACCGGCGCAGCAGGACGGTCCGGCCGTCGCCGACACCGCCAAGATACCCCGGTCCCGCGGTTCGCGGCCGTCCCTCGGGCTCAAGCTGGACGTGCGTAATCTTTCGCTCCTCGGGGTGCTCGCCGTATTGATCGCCGTCGGCGCAATCACCAAACCGGATCAGTTCATCGCTGTCAGCAATCTCCAACTGGTGCTCACCCAGACGTCGGTGATCGGTGTTGTCACCGTCGGCATGACCTTCGTGATCATGGGCGGTGGCATCGACCTCTCGGTCGGAGCCATGGTTGCTCTCGCCTCGGTGTGGGCGACCACCCTGGCCACTCAGGAGTACGGCTTCTTCGGCATCCTCTTCACGGCTGTCGTCGTCGGGCTCGGGTGCGGGCTCGTCAACGGGGTGCTGATCGCGTACGGGCGCATGGTGCCCTTCATCGCGACGCTCGCCATGCTTGCCTCGGCGCGCGGCCTCGCCCTGCAGATCACCGATGGCAAGACGCAACTCGTGAACCTGAAGTCCGTACTCGACCTGGGCGTCCGGGACAACTATCCCTTGGGCATTCCGCCGCTGGCCCTGGTCTTCGCCGGGGTCACGGTCGTCGGCTGGCTGCTGCTGAACCGTACGACCTTCGGGCGCCGCACTGTCGCTGTCGGAGGCAACGCGGAGGCGGCACGGCTGGCGGGTATCGATGTACGGCGTCAGCGGCTCTATCTCTACCTGCTCTCCGGGCTGTGCTGCGGAATCGCCGCCTTCATGCTGATCGTCCTCTCCGGCTCCGGACAGAACACCAACGGCGACCAGTACGAACTGGACGCCATCGCCGCCGCGATCATCGGAGGCACTCTGCTCAGCGGCGGCCGTGGCACCATCGTCGGCTCGGTCCTGGGTGTCCTCGTCTTCGGGACGATCACCAACATCTTCGATCTCAACAACCTGCAGACTGCCCCCCAGCAGATCGCCAAGGGCGCGATCATCGTCGTCGCCGTACTGGCGCAGCGCAGCGCCGTCCGCGACGGCGAGGCCTGACGCTCGCATCCGTTCCCGCAAGTCCGTTTGAACGAAGGGGTTCAACCGCCATGCCAGAAAACAGGGTTACCAGTCGCAGAGGAATGCTGTTCGGCACCGCCGCCGTGTCGGCGGGCGCCCTCCTCACCGCCTGCACAAGCAACGACCCGAAGAAGACCGAGAACACGGCCAGCAGCCAGCCGGCCGCCGCCGACGACAAGCCCGGCACTCCGGTCACCATCGGCTTCGCAGGACCGCAGGCCGACCACGGCTGGCTGAACGCCATCAATCAGAACGCCAAGTCGCGCGCCAAGAAGTACTCCGAGGTGACCCTGGAGATCACCGAGGGGTCCAACGACACCGCCGCGCAGATCGGCCAGGTGCAGACCCTCATCAACAAGAAGGTCGACGTCCTGGTGATCCTCCCGGCCGACGGGAAGGCCCTCACCCAGGTCGGTCTGCAGGCGATGAAGGCGGGCATCCCCGTCATCAACCTGGACCGGGTCTTCGCCTCGCCGCAGGCCTACCGCTGCTGGATCGGCGGCGACAACTACGGCATGGGCTTCAACGCCGGGACCTACATCGGCCAGCAGCTCAAGGACAAGCCCAACGCCAAGGTCATCGAGCTCGCGGGCATCGACAACCTGGAGCTGACCAAACAGCGCACCCAGGGCTTCGACGACGCCCTGAAGAACTTTCCCAACATCAAGAAGGTGGCCCGCCAGGCCGCCGACTTCACCGTCGAGTCCGGCCAGGCGAAGATGGCCCAACTCCTCCAGGCGCAGAGCCAGTTCGATGCCCTGTGGAACCACGACGACGACCAGGGGGTCGGCGCGCTGCGCGCCATCGCGCAGGCGGGCCGCAAGGACTTCCTGATGGTCGGCGGGGCCGGTGCCAAGTCCGCGATGGACGCCATCAAGGCCGACAACTCCGTACTGAAGGCCACCGTTCTCTACCCGCCCACGATGTCGGCTTCCGCCATCGACCTGGCGCGGGCGCTCGGCCAGAAGAAGGGCGTCGCAGGGATGTCGGAGCTGGAGATCCCCAGCTCGATCACCCTCTACTCGGCCGTCGTGACCAAGGACAACATCGAGCAGTACCTGCCCACCGGCTTCGCCTGACCGGGCCTCAGGCGGGCACTGAAGATCTTGGCCGGGCTCGCGGGGCCTGGCACGCACATCTGCGGCGTTGTCGTCGGTCGCCATGTTCCCCAAGCTCTCGGCTTCGCTCGAGCAGGGGAGGCCCCATTCGCCATGAATCCCTCCTCCGCCTTGCAGCTGCGCTCGGCATCCGAAGGATGAATCAAAGAGCCGAGACGGAGCGAAGCGCAGTGCACCAGGCCCCGCTCCCTGGTCCGGCCAAGATCTTCAGCACCCGCCTGCAGGACTGCCCCCACCGCGTGATCGAAAGAGGAGGACTCCGTATGGATCAGCCGGACCAGTCGGCCAGCGAGGCCCCGCCGCCGACTCTCGGCATCGGCATGGTCGGATACGCGTTCATGGGCGCCGCTCACTCCCAGGGGTGGCGCACCGCGGGCCGTGTCTTCGACCTGCCCCTGCGGCCGGCGCTCGCCGCCGTCTGCGGACGTGATGCGACGGCCGTACGGGCTGCTGCGGACAAACACGGCTGGGCGGCCGCCGAGACCGACTGGCGGGACCTCATCGCCCGCGACGACGTACAGCTCGTCGACATCTGCACCCCGGGCGACAGCCATGCGGAGATCGCGATCGCGGCGCTGGAGGCGGGCAAGCACGTGCTGTGCGAGAAGCCGCTCGCCAATTCGGTCGCCGAGGCGGAGGCGATGGTCGAGGCGGCCGAACGGGCGCGGGCCAACGGCCAGTTGGCGATGGTCGGCTTCAACTACCGCAGAGTGCCGGCCATCGCGTACGGCCGCAGGATGGTCGCGGCGGGACGGCTCGGGGCGCTTCGCCACGTACGGGTCACCTATCTCCAGGACTGGCTGGTCGACCCGGCGTTCCCGCTGACCTGGCGGCTCAAGCGCGAGTACGCGGGATCGGGTGCGCTCGGCGATCTGGGGGCGCACGCGGTCGATCTCGCGCAGTACCTGGCGGGGGAGCCGCTGGCCGGGGTCTCCGCGCTCACCGAGACGTTCGTACGGGAGCGGCCCCTGCTCGCGGGGGTGTCCAGCGGGCTCTCGGGCGCGGGATCCGCCGAGAGCGGTCCGGTGACGGTGGACGATGCCGCGCTCTTCACCGGGCGGCTCGCCTCGGGTGCGCTCGCCTCGTTCGAGGCGACCCGGATGGCCTCCGGGCGCAAGAACGCGCTCCGCGTCGAACTCAACGGCGAGCTCGGCTCGCTCGCCTTCGACCTGGAGCGGCTCAACGAACTCTCCTTCCACGACCACACCGAGCCGGCCGTCACCTCCGGCTTCCGGCGGATCCTGGTCACCGAACCCGAACACCCCTACCTGGAGGCCTGGTGGCCGCCGGGCCACGCACTGGGCTACGAGCACACCTTCGTCCACCAGGCACGCGACCTGCTGGAGGCGATCGCCACCGGGACCGACCCGGAGCCGTCCTTCGCGGACGGGCTGCAGGTGCAGCGGGTGCTGGCAGCGGTCGAGGAGAGCGCCCAGAAGAACGCCGTCTACACCCCCGTACAGGCCTAGGAGGTCCTCGGACATGCCACGCCCGTTCACGCTCTTCACCGGCCAGTGGGCCGACCTTCCGCTGGAGGAGGTCTGCCGGCTCGCCCGCGACTTCGGCTACGACGGCCTCGAACTCGCCTGCTGGGGCGACCACTTCGAGGTCGACAAGGCCCTGGCCGATCCCGGGTACCTCGACTCCAGGCACCAGCTGCTCGACAAGTACGGACTGAAGTGCTGGGCGATCTCCAACCATCTGGTCGGCCAGGCCGTCTGTGACTCCATCATCGACGAACGCCACCAGGCGATCCTGCCGGGCCGTATCTGGGGCGACGGCGAGGGTGAGGGCGTACGGCAGCGGGCCGCCCAGGAGATCAAGGACACCGCGCGGGCGGCCGCGGCCTTCGGCGTGGACACCGTCATCGGCTTCACCGGCTCCTCCATCTGGCATCTGGTGGCGATGTTCCCGCCCGTCCCCGAGCGGATGATCGAGCGCGGTTACGAGGACTTCGCCGAGCGCTGGAACCCGATCCTGGACGTCTTCGATGCCGAGGGCGTGCGCTTCGCCCATGAGGTGCATCCGAGCGAGATCGCGTACGACTACTGGACGACGCACCGCGCCCTGGAGGCGGTCGGCCACCGCCCCGCCTTCGGGCTGAACTTCGACCCGAGCCATTTCGTCTGGCAGGACCTCGACCCGGTCGGCTTCCTCTACGACTTCCGGGACCGGATCTACCACGTCGACTGCAAGGAGGCCCGCAAGCGCCTCGACGGCCGCAACGGCCGTCTCGGCTCGCATCTGCCCTGGGGCGATCCCCGGCGCGGCTGGGACTTCGTCTCGGCCGGGCACGGCGACGTCCCGTGGGAGGACGTCTTCCGGATGCTCAACTCCATCGCGTACCAGGGACCCATCTCGGTGGAGTGGGAGGACGCAGGCATGGACCGCCTGCAGGGCGCCCCGCAGGCGCTCGCCGACCTGAAGCGCTTCGATTTCGACCCGCCCACCGCCTCCTTCGACGCCGCCTTCGGAGGCGGCGAGTAGCGAGGTCCCCGCAGGTCAGTGCCCGGCGGCGAAGGTGCCGCCGGGCCGGTCCCTGCTGCCCTCATCCGGCTTTGTCCTGGACCGGGAAGAAGTTCAACTCGCTTCTGCGCAAGGGCTTTCCGCCCCGGACGAACGCGGCTACGGTCCCTGAGGTGTACAGGTCACAGGACGCTGCATCTTCCGGGGGACACCGCGCCCGACAACGGCTCAGCCGCGGGCCGGACCCCCAGCAGCGCAAGCAGGCCTGCCGCGGTGGACCTCACGGACACTGCCAGGCGGGCCTGAGCAACGCGTGGTTCCGGAGTGACGGCGCACGACGGAAGCCACGGCCACCCGCCCCGTACGACCGACCGGTCATCCCGGAGGACATTCGTGCACAGAAAAAGGCTCAGAGCCCGTAAGGCACTCGCACTGCTCACCGGCAGCCTTCTCGCCGCCGCCACCCTCACGCTCGGCGCCCCGCAGGGCGCATCCGCCGATCCGGCCCCCAAAGCCGCGGCCGAGGACTTCCAGCAGGTCACCCTCGCCAAGGGCGGGGAGGAGACCGGTGAGCCGATGTCGCTCGCCGTACTCCCGGACCGCACCGTGCTGCACACCTCGCGCGAAGGCGATCTGCGCTCCACCGACGCGGCAGGAAACACCCGCGTCGTCGGCACCATCCCCGTCTACTCCCATGACGAGGAAGGTCTCCAGGGGATCGCCATCGACCCCAAGTTCAGCGAGAACCGGGCGATCTACCTCTACTACGCGCCCCCGCTGAACACCCCAGCCGGGGACGCCCCCGACACCGGCACCGCGGCCGACTTCGCCAAGTTCGACGGGATCAACCAGCTGTCCCGGTTCACCCTCAAGGCGGACGGCACCCTCGACAACGCCAGCGAGAAGAAGATCCTCGAAGTCGCCACCACCCGCGGCATCTGCTGCCACGTGGGCGGCGATATCGACTTCGACGCGCAGGGCAACCTCTACCTGTCGACCGGCGACGACTCCAACCCCTTCGCGTCCGACGGCTTCAGCCCGATGGACCAGCGTCCGGGCCGCAACCCCGCGTACGACGCCCGGCGCACCGCCGGCAACTCCAACGACCTGCGCGGCAAGATCCTCCGCATCAAGGTCAACGACGACGCGTCGTACTCCATCCCCGACGGCAACCTCTTCGCGCCGGGCACGGACAAGACCCGCCCCGAGATCTACGCGATGGGCTTCCGCAACCCCTTCCGCTTCAGCGTCGACAAGGCCACCGGCATCGTCTACGTCGGCGACTACGGGCCCGACGCGGGCGCGGCCGACCCCAAGCGCGGTCCCGCAGGGCAGGTCGAGTTCGCCCGGGTGACCAAGCCCGGCAACTTCGGCTGGCCGTTCTGCACCGGCAAGAACGACCCGTACGTCGCATACGACTTCGAGACCAAGGCCTCGGGCGCGACGTTCGACTGCAACGCCCCCAAGAACACCTCGCCGTACAACACCGGGATCACCGACCTGCCGCCCGCGCAGCCGGCCTGGATCCCGTACGACGGCGGCTCCGTGCCCGAGTTCGGCACCGGCTCCGAGTCCCCGATGGGCGGGCCCGTCTACCACTACGACGCGAACCTGGACTCCCCGGTCAAGTTCCCCGAGGCGTACGACGGCGACTTCTTCGCCGGCGAGTTCGGCCGCCGCTGGATCAAGCGCATCTCCTCCACGGACGACGGCACCGTCGAGTCCATCAACCCCATCCCATGGACCGGAACCCAGGTCATGGACATGGCGTTCGGCCCGGACGGAGCCCTGTACGTCCTGGACTACGGCACCGCCTGGTTCGGCGGTGACGAGAACACCGGCCTCTACCGGATCGAGAACGCCACCGGCGGACACTCCCCGGTCGCCGAGGCCGCGGCGAGCAAGACCTCCGGCCATGCTCCGCTGAAGACCGCCTTCTCCTCGGCCGGCACCACGGACTCCGACGGCGACGCCCTCACGTACTCCTGGGACTTCGGCGACGGCGGCAAGTCCACCGAGGCCAACCCCACGTACACATACAAGAAGAACGGCACCTACACCGCGACCGTCACCGCCAAGGACCCCACGGGCCGCACCGGCTCGGCGAGCGCGCACGTCACCGTCGGCAACACCGCACCCACGGTGACCCTCGAACTGCCCGGCGACGGGGCGCTCTTCAACTTCGGCGACAAGGTCCCCTTCAAGGTGAAGGTCTCCGATCCCGAGGACCCGGCGATCGATTGCGCCAAGGTCAAGGTGAACTTCGTCCTCGGCCACGACAGCCACGGCCACCTCATCACCTCCACCACCGGGTGCAGCGGCACCATCAACACGGCCATCGACGGCGGGCACGATCCCAACGCCAACGTCTTCGGAGTCGTCGACGCCGAGTACACCGACGGCGGAGGCGGCGGCCAGGCCGCGCTCACCGGCAAGGACCAGGCTCAGCTGCAGCCCAGGCACCGGCAGGCCGAGCACTTCACCGGCTCCTCGGGCATCAAGACGTACGACAAGGCGAGCGCGCACGGCGGCAAGACGGTCGGCGACATCAACAACGACGACTGGATCTCCTTCAAGCCGTACATCCTCGCCGGATCCACCAAGCTCACCGCCCGGCTCTCCTCCGGCGGCGCGGGCGGATTCATCGAAGTACGGGCAGGATCGGCCACCGGGACCCTGCTCGGCTCCGCGCCGGTGCCGGTGACCGGCAGCTGGGACACCTTCCAGGACATCGACGTCCCCCTGCGGTCCGTACCCAAGAAGGCCACCGAGCTCTTCCTGGTCTTCAAGGGCGGTGACGGCGCGCTCTACGACATCGACGACTTCGAGCTCTCCAACACCCCGGTGGACAAGACCGCCAAGCGGGTCCTGGTCTTCTCCAAGACCGCGGCCTTCCGGCACGACGCCATCCCCGAGGGCATCGCCGCCCTCAAGGAACTCGGCAAGACCAGCAACATCACCGTCGACTCCACCGAGGAGGCGGCCCAGTTCACCACCAGCAACCTCGCCAGATACGACGCGGTGGTCTTCCTCTCCACCACCGGTGACGTGCTCAACGCCGACCAGCAGAAGGCGTTCGAGAACTTCATCACCACCGGCGGCGGCTACATGGGCGTGCACGCGGCGGCCGACACCGAGTACGACTGGTCGTTCTACGGCGGACTCGTCGGCGCGTACTTCGCCGGCCACCCCGCGATCCAGCCCGCCACGGTCCGCGTCGAGGACCACACCAACCCGGCGACCGCGCACCTCGGCGACAGCTGGGAACACACCGACGAGCTGTACAACTACCGCACCAACCCGCGCAGTACGGCCAAGGTGCTCGCCACGCTCGACGAGACGAGCTACACAGGCGGCACCATGAAGGGCGACCACCCGATCGCCTGGTGCCACACCTACCAGGGCGGCCGCTCCTTCTACACCGGACTCGGCCACACCAAGGAGTCCTACGCCGAAGACGCCTTCCGCCAGCACCTCCTCGGCGGACTGCGGTACGCGGCAGGCCAGGTCAAGGCCGACTGCAAGCCGGACACCGGCTACCGCGCGCTCTTCAACGGCAAGTCGCTGGACGGCTGGAAGCAGGCAGGTCCGGGGAAGTTCAACGTCGTCGACGGACAGCTGCAGTCCGAAGGCGGCATGGGGCTCCTCTACTACCAGGCCAAGCAGTTCAACGCGTACTCGCTGAAGCTCGACTGGAAGATGACGGGCGACGACAACTCGGGCGTCTTCGTCGGCTTCCCCGAGTCGGACGACCCGTGGTCGGCGGTCAACAAGGGGTACGAGGTGCAGATCGACGCCTCCGACGCCCCCGACCGCACAACAGGCTCGGTGTACTCCTTCAAGTCCGCCAACATCAAGGCGCGCGACCAGGTGCTCCGGCCCCCGGGGCAGTGGAACAGCTATGAGATCCGGGTGCAGGGAGAGCGGCTCACCATCTTCCTCAACGGGGTGAAGGTCAACGACTTCACCAACACCGACCCGGTGCGCAGCCTGAAGGACGGCTACATCGGCCTGCAGAACCATTCGGCCGACGACCAGGTGGCCTTCCGCAACATCCAGCTCAAGGAGCTCCCCTCGGCCTAGACGAGGGAGGCCACAAGACGGCGGCGGGCGGGGATACGCCGAACCCCTGCCCGCCGTCCCCTCCACACCGGAGCAAGCCCGCACCACACCAGGGAGGCAGCCCGTGTCCGCAGTACGTACAGGAGTCGGAGTCTGGTTCGTCGGAGCACGCGGCTCCGTCGCCACCACCGCGGTCGCGGGAAGTGCGGCGGTGGTGGCGGGTCTCCACCCGGCGACCGGCATGGTCACCGAGACACCGCCCTTCGCCTCCGCGGGGCTCCCGGCCCTCGCCTCCCTGGTCTTCGGCGGCCACGACACGGCCAGCTGCCCGCTCCCCAAACGCGCCGAAGCCCTGGCCGAAGGAGGCGTGCTGCCGCACGGACTGCCGTCGGCGGTACGGGCCGAACTCGCGGCGGCGGACAAGGAGATACGCCCCGGGGGCCCGCTCCCGGGCGACACCCGCACCGACGAGGAGCTCATCACCTCGTTCGCCGCGGACATCACGGACTTCGTCGCCGGCCGGGGCCTCGCCCGGGCGGTCGTCATCAACGTCTCCTCCACGGAACCCGCGCCCCGCCCCGGCGACCCGCGACTGCCGGCCAGCTCCCTCTACGCGGCGGCCGCGCTGCGGGCCGGCTGTCCGTACATCAACTTCACCCCCTCCACCGGGCTGCGCGCGGCAGCCCTGCAGAACACCGTCGCGGCCTGCGGACTTCCCCACGCGGGCCGCGACGGCAAGACAGGACAGACGCTGCTGCGGTCGGTGCTGGCCCCGATGTTCGTCCAGCGCGCGCTCGCCGTGCGGGCCTGGTCGGGCAGCAACCTGCTCGGCGGCGGCGACGGGGCGGCGCTGGCGGACCCCGCTGCCGCGGCCGCGAAGAACGCGGGCAAGGAGCGGGTCCTCGCGGACACGCTCGGGACGACCCCCGAGGGTCAGGTCCACATCGATGACGTCCCCTCGCTGGGCGACTGGAAGACGGCCTGGGACCACATCGCCTTCGACGGTTTCCTCGGCTCGCGCATGATCCTCCAGACGATCTGGCAGGGCTGCGACTCGGCGCTCGCCGCACCGCTGGTCCTGGACCTGGCGCGGCTGGTGGCGCGGGCGCACGAGGTGGGGATGGCGGGCCCGCTGACCCGACTCGGCTTCTACTTCAAGGACCCGGACGGGGGCCCGGCGGCGCTCTCGGACCAGTACGGCGAACTGCTGGCATTCGCGGCGGACCTGGGGGAGTCACGATGACCCTGTCGGCCTGGCCCGAACTCCTGCGCATCTCCGCCCTGTTCACGGTCCCGGGCGACGCGCTCGCGGGGGCGGCGGCGGAGGGCGCGCGCTTCAGCCGGAGCACGGCGTACGCGATCGGCGCCTCGCTCTGCCTCTACGAGGCGGGGATGGCGCTCAACGACTGGGCGGACCGGGAGGAGGACGCCCGCGACCGCCCGCACCGGCCGATCCCGTCGGGCCGCATCGGCGCGGGCGCGGCGCTCGGGGCATCGGTGGCGCTGACGGGGGCGGGCCTGGCGCTCGCCTCCCGCGCGGGGGGCCGGGCACTGGGTGTGTCCGTGGCGCTGGCCGCGACGGTCTGGTCGTACGACCTGTACTGGAAGCACACTCCGGCGGGGCCTGCGGCGATGGCGGCGGCACGGTCGCTGGACCTGCTGCTGGGGGCGGCGTCGACGGGTCCGGTCACGCGCCGGGCCCTGGTGCCGGCGGCGCTGCTCGGTGCGCATACGTACGCGGTGACAACGGTGTCGCGACATGAGACCCAGGGCGGCTCGGTGAGAGCCCCGCTGGCGGCGCTGGCGGCGACGGCCCTGATCAGCGCCTGGGGGCTCCGCCCCCATACCCCCGGTCCTCAATCGCCGGACGGGCTGGATTTTGCCCATGTGGGCTCATACGCACAGGTACAAAACGGCCGCGATCAGCAAAACCAAGCCCGTCCGGCGATTGAGGACATGCGGCCGAAGGTCGCATACGGGGGGTCCGGGGGCTCGCCCCGCCACGCGGCGGAGCCGCAAAGTGTGACAGCGGGAAGGGGCGGGGTGAGCCCCCGGACCCCCCGTATG
>NZ_JAFLRJ010001188.1 GCF_017315755.1 Streptomyces beijiangensis
TGTTGTTCCTGGCCGGCATCGGCGGGACCGCGGTCGCCCTCTGGGGACTCGCCAGCCGTTCGATCAGGGACATCGACGTCCTGCTGCCCGATCTCGACGCCCCGCGGGAGCCGGTCGAGCAGAGCGACCGCCAGGGAGGTGAACGCGATGAGGTGCGCGCATGAACTGTTCGAGGAGCAGGTGGTCCTGGCGCCCGGCGCGACCGCGCTGATCGACGGCGACGAGCGGATCGACTACGCCGAACTCGACGTACGGGCGGACCGGTTGGCCGGTCTGCTG
>NZ_JAFLRJ010001189.1 GCF_017315755.1 Streptomyces beijiangensis
CCTCGACGAGGAGCAAGACATGACCGTCCGGACCGACACCCAGGGCTCCGTCACCGCCGTCTACAAGGTGAGCGGCATGAGCTGCGGACACTGCGAAGGCGCCGTCTCCGGCGAGATCTCCGAGATTCCCGGGGTCGACTCGGTGAAGGCAGTCGCCACCACCGGCGAGGTCACCGTCGTCTCCGCGGCCCCGCTCGACGAGGAGGCCGTCCGCGCCGCCGTCGACGAGGCCGGCTTCGAGCTCGTCGGCCCCGCCTGACGCCGCCGGCGACTCGTCCCGGCGCCAGGACGGCTCGGCCTGGCGCCAAAACGACACGCCCGAGCCCACGAGACT
>NZ_JAFLRJ010001190.1 GCF_017315755.1 Streptomyces beijiangensis
GGAGGGGCTTGATTTGGGCTGATGTCCCAGGAATTCGCCGCCGCCCTGCGCCGGAGGCGTGCTATTTGGTTTGGACTCGCAGGGCCCGGTGGAGGTCGTCGAGTTGGTCGACCAGTTTGCGGCGCAGGGCCGGGATCATGTCGGCGTTCTTGAGGCAGGCCTCGCCGTGGGCCAGGGCTGTGGGGGTCGTCTCGTACGCGGGGAAGGCGTGGCGGCCCGCCGCCTCGGCGATTGCCGGGCCCCTGCGGGCCGCCAGCGTTACCGCGTCCTCGTAGTAGCGGGGGACGTACTCCCTGGTCAGGGAGGCCTGTTCGGGCTGCCAGAAGCCTTGGGCCGTTGCCGTGAAGAGGTAGTTGGAGAGGGTGTCCGAGGAGAAGAGGGCCGTCCAGGCCGCCGCCTTGGCCTCGGGGGTGGGCAGGGCCGCGCGGCAGCGGGCCGCGCCTTCCTGGCCGGTGGCGCTGGGGTCGCGGTCGAGTTCGGCTGCGATGGCCGTCTCGTCCGTGGCGCCGAGGACCGCGAGGCGGGTGAGGATGCGCCAGCGCAGTTCGGGGTCGAGTTCGGGGCCGCCGGGGACGCTGCCGTCGGCGAGCCAGCCCTGGATGGTCTCGGGCTGGGTGGCGGCGGCGATGAGGTGGCGTACGGCGATGAGCCGCAGTCCCGCGTCGCTGCCGTTCCGCTTCGCTACGCCTCGACTGTCATATCGGACTTCGGAGGTCGAGCCCTCGGTGCGCCGGATCAGGTCCCGGCAG
>NZ_JAFLRJ010001191.1 GCF_017315755.1 Streptomyces beijiangensis
CTGCTGGTCGCCGTCGCCCGCGCCCATCAGTACGCCGTCGAGCACGAACACGATCCCTGAGACCGGCTGGGCGACGGCCCCTATCTGGCCTGGGCCATGCTGGTGACACTGGCCGCCTTCATCCCGGCGGCACTGATGGTCCCTGCGCTCGGCGGCGGGCTGACCGCTCTGTGGTGGGCCATGACCCTGATGATGGCGGTCCGTCTGGTGACCCTCTGGCTGCGCGCCCGATCGGGCCGCTGGATCGTCACCGGCGCCACCCGCTATCCGCGTCTCACGTGAAACCAGACTCTTGAAGGCGGCTGCGGTATCCGGCCGGAGGTCCGGGGGTTGTCCCCCGGGAATACAGCACGTGAAACCAGCCTCGCCAGGGCGAACACAGAGAGGGCCGCACCCTTGGGGTGCGGCCCTCTCCACTGCT
>NZ_JAFLRJ010001192.1 GCF_017315755.1 Streptomyces beijiangensis
CGAACGGGTGGCCATCCTGCTCGGCAACCGTGTCGAGGCGGTCGAGAGCCTGCTCGCCGTTACCCGGGCGAGCGGGGTGGGCGTGCCGCTGGATCCCGGGAGCTCAGGGGCGGAGTTGGCCCGTCTGCTGGAGGACTGTGGTGCGCGCGTGCTCATCACCGATGAAGCCCGGCTGACGCATCGGCGGGGACTGCTGTCCCGCCCCGGGCTGATCGTGGTGGTGGCCGAGGGCGGTGAGGAGGACGGGGACACTCCGCTGCCCCGGCCCCATCCGCCAATGCTCCGGAGTCCCCGGACAGCGGAGTGTCCCCGTCCTCCTCACCGCCCTCGGCCACCACCACGATCAGCCCGGGGCGGGACAGCAGTCCCCGCCGATGCGTCAGCCGGGCTTCATCGGTGATGAGCACGCGCGCACCACAGTCCTCCAGCAGACGGGCCAACTCCGCCCCTGAGCTCCCGGGATCCAGCGGCACGCCCACCCCGCTCGCCCGGGTAACGGCGAGCAGGCTCTCG
>NZ_JAFLRJ010001193.1 GCF_017315755.1 Streptomyces beijiangensis
GCCCTGGCCGTGCTCCTCGCCGGCTGCGGTTCCGGTACGCCGAAGGACGCCGCCCCCGCCTCGTACCCCACCGGCCGGACCAGCGTCGCTGTGGCCGCGGGAGACGACTTCTCCCTGACCGTCGCCTACAACGCCTCGCTCGGCGAGGCCTGGTACGTGGTGGACCCCGGGCCGGACCGCGCCGTACTCCGCGCCCGGGGTCCACCACGTACCAGGCCTCGCCG
>NZ_JAFLRJ010001194.1 GCF_017315755.1 Streptomyces beijiangensis
CCTGAGGAGCAGTAACTCGCCCACCCGTGACGGCTCTTCCCTCTCACCGAGGCGCCAGTTCCCGTACCCCCCCCCGCCTCGCGCTAATTACCGTGCCGGAGATACGGAAGGTGGCGCGGCTTCTGCGGGTGCTGGCCGGCGGGGACAGGTCGGATGATGCCACCGAGGCGCGGATCCCACGCCGGTGAACTGCCTGATCAGGTGCGCCAGTCCCCAGGTGCGGTCGGGTCTGCCGCACGATCG
>NZ_JAFLRJ010001195.1 GCF_017315755.1 Streptomyces beijiangensis
AGCAGTTCGTCGTCGGAGGTCTCCAATACGGCGAGCGCTTCCTCGCGCGTCGGCAGCTCGCGCCGAAGTCCCTTGTCCACCAGCGTGTTCAGCAGGTCCATGGCGCCGATCCTTGCCTATGCCTGCGTTTTCGGTAAAGGAGGGAACCGACAAGACGGGCCGCGAAGGGTGTGGGTATTGCCACATCCTGCCCGGCTCCGTCAGGCACTACCTTCTATGCAAACCCTACAGATCACGAGGGACGGCGCACCGATGTCCGAGCCCATACCCGAACCGACGT
>NZ_JAFLRJ010001196.1 GCF_017315755.1 Streptomyces beijiangensis
GTGGGAGGTCGTCGGGCGGGTCACCGAGACCGCCGACGTCGCCTCCTTCCGGCTGCGCCCCGCCGACGGGGGCCCGGTGCGGGACTTCCGCCCGGGCCAGTACGTCTCCGTCCGCGTCACCCTCGACGACGGCGCCCGGCAGATCCGCCAGTACAGCCTCTCCGGCACGCCCGGCCCCGACGAGCGGCAGTTCAGCGTCAAGCGCGTGCACGACGAGGGGACGCCCGGGACGCCCGAGGGCGAGGTCTCCGGCCACCTGCACGCGCGCGTGCGGGCCGGCGACGTCCTGGAGCTGTCCGAGGCATACGGCGATCTCGTCCTCGACACCGACCCCGCCGCTCCCCTGCTGCTCGCCTCCGCGGGCATCGGCGTGACCCCGATGACCGCGATGCTGGCTCACCTCGCCGACCACGGCCACGACGCCCCCGTCACCGTCGTGCACGGCGACCGCTCCCCCGCCGACCACGCCCTGCGCGCG
>NZ_JAFLRJ010001197.1 GCF_017315755.1 Streptomyces beijiangensis
CCGTGGTGCTGCGCCGGGGCGAGCACGGGGAGCCGGGGAGTGTGCTCGCCTTCGACCTGGGCAGCGACGGTACGGGCCACGACCTGATCGCGGTCCCCGGCGGCGGGGCGCGCGAGCGGGCCGAACCGGACCGGTACACCCCCGGCGACCGCCACTTTCAGATGGCGGGGCGCGAGGTCTTCCAGCACGCCGTGACCCGGATGACGGAGTCCTCGCGTGCGGTGCTGGAGAGCGCCCGCTGGACCGTGCCCGACGTCGACCGCCTTGTCGCGCACCAGGCGAACGCCCGCATCCTGACCGCGGTGGGGGAGCGCCTCGCCCTCCCTGCCGACCGTCACATCGCCAACATCGACCGGGTCGGCAACACCGGCGCGGCCTCCATCCCGCTCGCCCTCGCGGACGCGGCCGCCCGCTCCGAACTACGGGCGGGACACCGGGTGTTGCTGACCTCCTTCGGGGCCGGGCTCACCTGGGGCTCCGCAGCACTGCTCTGGCCCGACCTCGCGGCTGCCGCGGGCTGACCGGCGCCCTCCCGAC
>NZ_JAFLRJ010000124.1 GCF_017315755.1 Streptomyces beijiangensis
CCCTCGTTGTACGCCGCCACTTCGAGCAGGTCCGCGGGCACCCCGCCGGTGACCGTGCCCACGACTTTGAGCTCCGGGGCGTAGGAGTCGTGGAGTTCGGCGGCCCAGCTGCTGGCCTGCCCGCCCTGGGAGTACCCCATGATCCCGACCTGGGAGGCCGCGGTGACCCCCGGAATGCCCAGGCGCTGGGCGGCCCGCGCCGCGTCCAGCATGGCGTGGCCCTCGGACCGGCCGACGGCGTAGGTGTGGTCGCCGGGGGTGCCGAGCCCCTCGTAGTCGGTGACGGCGACGGCCCAGCCCTTCTGGACGACCTGGTTGATGAGCGTGGCCTCGACGGCCGTGCCGGTGGGGAAGTTGGCACTCGGCGCGCACCGGTCGCCCAGGCCGACGGTTCCGACGGCGTACGTCACGAGAGGCCGGGGTCCCTTCCGGCCGTCGCGCGGGACGATGACCGTCCCTGAGACGACGTTCGGGGCGCCCGTCGCGCTCGTCGAGCGGTAAGTGATGTGCCACGCCGAGGTGTTCGTGGGCTGCAGCGGCAGCGGATGGAAGGCGGTCGGCGCGGAGGAGACGACGTCCCCGGCCGTACCATCGCCGTCCGGCGTGGAGGCGGAGGCGGTCCCGGGGGCGATTCCGGGGACGATTCCCGCCATGGCGAGCGTGGCCACCACGGCGAGCACTCTGTTGCGTACGTGCATGCGGCTCTCCCAACGGTCCAGTGGTACTGGGTTCGTTGGTGAGAACGTACTGACCGGCCAGTAGGTACCGTGCTGACCCCGAAGCTCACCTTTACTGACGTCTACTGACGCGGCGTCTCATGGGAGCTGATGCGGTACGCCCCGGGCGTCGTGCCCGTCCACCGCCGGAACGCCCGGTGGAAGGACGTGTCCTCGGCGAATCCGAGGCGCGCCGCGAGACCGGCGATCGGCTCGCGCCCCTCGGCGAGTCCGGCTATCGCGGCATCGCGCCGCACGGAGTCCTTGAGCTGCTGGTACGAGGTCGACTCGCGGGCGAGCCGCCGCCGCAGCGTCGCCGGGCTCAGCGCGAGACGGGCCGCCACATCGCCCAGTTCGGGCAGGCGCGGGGACTCCCGCAGGGCGCGGGCCAGGGTGCGCTGGACCTGCTCGGCGACGGTCGTGCCGTACGCGCGCCGGCTGAGCAGTTCGAACGGGGAGCGGCGCAGCATCGCCTCCAGCGCGGGTTCGTCGCGTACGAGAGGAGCCGTCAGCCAGCGTGCGTCGAAGGCGGCGGTGGTGCGGTCCTCGCCGAAGCGGACCGGGCAGCCGAAGAGCTCCTCGTACTCGTCGCGGTGCGGCGGCGGCGGATAGCCGAAGCCCGCGCCTGACAGAGGGATGCGACGGCCGACCAGCCAGCTGCAGAGCCGGTGCCAGATGATGACGAGACACTCGGTGAGAAAGCGGTCCTCGTCGCTGTCGAGATCGTTCCTGACGCTGAACACGGCTGTTCCGTCGCCCTGTTGGACCAGGGAAAGTTCCGGACCGCCGGGAAAGAGACCGTAATAGGTGACTCCGCGCTCCACGGCCGCGCCCAGGTCGCGGCAGCCGAGGGTGGCGTAACACATCATCGCGAAGGTGCCGGGACGGCTGACCGCCGTGCCGAGCCCCAGGAACTCGTCCTCCGTCGCGCGGTACAGCGCCCGGAAGAGCCGGGCGAACTGCACGGAGGTGACGCGCGCCCGGTCGTCGCCGAGCAGCAGTGGCGGGATCTTCGCCTCCTGCAGCAGCGGTACGGTGTCGAGTCCGGTGCGTTCGGCGCCGCGGAGCACGGCCCGTACGTGGTGAACGGTGATCGTCCGCCTGTCCATGGCCGTCGACGGTAGCGGCGATTGCGCGATGCGGTCAGTGGGGCTGACGTTTTCGGTCATACCCGCAGGCAGCCCGTCGTCCCTACCGTCGGGTGCATGACCCCGACCGAGAGCACCGAGAGCACCGAGAGTCGACGTCCGGAGACCCTTGCCCTGTTCACCGAGTGGACGGGGGAACGTTACGGCGGACTGCCTGCCCTCAGCAGCCGTGGTGGCGAGGACCGGATGTCGTACACCGAACTGCGCGACGCGGTACGGGAGTGCGCCCGGCGTCTGATCTCCACGGGGGTCCGGCCGGGGGACCGTATCGGCATCCTCTCCGAGACGCGCCCCGAGTGGACGCTCACCCACTTCGCGGCCTTCGCGGTGGGGGCCGTCGTCGTCCCGGTCTACCCGACAGCGGGCGAGGAGGAAGTGGCCTGGGTGCTGGGGGATTCCGGCGCGGTGGCGGTGGTCTGCGAGGACGCGGCCCAGGCGGACCGGGTGGACGCGTTGAGGGACCGGCTCCCCGCCCTGCGCGATGTCATTCTCCTGACCGGAATCTGTGCGCCGTCCGGCCCCGCCGACGAGACCTCTCTCGCCGAACTCCTCAGCCGTGCCGCGGCGGTCAAACCCTCTGACCTGTGCTCGATCGTGTACACCTCGGGGACCACGGGACCGCCCAAGGGCTGCCGGCTCACCCACGGCAACCTCGGCGCGGTCCTCGAAGCCAACCTGGACGTGGTCGAGGGAGGGCCGGGCGACCGCACCTACCTCTATCTGCCGCTGGCCCATCTCCTCGCCCAGCTCATCGAGTTCACGACGCTCTTGTACGGCGGCGAGCTGGCCTACTTCGGCGGCCGGATCGAGGACGTGGTCAAGGAGCTGGCCGAGGTCAGGCCGACCCATCTCCCTTCCGTTCCCCGTCTCTTCGAGAAGGTCCACTCGGTGGTGCAGTCCCTGGCCGAGTCCCAGGAGGGCGGGCGCACACGCTTCGAGGAGGCGGTCCGTATCGGCGTACTGGCGGCGGACGGTGAGCTTCCGCCCGAGCTGAGGGATGCCCACGCCGCGTACGACCAGTCCCTCTACTCCCTGGTCCGCGGAGTCTTCGGCGGGCGCCTCCGCTCGGCCGTGACGGGAGGTGCGCCGATCTCGCCCGCCACCATGGACCTGCTGCGGGCGTGCGGGATCCCGGTGTACGAGGGGTACGGAATGACCGAGTCCGCCGGTGTGATCGCCCTCAACCACCCCGGCGCGTCCCGCCCCGGAACGGTGGGCCGCCCCATCGCGGGCTGCGAGGTGCGGACGGCGGCCGACGGGGAGGTGCTGGCCAGGGGCCCGATGATCTTCCCCGGCTACTACGCGAACCCCACCGCCTCCTCGGCGGCGCTGGACGGGGACGGCTGGCTGCACACGGGCGACCTGGGAGCTGTGGACAGCGACGGTTACCTCACGATCACCGGCCGCAAGAAGGACCTGATCATCACGTCCGCGGGCAAGAACCTCTCGCCCGCCGAGGTGGAGTCGGCCATCGAGCGCTCCCCCTATGTCGCGCACGCGGTGATGGTCGGCGACCGCCGCCCGTACCCCGTCGCGCTGATCACGGTGGACGCGGAGGCCGCAGCAGGCAGGCAGGACGTGCGGGAGCTGGTCCAGGAGGCGGTGGAGGCGGCGAACGCGACGGTGTCGCGGCCGGCGAGGATCCGGGCATTCGCGGTCCTGGACGAGGACTTCACGATCGCGAGCGGGGTGCTCACGCCGACGCTGAAGGTCCGGCGGGCGAAGGTGCTTGAGCGCTACGCGAAGGAGATCGAGGACCTGTACCGATCAAGCCCGTCCGGCGACACCTCGAACCCGTCCGGCGGCAAATCAAGCCCGTCGAGGGGGCCCCTCCCTGCTCCTTAAGAGCTTGGGGGAGATTGAGGACCGGGGTCCGGGGCGGAGCCCCGAAACAACCGCAGCCCCCCTTTGCCCCCGGACACACCGGACCCCGCACATGCAGGAGCCCCGTTCCGTACAGACAAGTCCGTACGGAGCAGGGCTCCTTGGGTGGTGCTATCCCGACCGCGATCCGATCGGCCCGGGCAACTAGGCCGGGGTGACGTTCTCCGCCTGCGGACCCTTCGGGCCCTGCGTGACGTCGAAGTTCACGACCTGGTTCTCCTCGAGGGAGCGAAAACCAGACGCGTTGATCGCGGAATAGTGGACGAAGACATCCGGGCCGCCGCCGTCCTGGGCGATGAAGCCGAAGCCCTTTTCAGCGTTGAACCACTTCACGGTTCCGGTAGCCATAAGCCCTCCTTGGGCCACTGGGTTGCCCTGCTCCAGAACCTGCTAAGAAGTCTGAAAACTACAAAAGCCTGCGGTTACATGCTCCGCAGGCTCTGTACTGCAAGGGAAACCAAACTGCAACTTGCGGCGAGAGTAGCACGCAGAATCGGGGCTGCGGAAGGGGGGAAGATCACCTGGGCCGGATGTTTGACGCGCCCTTGGCGGACCCCCCTCAGGTGCCACCCGGACCCCTCCCGGAGGCCCGCCAGCCCCCGCTCCACAGAGCAGGTCTACTGTCGCGATGTGGACATTTCTCGCAGCCGGCCGCGCGTCGGACACATCCAGTTCCTGAACTGTCTGCCCCTGTACTGGGGGCTGGCCCGGACCGGGACCCTGCTCGATCTCGAGCTGACCAAGGACAGCCCCGAGAAGCTCAGCGAGCAGCTGGTCCGCGGTGATCTCGACATCGGCCCGATCACCCTCGTGGAGTTCCTCAAGAACGCCGACGACCTGGTCGCCTTCCCCGACATCGCGGTCGGCTGCGACGGCTCCGTGATGTCCTGCGAGATCGTCTCCCAGGTCCCGCTGCAGGAGCTGGACGGGGCGCGGGTGGCGCTCGGCTCGTCCTCCCGTACGTCGGTGCGCCTGGCGCAGCTCCTCCTGGAGGAGCAGTACGGCGTACGGCCCGACTACTACCAGTGCCAGCCCGACCTGGCGCTGATGATGCGCGAGGCGGAGGCCGGGGTCGTCATCGGCGACGTGGGCCTGCGCGCGTACCTCCGCGACCTGCCCAGCCCCGAGCTGGCCGTCCACGACCTCGGCCAGATGTGGAAGGAGCACACCGGGCTGCCGTTCGTCTTCGCCGTCTGGGCGGTGCGCAAGGACTATCTGGCGCGTGAGCCGGAGACCGTGCGCGAGGTGCACCGGGCCTTCCTGGCCTCGCGCGACCTCTCCCTCGACGAGGTCTCCAAGGTCGCCGAGCAGGCCGCACGCTGGGAGACCTTCGACGCGGCCACGCTGGAGCGCTACTTCACGACGCTCGACTTCCGTTTCGGTCCCGAACAGATCGCGGGCGTACGGGAATTCGCACGCCGCGTCGGTCCGACGACCGGATTCCCCGCGGATGTGACCGTGGAACTGCTCACCCCCTGAACGCGGTCTACTCTCCTGGAGCAGGGGAGTACCGAGGGGGACGGGGCGCGACATGCAGCCGCTCGAAGCGGACGAACCACGGTCCATCGGCGCCTACCGGCTGCTCGGCCGTCTTGGCGCGGGCGGAATGGGCCGCGTCTATCTGGGGCGCAGCGCGGGCGGCCGTACCGTCGCGGTGAAGGTGGTGCATCCGCACTACGCCCTCGACGAGGAGTTCCGCGCCCGCTTCCGGCGCGAGGTGGAGGCGGCCCGCAGAGTCGGCGGGGCATGGACGGCCCCTGTGCTCGATGCGGACCCGGAGGCTCCTGTTCCGTGGGTGGCCACGGGATATGTGGCGGGCCCCGCGCTCTCCCAGGCGGTCTCGGCGTACGGCCCGCTGCCCGAGCATTCGGTACGGACCCTGGGCGCGGGCCTCGCCGAGGCGCTCGCCGCCGTCCACCATCTCGGTCTCGTACACCGTGATGTGAAGCCGTCCAATGTGCTGCTGACCGTCGACGGACCCCGTCTGATCGATTTCGGGATCGCCCGCGCCACGGACGGCACGGCCTCGCTCACCTCGACCGGCGTCTCGATCGGCTCGCCCGGCTACATGTCGCCCGAGCAGATCCTCGGCAAGGGCGTCACGGGTGCGGCCGACGTCTTCTCGCTGGGCGCGGTCCTGGCGTACGCGGTCACGGGGGAGCCCCCCTTCCCCGGGGACTCCACGGCCTCGCTCCTCTACAAGGTGGTGCACGAGGAGCCCGAACTGGGCTCGGTGCCCGACGGGTTGAGGGCGCTGGTCGCCTCCTGCCTGGCCAAGACCCCGGCAGGGCGCCCCTCGCCCCGGGAGATCGCGGAGCGGCTGGCTCCCGCGGGGGCGTCCGTCCTGGTGGCGGGCGGCTGGCTGCCGGGGCCGCTGGTGGAGGAGGTGAGCCGTACGGCCGTACGGCTGCTCGACCTGGATTCCGGCGTGGAGAGTCTTCAGGACTCGGGGCCGATCCCCTTCACCAGCTCCGCGGTCGTGGGTTCCTTCGGCCCGCCCGGCCCCTCCTTCGCCGCCGCGCACGCGGTGGCCCCCACCGAACCGCCGAGCACCGGCTCCGGCACCGGCTCCGGGACCGGTCGCCTCTCCTTGTCGGTCACCACCGAATCGCAGCCGGAGGGCCGTCGCGGCCGCAGGGTCAGCTGCACGCTCGCACTGGCGGTCGCGGGCGCGCTGGCGGCGGTGACGATCGGCGGGTCGTTCCTCTACAACGAGCTGCGGGACCAGGGCACTTCGCACGGGGACAGCGCGGCGGGCCGCCCGTCGTCTTCGGCATCGGCATCGGGACCGGCATCGGGATCGGCCACGGAACCGACGCCCTCGGGGACGCCCGCCCCGACGTCCTCCGGCGCGCCCGCGTCCGGCTCCGTTCCGGCCGCGTACTCCGGCAACTGGCAGGGCCAGGTCGCCGTCACCGTCCTCGGAAAGCCGCTCCCGGCCGGCACCCTCACCGTGGTGCTCAAGCAGGGCGGGGCCGGCGACGAGATCGGCACCGCCAGCCAGGTGGACGCCCTGGGCACCTCGGTCTGCGTGGACGTTCTCGTACTGAAGAAGGTGTCAGGCGGCGAACTGATCGCCGACGGCACCGCCCGCAACAAGCCGGGCGACGCCGACAAGTGCACCTCGGGCTCGCACCTGGTCAAGCTGCGGCTCACCGGCGACCGGCTCTCGTACACCTCCGCCAACCCCGAGGGCGGCAACCCGTACGCGACACTGACCCGTCAGGACGGCTAACTCGTCAGGACGGCTGACCGGTCGGTCAGGCCTTGGCGCGCCGCACGGCCTCGTCGTGCCGGCGGAGCGCCGATATCGCCACGCCGGTGGCCAGGAGCACCGCGCCCGCGGTGGACACCGGAACGGACAGGACCAGGGCGGTGACAGGACCCGTCCAGTCGCGGTCGGCCTCGCAGTGCAGCGCGCGGTCGTGGTCGTCGCTGATGCGGTCGTCGATGTAGAGGTCCCGGCGCTCGGCGAAGGCGGGGGCGGAGCAGTCCACCTTCCAGGTCGATGAGGTGAACGGCGCGAACATCTGCCAGGCGGCGTAGATCCAGAACACCGCGGCGACACAGAGCAGCCCGGCTCCCCAGCTCTTCAGCCGTTCCGCCCGCGCCAGAAAGTCCCGCTCAACTGCCAATGGATGCACTGATTCCCCTTGTGTCGAAGGCTCCCCCTGCATCAGCAGGCGCGCTGTTCTCTACTGTGTCGCTGTGCACAGCGCACGCGCCACCCACGACCACACCTGAAGGACTTCCCGTTATGGACCAGTTGCAGCCGGACGACCCCCAGACACTAGGTTCCTACCGGCTGTTGAGCGTCCTGGGCGCGGGTGGCATGGGCAAGGTCTATCTGGCGCGCTCGCCCGGCGGCCGTACCGTCGCGGTGAAGGTCGTGCGCCCCGAACTCGCCGCCGACCAGGACTTCCGGCAGAGGTTCCGCCACGAGGTCGAGATAGCCAGAGCCGTCTCGGGACGCTATACGGCACCCGTGGTGGACGCCGACCCCGAGGCGGCGCTGCCCTGGCTGGCGACCGCGTACGTGCTCGGCCCCGACCTCACGGACGTGGTCGCCGCCCACGGCGCGCTTCCCGAGCGCACGGTACGGGCGCTGGGCGCGGGTCTCGCCGCAGCTCTCCAGGAGATCCACGGGGCAGGTCTCATCCACCGCGACCTCAAACCGTCCAACGTCCTGCTGGCCGCCGACGGCCCGCGCGTCATCGACTTCGGCATCGCGCGGGCGGTGGACGGAAGCCGTATGACCCAGACGGGAGTTGTGGTCGGCTCGCCCGGCTACATGCCCCCCGAGCAGGCACTCGGCCAGGATGTCGGCGTCGCCGGGGACATCTTCTCCTTCGGCGCGGTCCTCGCCTTCGCCGCCACAGGCCGCGGTGTCTTCGGCGAGGGCATGGCGCCGGCCGCCATGCTCTACCAGGTGGTCCACGCGGAGCCCGACCTCTCCGGCACCCCGCCCATGCTGACCGGTCTCATCCGCGCCTGCCTCGCCAAGGACCCGGCCGCCAGGCCGTCCCCCGCCGAGATCATCAACTCCCTTGCCCCGGAAGGCACGGGCCAGGTGATCAGCGACTGGCTGCCCTCGTCGGTCTCGTCGACCATCGCCACGCACGCCTCGCGCATCCTGGACCTGGAGACCCCGGCGGGCGGCAACAGCCCGGTCCCCGTCCCCGGCCAGGGCTTCGGTCCGGCGCCCGCCGCCCACACGGTCCTGGACGGCTCGGGCGCAGCGCCCACCCAGGCGGCGGCCCCCGGCCGCCGCCGCTTCATGGGCATCGCGGCGGGCAGCGTGGCAGGTGTGGCGGTCGTCGGCGCTGGCGCGGTGTGGGCGCTGAACCGCAAGGACGGCACGACGGGCGACGACGCCAAGGACAAGACGGACAACAAGAAGAAGAAGGTCTCCGAGCAGCCCGAACCCGAGGTCTTCAAGACCCCGCCGAACGGTGTCGCCCCCCAGCCCCTCTGGCACAAGACCCCCGGCCACGACAACCTCAACTTCGAGCTCCCGCCGCTCGTCTTCGGCTCCACCGTCGTCATCAGCGGCGACGAGATGCAGGGCTTCGACCTCACGCACGGCGCCCGCAAGTGGAAGACGAAGGAGATCCAGCCGACATCCAGCGCGGGGAAGATCGTCGCCTCGGGCGGGATGTTCTTCGTCGGAAGCGGCGATTACGACGGTGCGCTCGTCGGCATCGACGCCCAGACCGGCAAGGAGGCCTGGCGCACCCGCCTCGGCGGCAAGCTGACCGCCAAGCCCCCCATCGGCGCCGACGACAAGCAGCTCTACGGCATCGCCGAGGTCGACGACCCCGACATCAAGAAGAACCTCACCGCGATCTACGCCGTCGACATCAGGACCCGCAAGATCGTCTGGCAGGAGCAGCGCGACGACGGCACGGAGGACTACGGCTTCGACCTCACGGTCGTCCCTGGCCACCTCGTCTATACGGACGGCCGGAAGAACCTGACCGTCCGCTCCAGCGCCACGGGCAAGCAGCTGTGGAGCAAGAAGGCCGCCGACGGCTCGGTCGCGGAGAAGGTCGCGGTGCATGCCAACACCGTGATCGTCAGCGGCAAGACGATGCGTGGGTTCGACCTCAGGAACGGCAGGCCCCTGTGGACCCTGTCGCCCAACGGCCGCCGCGGTTTCCAGCCCGCGTTCGTCTTCGACGGGGTCGCGTACGCCTTCGACTACGACAGCGGGGTCTGGGCGGTCAATCCGAAGAACGGCACGAAGATCTGGATGAGCGAGGACCTGGCCAAGAAGCCGTTCTCCTCGTGCCTGGTGAAGGTCGGCGGCAACATCTACGCCGGATCGTTCTTCGAGTCCGGCGGCGTCTACGCGATCGACGCGCGCACCGGCGCCCTGCGCTGGACCTACAACGACGGCCGCAGCGACGACGACGGCTGGCGGGTGGCGGCCGGTGGCAGCCGGCTCCTGGTGGCGCATGCCAACGAGCTGTACGCGGTCCCGGCCGTGTAGAAGAGCTGGCGTAGGCTGGCTCGGACGTTGCATCTCCTTGGGAAGGACCCACCCCGGTGACCACGAAGGCAGACCTTCAGTCCGTCCTTGACCGTGCTGCCGCAGGCGGGCGCATCACCCCCGAGGAGGCGCTCGACCTGTACCGCGACGCGCCCCTGCACGCACTGGGCGCGGCGGCCGACACCGTACGCCGCCGCCGGTACGCGGGGACCGAGCACATCGCCACGTACATCATCGAGCGGAACATCAACTACACGAACGTCTGCGTGACGGCGTGCAAGTTCTGCGCCTTCTACGCGGCCCCCAAGGACACCGCCAAGGGCTGGACCCGTGACCTGGAGGACATCCTGCGCCGGTGCGCGGAGACGGTCGAGCTGGGCGGGACGCAGATCATGTTCCAGGGCGGGCACCACCCGGACTTCGGCGTCGAGTACTACGAAGAGCACTTCTCGGCGATCAAGAAGGCCTATCCGCAGCTGGTCATCCACTCGCTGGGCGCGAGTGAGGTCGAGCACATGGCCCGGATCTCCAAGGTGTCGGTCGAGGAAGCGATTCAGCGCATCCACACGGCCGGTCTCGATTCCTTCGCCGGTGCGGGCGCCGAGCTGCTGCCCGAGCGGCCGCGCAAGGCGATCGCCCCGCTGAAGGAGTCAGGCGAGCGCTGGCTGGAGATCATGGAGACGGCGCACGGCCTGGGCGTCGAGTCGACGTCCACGATGCTGATGGGCACGGGCGAGACGAACGCCGAGCGCATCGAGCACCTGCGCATGATCCGTGACGTACAGGACCGGACGGGCGGCTTCCGCGCCTTCATCCCGTACACCTACCAGCCCGAGAACAACCACCTCAAGGGCCGCACGCAGGCCACGCTCTTCGAGTACCTGCGCATCATCGCGATCGCCAGGCTCTTCCTCGACAACGTCGCGCACATCCAGGGCTCCTGGCTGACGACCGGCAAGGAGGTCGGCCAGCTCTCGCTGCACTACGGGGCCGACGACCTCGGTTCGATCATGCTGGAGGAGAACGTGGTCTCCTCGGCGGGTGCCAGGCACCGGTCGAACCGGGGGGAGATCATCGACCTCATCCGCAAGTCGGGCCGCGTTCCGGCGCAGCGCGCGACGACGTACGAGCACCTGGTGGTGCACGAGGACCCGGCGAACGACCCGGTCGACGACCGCGTGGCGTCGCACATTTCCTCGACGGCGATAGAGGGTGGGACGGCCCATCCCGAACTGAAACTCATCTCCACGAACTGAGGCTGCTGTGCCGACGATTCACATGGCCGAGGCTTCTCCGCACATGGCGGTAGCGGTCGACGGGCAACATGTCCTGGCCGTCGGCCCTTACGAGGAACTGCTCGCTGCGCACCCGCAGTCGCGGGTGCGCACCTGGCCGGGGATCCTCACCCAGGCGCTGCTCAACCCGCATGGGCCCGAACTTCTCGAACAGGCGTATCACCCGGACCCGCGTGAGGCGGACGAGTTCGGCACCGAGCCGGTCACGGACCTGTCCCTCGTGGAGGACCTGGACGAGGCGCGCTGGGGCGCGAGCGCGCGCCGCGGCCTGCAGCGGATGCTGGCGCACGGGACGGTCGCGCTGGCGGGGGACCTGACCCGGCCGGTGGTGGTCGAGGCGGTGCAGCGGTCGGGGCTGACCCGGTGGATCAGGGAGGAGCAGCCCGAGGGCCTGCCGTCGCTGGACCCCTTCGCGACGGGCGGCACGGTGGTTCGGCCGCTCCCGATCAGCCCGGGGCATCACGCACGGTTCGCGATCTTCGACGTACGGGACGAACGCGAGCTCGCGGAGCGGGGCGCGGGGACGTGCGTAGCCACGGTGCTCGACGGACGGCTGCTGTACCGGCGGCGGTGAAGCGGCACGCGACTTTCGGCCGCGTCGTCCTCAATTGCCGGACGGGCTTGAATTATCAAGCCCGTCCGGCGATTGGGGACGTCTTTTCAGCCCCTCCGGCGTTTGAGGAGCGGGGGCCCGGGG
>NZ_JAFLRJ010001198.1 GCF_017315755.1 Streptomyces beijiangensis
ACCGGCGGCTGTACGACACCTACTGGGAGGAGCGTTTCCTCGGCCACCCGGACGAGGAGCCGGAAGCGTACGACCGCTCCTCGCTGCTCCCGCACGCGCACAAACTGACGCGCCCGCTGATGCTGGTCCACGGTCTCGCCGACGAGAACGTCCTCCCTGTCCAAACCCTGCGGCTGTCGGCCGCCCGGCGGCGAGCAGGGCGGCCG
>NZ_JAFLRJ010001199.1 GCF_017315755.1 Streptomyces beijiangensis
CGCGGGGCAGGCCGTGACCGCAGGAGCCCTGGCACCGGTTCGGCTGCTCGCCACACCGTCCTTCGCCGCGGGGGCGACGTCCCCGGCCGCAACCTCGTCCGTCGCCGCATCCGCCGCGGCGGCTGCGGCGACGGACGAGGTTGCGGCCGGGGACGTCGCGCCGGCGGCGAAGGACGGTGTGGCGAGCAGCAGAACCGGTGCCAGGGCTCCTGCGGTCACGGCCAGCGCCGCGCGGGTCAGTCTCATGTGCAAACCTGCCTTGGGTCGAAGAGTCGTCCGACATTCCTTGCACGCGGGCAACCGCACATGACGTCGCACGAAATCCGTGTCTCCCCAGCAGCCCCCCGCTGCAGCGATC
>NZ_JAFLRJ010001200.1 GCF_017315755.1 Streptomyces beijiangensis
ACATGGGCCCGCCGGCCACCTTCGTGCTCCTCCGGCACGGCGAGACCCCGCTGACCCCGCAGAAACGGTTCTCCGGCAGCGGCGGCAGCGACCCCTCCCTCTCCGACGTCGGCCGCGAGCAGGCCGAGAGGACCGCCGCGGCGCTCGCCCGGCGCGGCACTGTCCAGGCCGTCGTCGCCTCCCCCCTGGCCCGCACCCGCGAGACCGCGGGCATCGTCGCCGCCCGCCTCGGCCTGGAGGTGAGCGTGGAGGAGGGCCTGCGCGAGACCGACTTCGGCGCGTGGGAGGGCCTCACCTTCGCCGAGGTGCGCGAACGCCACCCCGAGGACCTGAACGCCTGGCTGTCCTCCCCGGAGGCCGAGCCCACGAGAC
>NZ_JAFLRJ010001201.1 GCF_017315755.1 Streptomyces beijiangensis
GCGGTTGCTGGAGTCGGTGGACACCACGGGCGGGGTGCGGCTCCTCGGGGTGGGCGTCACCGGACTTGCCGACTACACCCAGGAGGATCTCTTCGCGCAGGCCGCCGGCGAGCGGGCAGCGCTGGAGGAGGCCGCGGAGGAGGAATCGCCGGGGGATGACGGTGCGGCGCCGGTGGCGGAGGAGAGCGTGCCACCGGCCGAGCGACGCTGGCCGGCCGGACACGATGTGCGGCATGCGGAGTTCGGGGCCGGGTGGGTGCAGGGC
>NZ_JAFLRJ010001202.1 GCF_017315755.1 Streptomyces beijiangensis
CGCTGCTCGCACAGCGGCCCTCCCGGTGGTGACGGTGCTCAGCGGGTCATGGCGGACAGCGTCCAGCCCTGCCGGCAGACCTTGCCGAACCTTCCGTCGTCGCAGCCCTCGACGATGAAGCGGCAGGACACCGCGACGCACCGCACTCGCCTGGTGCCTGCTCGCGCTGTCCGTCGGACAAGTGCGGCCCGGGGTGGCGCGGCGGGTGCTGGGCTTCCTGAGCCGCCCGCAGCAGGTGGCGGACCCGTGCCCCGAACTGACCCCGCGCGAAAGGGACGTGCTCGGGCTGATCGCGGCGGGCAGCCCCGACTCGGCGGTGGCGGACCGGGCGGAGGCGGTGCGCGGGGCTTGGGTGACGGGTGGGCGC
>NZ_JAFLRJ010001203.1 GCF_017315755.1 Streptomyces beijiangensis
GGCCCACGGTGCGGGGGTCGAGGGGGTGGGTGAGCAGCCAGGCTCGGGTGGCCCGGTCGTCGCGCGCGGTGAGGGCGTCGATGAGGGGGTGCAGGCTTTCGGCGCGGGTGTACTGACGCAGCCACGCCAGGCCGGCGGCGGGGCGGTCCACGGCGGTGAGCGCGTGGAGGGCCGGGTACGTGAGGTCGCGGAACAGGCTGAGGGTGTCCAGGTACGGGATGTCCTCGGGACCCCCGAGACGGCCCAGGAGCGCGAGGCCGACGGCGACGGCGGGTGCGCTGGTTCCCGTACGGGTCAGACGCCGGCCGAGGGCGCGGGCGTCCGCCTCGTTGTCCAGCGGGAGGCCGGAGACGACGTTGCGCACGGCGCGGGCCTGTACGCCCAACGGGGCGAGGAGGCGGTGCAGTTCGTCGGCGGCGTGGGCGGTGTCAGGGTCGGCCAGGAGCGGAGTGACGACCTCCACCACGGCGGCTCGGGCCTCGGGCCAGCGGAGCCCGGGGCGAGACGCGGGCGTCTCGGGGAGGGGGTAGCCG
>NZ_JAFLRJ010001204.1 GCF_017315755.1 Streptomyces beijiangensis
CGCCCAGGGCATCTGCCCGACCCTCGACCTGGTCATCCCCAAGGACGCGTCAGGGAAGCTCACCCAGCCGACCACGCTGGTGCGGGACGCCCATGCGCAGGGGCTGATCCTCCATCCGTACACGATGCGCAACGAGAACACCTTCCTGCCCGCGGAGTACCGGCGGGGCACCGACCCCAATGCCTACGGCGACGCCTTCGGCGCCTTCCAGCCCTACTTCGACACCGGCATCGACCGCGTCTTCACCGACAACCCGGACACCGCGCTGCTGGCCCCCGAGCACTTCGTCAACGGCTGAGCCGTCCTGCCCCGGTCGGGGTGATTTCCGGCCGCCCCGGCAACCCCGCCCGGGGCGGCCGGCGTCGTTGTTCATATGACGCGCGACCTGGTCACCGCCCTCCGTCCGCTGCTCACCGCGGAGGCCTCCGCCGACGCGTACGTGTCCGGCGCCGAACCCGCCGACCTGGAACAGGCGGTCTGGCTGCTCCTCCTGGAACGCCTCGACGCGCACGACCCGCCGCACGACCCTCCGGACTGGCTCCGCCGGACCGTCCGGACCGAGGCCCGCCGCACCCGTCGCACCGCCCGGCACGAGATGCCGTGGGCCGGTGACCCCGTCGACACCTCCCGCACCGGCGAGGGTTACCCCGAACTCCTCGCCCTCGCC
>NZ_JAFLRJ010001205.1 GCF_017315755.1 Streptomyces beijiangensis
TTGACCAGCTCCAGGAGCTGGTCAAGGGCCGCGTCGACGAGCTCCCTGAGAAGATCTCCACCATGCTCGGCAAGCTGAAGGACGCCGAGAAGGAGATCGAGAAGTTCCGCGCGGAGAAGGTCCTGCAGGCCGCCGCCGGACTCGCCGCAGGCGCCAAGGACGTGCGCGGGGTCGCTGTCGTCACCGGCCAGGTCCCCGACGGCACGGGCGCGGAC
>NZ_JAFLRJ010001206.1 GCF_017315755.1 Streptomyces beijiangensis
ATCCTCCAGAGCGCGCTGCGAGCGCCGCGGAGGAGTGCCCATGGCGGGAGAGTTATCGGTGGCATCCGGCGTGAGGCCCTCGATCACGTTCTCATCATGGGCGAGGCTCACGCCCGACAGTCCTGGCTACCTACAAGAAGCACCACACCGCGCACCGGCCCCATCGGGCCCGCCGTCAGCCGCCACCCGACTCGGTCCAACAGCCCGCCACCGTGCACGACTTCGATACGCGCAGACCCCTGCGCACCCGCGTCCTCGGCGGCGTCATCGACGAGTACCGCTACGCGGCCCGAGCAGCAGCGACGACTTT
>NZ_JAFLRJ010000125.1 GCF_017315755.1 Streptomyces beijiangensis
GCTCCGCCCCCGGACCCCCGCTCCTCAAGCGCCGGAGGGGCTTGATTTTGCCCCCTGTGCGCTTGTACGTGCGGGTGCCGACACGCGAATTTGGTCGGCGTGCGCTTGATCGCGCTACTTGCGCTTCTTTCGTGCCGACGGGTTGCCCGCTCGGCTCCCCTTGCGCTTTTCGTACCGGGCCTGCGCCGTCTCGTACTCCGTGCGGCGCAGTTTCTCGCCCGGGGCCTCGATCAGCGAGCGGCAGAAGTATGCGACCAGCGAGCCGATGAAGCCGATCGCCTTCAGGCTGCGCATTGCTTCTTCCCTGGCCGGGTCCGCGGGGCGACGGCGGAAGCCCTCCCAGGTGCGGGCGAAGGCGAGGGCGCTGCAGACCGAGAAGACCAGGATGAACAGGAGGTCGACGAAGCTGCCCACGTCCGCGATCTCCAGGCCCTGGTAGGCGAAGCGCATGACGAGGCAGGCGGCGACCGCGGCCACCAGGGAGCCTGCGGACACGCCGGCGCGCCGCAGCCCGTATCCGTCCTTGTGGTCGACCCAGGTCGTGCCGAAGAAGCGGATGGACTCGGGCTGCGGCCCGCCGGGGGTGGTGCTGGGGTTCTCGCTCACGGGTCGATTATCCCCGGTCGCGGGTGTTGCTGCGGCGAGCCGCGGTGGTCAGCCGAGCCGGCTGATGTCGCGGACCGCGCCCCGGTCGGCGCTGGTGGCCATGGCCGCGTACGCCTTCAGGGCCTGCGAGACCTTGCGCTCGCGGGACTTGGGGGCGTAGACGCCGTTCAGTGCCGCGCGGCGGGTGTCCAGGTCCGCGTCGGAGACCAGGAGCTCGATGGAGCGGTTCGGGATGTCGATACGGATACGGTCACCGTCCTCGACGAGGGCGATCACGCCGCCGGACGCCGCCTCGGGTGAGGCGTGGCCGATCGAGAGGCCAGAGGTGCCGCCGGAGAAGCGGCCGTCGGTGACCAGGGCGCATGCCTTGCCGAGGCCTCGGCCCTTGAGGAAGGACGTCGGGTAGAGCATCTCCTGCATACCCGGGCCGCCCTTGGGGCCCTCGTAGCGGATCACCACTACGTCGCCCTCCTTGATCTCCTTGCGGAGGATCTTGTCGACCGCTGCTTCCTGGGACTCGCAGACCACCGCGGGGCCCTCGAAGGTCCAGATCGACTCGTCCACGCCCGCTGTCTTTACGACACAGCCGTCGACGGCCAGGTTGCCCCTGAGGACTGCGAGGCCGCCGTCCTTGGAGTACGCGTGTTCGAGGTCGCGGATGCAGCCGCCCGCGGCATCGAGGTCCAGGGTGTCCCAGCGTTCCGACTGGGAGAAGGCTGTCGCCGAGCGGACGCAGCCGGGGGCCGCGTGCCAGAGCTCGACGGCCTCGGGGGACGGGGAGCCGCCGCGGACGTCCCAGGTCTTCAGCCAGTCCGCGAGGGACGGGGAGTGCACCGAGTGGACTTCCTCGTTCAGCAGGCCCGCGCGGTGGAGCTCGCCGAGGATGGCGGGGATGCCGCCTGCCCGGTGGACGTCCTCCATGTAGTACGTACCGCCGGGCGCGACGTTCGGGGCGACCTTGGCGAGGCAGGGGACGCGGCGCGAGACCTCGTCCATCTCGGCCAGTCCGTACGGGAGTTCCGCCTCCTGGGCTGCTGCCAGGAGGTGCAGGATCGTGTTGGTCGAGCCGCCCATGGAGATGTCCAGGGCCATCGCGTTGTCGAACGCGGCACGGGTGGCGATCGCGCGGGGCAGGACCGAGGCGTCGTCCTGCTCGTAGTGGCGCTTCGTGATGTCGACGACCGTACGGCCGGCCGCCTCGTACAGCGCCCTGCGGGACGTGTGCGTGGCCAGGACCGAGCCGTTGCCGGGGAGGGAGAGGCCGAGGGCCTCGGTCAGGCAGTTCATCGAGTTGGCGGTGAACATGCCCGAACAGCTGCCACAGGTGGGACAGGCGTTCTCCTCGATACGGAGCATGTCCGCGTCGGAGATCTTGTCGTTGACGGCGTCGGTGATCGCGTCGACCAGATCGAGGCTGCGGACCGTGCCGTCGACGAGGGTGGCCTTGCCGGCCTCCATCGGACCGCCGGAGACGAAGACCGTGGGGATGTTGAGGCGCAGTGCGGCCATCAGCATGCCGGGGGTGATCTTGTCGCAGTTCGAGATGCAGATCAGCGCGTCGGCGCAGTGCGCTTCGACCATGTACTCGACGCTGTCCGCGATGAGGTCGCGGGAGGGGAGGCTGTAGAGCATCCCGCCGTGGCCCATCGCGATGCCGTCGTCGACCGCGATGGTGTTGAACTCGCGGGGGACGGCGCCGGCGGCCAGGATCGCTTCGGAGACGATGCGGCCCACCGGGGCGAGGTGCGTGTGACCCGGGACGAACTCCGTGAAGGAGTTGGCCACGGCGATGATCGGCTTCCCGATGTCCTCGCTCGCTACACCGGAGGCGCGCATGAGGGCGCGGGCGCCTGCCATGTTGCGGCCGTGGGTGACTGTGCGGGACCTCAGCTCGGGCATCGTCGCTCGCTCCTTAGGAGGGATGGGGCTGGCGTCGAGCGTACGCCTGGGGTTCAGGATCTGGACAGCGCGTCCGCTATGCGGGATGTGGGGGCCGGGATGCGGGCGCGTGGTACGGGCCCGTCGGGGGGTTTCGGGGGCTCCGCCCCCGGGCCCCCGGTCCTCAATCGCCGGACAGGCTTGATTTTGCCCCAGGCGCGCTTGGATGTGCGGACGGGGACGGGTCCGTCAGGTAGCGCTGGAGCGTGGGGGCGACCGTGGTGATGATCTCTTCCGGGTCCGTCGAGGCCAGGGGTTCCACCTTGATCACGTATCGCAGGATCGCGATGCCGATCATGTGCGAGGCCGCCAGTTCCGCGCGGAACTTCGGGTTCGGGACGTCCAGGTCCGCCGCCACCCGCTCCAGGACCATGCGCAGGACGACCGTGCGCAGGACAGTGGCCGCCGTCTCGTTCGTCAGGGCCGAGCGGATCACCGCCAGGAGCGGGGTCCTGGTCGCCGGGTTCTCCCATACGCCGATGAAGTAGCGCGCCAGGCGCTCCCCGATGCCGTCCGTGGAGGTGCCGAGGATCGCCGGGACCAGCTGGACCGGCTCCATCGTCATCTCGATGGCCGCCGCGAAGACCTCGTCCTTGGTACCGAAATAGTGGTGGACCAGCGACGCGTCGACCCCGGCCTGCTTGGCGATGGAGCGCATGGAGGTCTTGTCGTAACCCCGTTCGGAGAACTCCGTGCGTGCGGCGGCGAGGATCCGCTCGCGGGCGGCCGGTTCCGCCTCGGACTGTGCGCGGGAGGGGCGGCCGCGGCGGCGCGGGGTCGCGGAGGTCACTGCTGGGGGACCCGGGTGGCCAGATGCAGGCGGGTGAAGGCGAGCGCCTCCGCCAGATCGGCCTCGCGTTCGGCGGCGGACATCGCGCGGCGGGTGTTGACCTCGATGACGACATGGCCGTCGAAGCCCGTGCCGGCCAGGCGCTCCAAGAGCTCCGCGCAGGGCTGGTTGCCGCGGCCGGGGACCAGGTGTTCGTCCTTGCCGGAGCCCTTGCCGTCGGCGAGGTGGATGTGGGCCAGGCGGTCGCCCATCCGGTCGACCATGGACATGGCCTCGGAGCGGGCCGTCGCCGTGTGCGAGAGGTCGACCGTGAAGTGCCGGTAGTCCTCCTTGGTGACGTCCCAGTCGGGTGCGTACGCGAGCATCTCGCGGTCGCGGTAGCGCCAGGGGTACATGTTCTCGACAGCGAAGCGGACGTCGGTCTCGTGGGCCATCCGCCAGATGCCGGTCACGAAATCGCGTGCGTACTGCCGCTGCCAGCGGAACGGCGGGTGAACGACGACCGTGGACGCGCCGAGCTTGTCCGCGGCCGCCTGGGCGCGCAGGAGCTTGGTCCAGGGGTCCGTGGACCACACGCGCTGGGTGATCAGGAGACACGGGGCGTGGATGGCCAGGATCGGCACCCCGTGGTAGTCGGAGAGGCGGCGCAGCGCCTCGATGTCCTGGGAGACGGGGTCGGTCCAGACCATGACCTCGACACCGTCGTAGCCCAGGCGCGCGGCGATCTCGAAGGCCGTCGCCGTCGACTCCGGATACACGGACGCCGTGGACAGCGCGACCTTCGCATCCGGGATGCGCACCACTGGTTCTGCCACGGGAGACAGCGTACGGGCCATGGCTAGCGGGCCGGGAGGTGGTCCAGGCGGCGCAGGATGATGCCCTCGCGCAGCGCCCAGGGGCAGACCTCGAGTTCCTCGACGCCGAAGAGGTCCATCGCACCCTCCGCGACCAGGGCTCCTGCGGGGAGCTGGTGGGCGCGGCCCTCGGAGACGCCGGGCAGGGCGCCGCGCTCGGCGGTCGTCATCGCGGCGAGCTTGGGGACCCATTCCTCCAGTGATTTACGACTCAGTCGGCGCTGGACGTACAGACCTTCGTTCGAGCGGGCCGCCCCTGCGATACGGGAGAGCTGCTTGAAGGTCTTGGAGGTCGCGACGACATGATCCGGCTTGCCGAAGCGGGTGAACTCGCCGACCGTACGGGCGATCTGGGCACGTACATGGCGGCGCAGTGCCTTCACGTCGAGCGGGTCCGGCGGATCGCCCGGCAGCCAGGTGTGCGTGAGCCGGCCCGCGCCGAGCGGGAGGGAGACGGCGATGTCCGGGTTCTCGTCCATGCCGTACGCGATTTCGAGGGAGCCCCCGCCGATGTCGAGGAGCAGGAGCCTTCCTGCGGACCAGCCGAACCAGCGGCGGGCGGCGAGGAAGGTGAGCCGCGCCTCCTCCTCGCCGCTGAGGACTTGGAGGTCGACGCCCGTCTCGTCGTGGACGCGCGCGAGGACGTGGTCGGCGTTGCTGGCTTCGCGGACGGCGGAGGTCGCGAAGGGCAGTACCTCTTCGGCGCCCTTGTCCTCGGCGGCCTGCAGGCCCTCGCTGATGGTGGCGACCAGCCGGTCGACGCCTTCGGGGCCGATCGCCCCCTGCTCGTCCAGGAGTTCGGCGAGACGGAGCTCCGCCTTGTGCGAGTGCGCCGGCAGGGGGCGGGCGCCGGGGTGGGCGTCGACGACCAGCAGATGAACTGTGTTCGAACCGACGTCGAGGACTCCGAGTCTCATATACGGAACGCTACTGCGGATGGGCACTTACCCTTGCCCTGTGCCGAAGACGAAAAAGGTTAAGCCGGGCAAAGCCGTAAAGCTGCCCAGCCCGAAGCATGACGAGAAGGGTCTGGACTTCGCCCGGGCCTGGGTCGAGTTCCCCGATCCCGCCGACGACGAGCAGGTGTTCCGGTGTGATCTGACATGGCTCACTTCCCGGTGGACCTGCATCTTCGGCAGCGGCTGCCAGGGGATCGAGGCCGGGCGGGCTGACGACGGATGCTGCACTCTCGGTGCGCACTTCTCGGACGACGACGACGAGAAGCGGGTCGCCGGGCACGTGGAGCGGCTCACGCCGGACCTGTGGCAGTTCCACGATGTGGGGACCGACTCCGGGTGGACCCAGGTCGACGAGGACGGCGAGCGGCAGACGCGCCGCTGGAACGGGTCGTGCATCTTCCAGAACCGTCCCGGATTCGCGGGTGGTGCGGGGTGCTCGCTGCACATCCTGGCGCTCAAGGAGGGCAAGGAGCCGCTGGAGACGAAGCCGGACGTGTGCTGGCAGCTGCCGGTCCGGCGGACGTACGAGTGGATCGACCGGCCCGACGAATCGCGCGTGCTGCAGATCTCGATCGGTGAGTACGACCGGCGCGGCTGGGGTCCCGGCGGCCACGAGCTGCACTGGTGGTGCACCTCGGCGACGTCCGCGCACGGGGCGGGCGATCCGGTCTATGTGACGTACCGGCCCGAACTGACCGAGCTCATGGGCAAGAAGGGGTACGACCGGCTGGTCGGGCTCTGCGAGGAGCGGCTGTCCTCGCTGCTGCCGATGGCGCCGCACCCGGCCGACCCGGTCGGATAGCCGGACCAATAGCCGGGCGCCCGGC
>NZ_JAFLRJ010001207.1 GCF_017315755.1 Streptomyces beijiangensis
TGGCCGTGCAGCTCCCCGAGACCGCGGAAGCGGTCTGAGTACGGTCCCGGTCCCACAGACCCCGGCCGCGGCTCTCACCCGCTGACCTGGCGTGGGGGAGCCGAGTCGGGCTGTACGGGGTGAGTGCCGCGGCCGGGGTCTGTGGGACCGGGACCGTACTCAGACCGCTTCCGCGGTCTCGGGGAGCTGCACGGCCATCAGCTTGGTCA
>NZ_JAFLRJ010001208.1 GCF_017315755.1 Streptomyces beijiangensis
CAACATGTGTCGATTCGCTACACCGACCGACTCGCGGACATCGGCGCCTCCGCGTCGGTCGGTTCCGTCGCGGACTCGTACGACAATGCCATGGCCGAGGCACAGAACGGCACTTTCAAGGCCGAGCTGATCGAGATGCAGGGCCCCTGGAAGGACCCCGCCCAGGCCGAACGGGCGATCTTCCAGTGGATCACCTGGTACAACGAAGAACGCCTGCACTCCGCGCTCGACTACGTGCCACCCGCCGAGTACGAACGCGGCTTCTGGCAGCGCCAGGAACGAGTCCCCCAATCCGCCTGAAACAAGAGCACCGGACTCTACGAAACTCGGGGCAGCTCAGCCGACCGAGGCCGGAGTGATGCCGTA
>NZ_JAFLRJ010001209.1 GCF_017315755.1 Streptomyces beijiangensis
GCCACAGGTCGTGGCAGGTCGACTTCGCGACCCGGCTCCAGGAGGAAGCGGTCTGGAAGATGGTCTCCTTCATCCTGGAGTCGGCCGTCTTCGCACTGATCGGGCTCCAGCTGCCCTTCGTACTGAAGGGGCTCGGGGAGTACGAGGGGTGGGTCGCCGGGTGGTACGCGGTGGCCGTCTTCGTGGTGGTCGTGGTGGTGCGGTTCGTCTGGGTGTTCCCGGCGACCTTCCTGCCGCGGATCCTGTTCCAGCACATTCGTGACC
>NZ_JAFLRJ010001210.1 GCF_017315755.1 Streptomyces beijiangensis
GGCGGTCACCCAACTCCAGCCCGTTGAGCGGCTGGTCCTTGTCGATGCGCGCGGCGTAGGCAGCAAACATGATCCGACGCTACGCCCGAGTAGCCCGGTCGTTGAAGACCCCGCTCCGCGAAGCGACGGATGTCACGGGGACGGACCGGCCCTGCCCAGGGCGGGCCGGTCCGCCGTGACATCCGTCGCTTCGCGGAGCGGGGTCTTCAACGACCGGGCTACTCGGGCGTAGCGTCGGATCATGTTTGCTGCCTACGCCGCGCGCATCGACAAGGACCAGCCGCTCAACGGGCTGGAGTTGGGTGACCGCCCCGAGCCCACG
>NZ_JAFLRJ010001211.1 GCF_017315755.1 Streptomyces beijiangensis
GATCGCCCCTTCCCTCACCTCCCCGGCCGCGAAGCCGCCATCGCCGCGTACATCGACCGGCTCCCCGACGGTGCGGACATCTCCGTCAAGACGCTGGCCAAGGTCGTCCCCGCGTACGGCCAGTGCGCCATCCGCACCGCCCTGCGCAACCTCACCGCCGCAGGTCACCTCCGCCGGGGCAGCGAGCATCTCGCGGGCGAGGGCAGCCAACGGTGGGTGACCCGGACCTGGTTCACCCGTACCGCACGGGACGACGCCTGGTGGGCGGCGTACGCAACCGGCAAGGAACTCCCCCAGG
>NZ_JAFLRJ010001212.1 GCF_017315755.1 Streptomyces beijiangensis
GCATGTCCTACCGCGCGATCGGCGCGGCGATGCAGGCGTACACCGCGTATCTGGAACAGCGGGCGCTCCCGAGCCGGCTGACGGACCTCGGCAAGCCGCTGCATGTGATCTTCGGCGACCAGGACCGCAGATGGCGGCCCTCGTCGGCGGCCGACTACCGCGTCGTCCCGGGCGCGACGGTCGAGTGGCTGCCCGGTGCGGGGCACACGCCCATCCTGGAGGAGCCGCAGCGGACCGCCGCACTCCTGCTAGCCTTCACCGGGGGCCGCCCCGGCCCGGCGCCCACGTCCGGGACCACCTGACGCTCGCCCGCGCGCCCGCCTGCCCGTGCCCGTCTGCCTGGGTGTGCCGCACCCAGGCAGTACGCGTCCTGGTTGCGGGGCCCTGACCTGCGCAGACTCGAAGCGCAAGGCATCGCAT
>NZ_JAFLRJ010001213.1 GCF_017315755.1 Streptomyces beijiangensis
GCAAGGGGCGCAGGACGTCGAACACCTCGGACTCGGGGCCGCTGCGCGCGGCGAGGGCGGCCCGGCCCAGACGCCGCACCGAGCGGTCGGGGTCGCAGGAGCCGAGCGCTGCCCAGAGGAAGCGGAGCGTCGTGGAGAGGCCGGAGCCGATGTCGATGCGGTCGGCGCCGGTGAGCTGACGCTCGTACATCTCGGCAGGTGGCTCTCCACCGAGCAGTCGGGAACCGAAGATCGCTCCGGCCGAGGTACCGATGACGACGTCCGCCCGGTCC
>NZ_JAFLRJ010001214.1 GCF_017315755.1 Streptomyces beijiangensis
TCCCGACCGACGCGGCAACGTCGGCCTTGCTCGATGACCTATCGATCGATCCATCGGGAAGGTACGCCTCCTTCCGTCAGGGCTGATCCACAGGTATTGAGCATTGCTCACGCACCGGTTCGTAGAGCCCCCACGCCGACAGTGACCGCACCACAAACGCACCAGATCGAGCGGGGGACAGCGGGGAATCACGGTGAAAGCAGCCGAGCCCACGAGACTAG
>NZ_JAFLRJ010001215.1 GCF_017315755.1 Streptomyces beijiangensis
ACGCGCTGGCGCATGCCGCCGGAGAGGGCGGCGGGGTAGGCGTCGGCGAAGTCGGCGAGGCCGAGGCGGGTGAGCCAGTCCATGGCTCTGGCGTTGGCCTCGGCGCGGGGGGTGCGCTGGATGTCCAGGCCGAAGCGGACGTTGGCCAGGACGGTCTTCCAGTCGTAGATGCCGTAGTCCTGGAAGATCATCGCGGCGGGGCG
>NZ_JAFLRJ010001216.1 GCF_017315755.1 Streptomyces beijiangensis
CTTCACCGACGGCACCGTCCCCGCTCTGTGGATCGGCGCCGGTACGGTCGCCCTCGCGGCGCTTGCCGCTCTGCTGATTCCGCGCCGCAGCAAGGCCGCGGCGGAGGCGGCTCCGGCAGACGAGCGCGAACTCGCCGCCGCCTGATCTCCTCCCTGGGGGCTCCGCCCCCAGACCCCCGGTCCTCAATCGCCGGACGGGCTTGGCTTTGCCGCAGATGAGCGCATATGTGCGGGCACATACGTGCGGGCACATACGAGCCCGCGCCACCAAACTCGCGCCATCGACACCCGCGCGTGCAAGCCCAGGAGGGGCAAAATCAAGCCCCTCCGGCGATTGCAGGAGCGGGGGTCG
>NZ_JAFLRJ010000126.1 GCF_017315755.1 Streptomyces beijiangensis
GCCCTGCGCTACAAGGCAGTTGTCGTCGACTCGGCCGGACGTACGGCATCGGCGACCGCCGAGACGGTCGCCGGGGACACCCCCGCCGCCGAGACCCCGACCGCCACCCAGCGCGACTACGCGATCGTCCACTACAAGCGTCCGGCCGGTGACTACACCGACTGGCGGCTCTACGCCTGGGGCGACCTGGCGGACGGCGAGTCCACCACCTGGCCCGCAGGGCATGACTTCACAGGACGGGACGCGTACGGCGCCTTCGCGTACGTCAAGCTCAAGCCCGGCGCCTCCACGGTGAACTTCCTCGTCATCGACAAGGACGGCACCAAGGACGTCGCCACCGACCGCACCATCGACGTGACGAAGTCGGGCGAGGTCTGGCTGGAGCAGGGCAAGGACACGGTCACCACCACCCGCCCCGGCTATCCGGCCCAGGACACGGCCAAGGCGGTCGTCCACTACCACCGCGCCGACGGCGTCTACGACGGCTGGGGTCTGCACACCTGGACGGGCGCGGCATCCCCGACCGACTGGTCCAAGCCCCTGGAGCCGACGCGTATCGACTCGTACGGTGCCGTGTATGAGGTGCCCCTCGCGGCAGGCGCCACCTCGCTCAGCTACATCATCCACAACGGCGACGCGAAGGACCTGCCCACCGACCAGTCCCTGGACCTCAAGGCCAACGGCTACGAGGTGTGGCTGTTGAACGCCACCGAGAAGTACCTCCTACCGCAGCCCGCCGGCAGCGCGGCCGCCCTCGACCTCACCACCTCCAAGGCGGTCTGGATCGACGCGAACACGGTCGCTTTCAACGGCAGCGACACCGCCGCCTCCACCCAGCTCCTGTACTCCGCCGACGGCTCGATCGCCGTCAAGGACGGGGCGCTGACCTCGGACGACGAGCGCTGGCTGCGGCTGAACAAGTCGTCGCTCACCGACGCGCAGAAGGCGAAGTTCCCGTACCTGGCGAAGTACACCGCGTACTCGGTGGACGTACGGGACCGCTCCCGCGTCCGCGCCGCCCTGCGCGGCCAGCTCGTCGCCTCGCAGCGCGCCGCGAACGGCGCCGTCCTCGCCGCGACAGGCGTGCAGATCGCCGGCGTACTCGACGATCTGTACGCCAACGACGGCGCACTCGGCGCGACCTTCGACCGCAAGGGCGCCCCGACGCTCCGGGTCTGGGCCCCCACCGCGCAGAGCGTCTCCCTGCTCCTCGACGGCAAGCGCGTCGCCATGCGGCGCGACGACAGGACCGGCAACTGGTCGGTCACCGGAAAGAAGTCCTGGCCGGGCAAGAAGTACCTGTACGAGGTGAAGGTCTGGGCCCCCACGGTCCGGAAGATCGTCACCAACCAGGTCACCGACCCCTACTCGGTCGCCCTCACCACCGACTCGAAGCTGAGCGTGATCGCCGACCTGGACGCCAAGTCCCTTGCCCCGTCCGGCTGGTCGACCCTGAAGAAGCCGGCCGCCGTACCGCTGAAGGACGCGGCGATCCAGGAGCTGCAGATCCGGGACTTCTCGGTCGCCGACCCGACGTCCAAGCACCCGGGCGAGTACCTGGCCTTCACGGACACCGGCTCCGACGGCATGAAGCACCTCAAGCAGCTCGCACAGTCCGGCACGTCGTACGTCCACCTCCTGCCGGCCTTCGACATCGGCACCATCCCGGAGAAGAAGTCCGACCAGCAGACCCCGTCATGTGATCTCAAGGTCTACGCGCCCGACTCCGAGAAGCAGCAGGAGTGCGTGGCGGCCGCCGCCGCGAAGGACGCGTACAACTGGGGCTACGACCCGCTCCACTACACCGTCCCGGAGGGCTCGTACTCCTCCGATCCCGAGGGCACCAAGCGCACGGTGGAGTTCCGTCAGATGGTCCAGGGCCTCAACGGCGCGGGCCTTCGCACGGTGATGGACGTCGTCTACAACCACACGGTCGCCAGCGGCCAGGCCGACAAATCCGTCCTGGACAAGATCGTGCCCGGTTACTACCAGCGGCTCCTCGCCGACGGTTCCGTGGCGACCTCCACCTGCTGCGCCAACACCGCGACCGAGAACGCCATGATGGGCAAGCTGGTCGTCGACTCGATCGTCACCTGGGCCAAGGAGTACAAGGTCGACGGCTTCCGCTTCGACCTGATGGGCCACCAGCCCAAGGCCAACATCCTGGCCGTGCGCAAGGCGCTCGACGCCCTCACCCCCGCCAAGGACGGCGTGGACGGGAAGAAGATCATTCTGTACGGGGAGGGGTGGAACTTCGGCGAGGTCGCCGACGACGCCCGCTTCGTCCAGGCCACCCAGAAGAACATGGCCGGCACCGGCATCGCCACCTTCTCCGACCGGGCCCGCGACGCGATCCGCGGCGGCGGCCCCTTCGACGAGGACCCCGGCGTACAGGGCTTCGCGAGCGGGCTCTACACCGACCCCAACGCCTCGGCCGCCAACGGTACGACGGCCGAGCAGAAGGCCCGCCTCCTGCACTACCAGGACCTGATCAAGGTCGGGCTGACCGGCAACCTCGCCGGGTACTCCTTCACCGACACCTCGGGCCGTACGGTCAAGGGATCGGACGTCGACTACAACGGCGCCCCCGCCGGATACGCGGCCGCCCCCGGCGACGCGCTCTCCTACGCGGACGCCCACGACAACGAGTCCCTCTACGACGCCCTCGCCTTCAAGCTCCCGGCCACCACACCGGCCGCCGACCGGGCCCGTATGCAGGTACTCGCCATGGCGACCGCCGCCCTCTCGCAGGGCCCGTCGCTCTCCCAGGCGGGCACCGACCTCCTCCGCTCCAAGTCCCTGGACCGCAACTCCTTCGACAGCGGCGACTGGTTCAACGCCATCCACTGGAACTGCGCCGACGGCAACGGATTCGGCCGGGGTCTTCCGCCGGCCGCCGACAACGCCCCCAAGTGGCCGTACGCCAAACCCCTGTTGACGGGCATCAAGCCCGCCGACTGCACCACCATCACGTCCACCACGGCCGCCTACCAGGATCTGCTGAAGATCCGCACGACGGACCCGTCCTTCGACCTCTCGACCACCGCCCAGGTGCAGTCCGCCCTGTCCTTCCCGCTCTCCGGGAAGGACGAGACACCGGGTGTCATCACGATGCGCCTCGGCGAGCTGGTCGTGGTCATCAACGCGACGCCGTCCGCACAGACCCAGAAGGTCGCGACCCTGGCCGGGACGGCGTACGCGCTCCACCCCGTCCAGGCGGCGGGCGCGGATTCCACCGTGAAGTCAGCCTCGTACGAAGGGAGTTCCGGCTCGTTCACCGTTCCTGGGCGTACGGTGGCCGTCTTCTCCCGGCGGTGATGCCGTAGCGGGACCGGTTCCGGTCAGGCACCATGCCGGACGCGGCACTTCTCGATGTCCGCCTGCCCGATCTGAACGGCTTCGAGCTCTGCCGTCGTATCAAGGCGCACCCCGGCATCGCACCGATTCCCGTGGCGCACTTCTCGGCCACGCCCCCCAGCGCACTCGACCGCAGCCGCGGAGTGGACGCGGGGGGCGAGGCCTACCTCTCCGTCCCCATCGAGCCCGCGGAGCCTGCCGGGATCTTCCCCGCGGGCACCGAACCCGCCGCCCGTCTGTTCTTCGCCCGCAAGCGTGCCGACCACCCACCGGTCTGTCTCGCGGTGCCCCCGTCCGTGGACGGCGACTTCGGCGCCACGGCGCTGCTCGGACAGCTCGCGCGGCAGCACGGCGCTGGCGGCCGAGTCCTTGCGCACGTACCCGGAGGAACGGCGCGTGGCGCTCACCCTCCAGCGCAGCTTCCACCCCAAGTCCCCGCCCCGGCTGCAGGGCGCGGAGCCGGCCCTGCGCTATGTCCCCGCCACGCGGAACGCGGAGATCGGGGGCGACACTTCCATGCCGCGCTCGCCACCCCGTCCGGGTCCTGGCCCTGCGGCTCAAGCCTCAGCCGGGCACGGCCTCCTTCTCCAGCAGCGTCACCCCGTAGACGAGCCCGTCCCTCCTGGCCTTGCCCGTGAACTCCCCGACGACCCGGTACCCGGCCGACTCGTAGTACGTACGCAACCGGGGGTTGGACGTCACACAGTCCAGGCGGACGAGCGGACGCCCCACGTCCGAGATCCGCCGCTCGGCATGGGCGAGCAGCACGCCCCCCGTCCCCGGCGAGGCGGCCTCCCGGTCGACCATCAGCCGGTGCACATAGCCCGCCACGGGCGGCTGCACACCCCACGCCTCCACGTCGTCCCACCACAGTTCGTACGCGCCCGCGATGCGCCCCGCCCCGGTCTCGGCGAGCCACACCTCGCCCTCCTTCATCCGCAGCAGGAAGTGCTCGGCGCTCTTGTCGCCGGACTTCCACTGATCGATGCCGGTCTTCCCCATCCAGCGGGCAGCACCATCGAACAGCTCCACCAGCGCGTCGGCGTCCGCGCGGCTGTCCGCCATCCGGAAGGTCAGTTGTGCACTCATACAGATCACCGTAAAGCTGACCACTGACACCCGTGCAACGAGGAGCCCCCATGCCACAGATCACCGTCGACTACTCCGACACCCTCGACGAGTCCTTCGACCGCCGCGGCTTCGCGCTCGCCCTGCACCCGGTGGTCGTGGAGACGGTCGCGGCCCGCACCCCCGCCTGCAAGACGCGCTTCCGTCCCGTGCGGGACTTCACGGCCGGCGACGGCGAGGCGGACGACGCGATCGTCCACGTCGGCATCGGGCTGCTGCCGGGTCGCACCGACGAGGCGAAGGCGGCCCTGACGGAGGCCGTACTCGCCCTCGTACAGCAGCACATCAAGCCCACGGACCTCACGCTGCACATCTCTGCCGAGACGCGGGATCTCGACGCCTCGTACCGGAAGATCTGACCTCGGTTGTCCGAGTGGTCATGGAGTCCGGGGGAACCCGGACTCCATGACTCTGACCGAACCGCAGCCGCAGACGAAGCAGGAGCGCCGACGCCCGGGGCAGTCCTGGTGGATCAAACTGCCGATGGCCGTTGTCGTGATCTTCGCTCTGCTCTTCACCGCGTCCAGGCTCGACTTCCTGCCCGGCTGGGCGGATGTCTTCGGCGAGAAGACCCAGGACCGGACGGGCCCGGCACTCCTCCAGTCGATCCAGGACATGAGCCGTTACGAGGCGGCGTCCGGCAACTTCCAGGTCGTGGTCGACCTGGAGAAGGACGCCAAGTTCCTCCCGGACGCGCTCAAAGGATCGCGCACGCTGTACGTGGGCGCGGGCAGCGTCGGCGCGGCGGTGGACCTGGGCAAGGTGGCGAAGGGCAACGTCATCATGAACAAGGCCCGCACCGAGGCCACGCTCCACTTGCCCCACGCGACCCTCGACAAGCCGGCCCTCGACCCTGACCGCTCGTACGCGGTCTCCAAGCAGCGCGGCCTGCTCGACCGGCTGGGCGACTTCTTCTCCGACAACCCCAACAGCGAACGCGCGGTCCAGTCCCTGGCGGCCAAGCACATCGGCGAGGCGGCGAAGGACAGCGGGCTGGCCTCCCGGGCCGAGAAGAACACGACCACGATGCTCCAGGGCCTGCTCCACTCCCTGGGCTTCAAGGACGTCACGGTCCTCTACGACGCGGGCGCCACGCGCTGAGCCGGAATCATCCCGCCGCCGAGCTGCGCGAGCCGCCCGAGCAGATCTCCGAAGGGCCCGTCCGCGGGCTCCTCACCCAGGATCCGCAGCACGATGGCGGCCATCTCGTCGTCGTACGCGGCACTCACGGCAGCCAGCGCGGCGAAGTCGTGCACCAGCTGCAACTCCAGCTCCGCACGCGGAATCCGCCGCCCGTCGAGCCAGATCAGCGCGGTGGACTCGGCGAGCGAGACCCACGACCGGACGACCAACTGCATCCGGGCGGGCGGCTCTCCCGTGCCCAGATGCGAAAGGATCTGCAGATAGGCGGCGTTCCGCACCTCGTCGATCATGGCGTTGGTGGTGGACGAGCCCACGGCCGGTCCGCCGCGCATCAGGGCGGAGAAGCCGGGACCGTGCTCGTCCACGAAGTCGAAGAACCGCCCCATGACCCTCAACAGCCGTGCCCCGAGCGGACCTTCACGCGGCTCCACGAACCGCTCGGCCAGCTCGTCGGCGGCCCGCCGCAGAGCGGCCTCGTACAGCGACTGCTTGCCGGGGAAGTAGTGATAGACGAGCGGCCGGGAGATCCCGGCGGCAGCGGCTATCTCATCGATGGAGACGTCATCGGGGGAGCGATGGCTGAACAGCTCCAACGCCACACTGATCAGCTGCTGCCTGCGCTCTTCGACGCCCATCCTGCGGCGTACCCCGGTGGTCATACGAACAGCCTACCGATTGACCGATCGGGCCCGGCCCCGCGCACTCGGGCCAGGGCCTTCAGCGCGCGTGACACCGCGGCGGGTTGGGTCAGAGCGTCGCGGGCGGGCCCGTGCTCTCGCGGGGTTCCAGATGGGGGAGCTCGGCCTGGATGCTGCGTACAGGACCGCCGTCGAGCCGGTCGAGCAGCTCCTGGGCGGCGAGGCGGCCGAAGCCGGAGGTGTCGCGGACCAGGGCCGTGAGCCGGGGGTGGATGACCCGGCACAGGGCCGAGTCGTCCCAGGCCACGATGGACAGCCTGCCGGGCACGGGGATGCCGCGCTCGGCGGCGACCGCGGAACCCGCCACCGCCATCACGTCGTTGTCGAAGACGATCGCGGTCGGCGGGTCCGGCTCGTCCAGGATGCGGCGGGTCGCCTCCGCGCCCTCCGCGTCGGAGTAGTCGGTGGTGACCGACCGGCTGCCGTCGAAGCCCAGCCGGGCCGCCTCGGTGCGCAGCGAGCGGATCCGGCGCTCGGTGTGGGCGAGGCCGGGCATGCCCGCGACGTGAACGATGCGGCGGTGGCCCAGTTCGTGCAGATGGGCGAGGACCGAGGCCATGGCCGCGGTGTCGTCGGCCCACACGGAGGAGACGTGCGGGGTGTCCTCGCCGGGGGCGGGTGCGCCGATGACGACGGCGGGCAGGTCCAGCGAGGCGAGGAGCTCGGGCCGGGGGTCGTGGGCGCGCGGGTCGACCACCAGTACGCCGTCGACGCGCTTCTCGGCCCACCAGCGGCGGTACACCGCGCACTCGGTCTCGATGTCCTCGACGACCTGGAAGAGCAGGGCGACCTTGCGGTCGGCGAGCACCTCCTGGACCCCGGAGACGAGTTGCAGGAAGAACGACTCGACCCCGAGGGTGCGCGCGGGCCGGGCCAGGACCAGGCCGACACAGCCCGAGCGCTCCCCGGACAGGGCGCGGGCGGCGCTGTTGGGCTCCCAGCCCAGCTCCTCCGCCATCCGGCGGATCCGGTCCCTGGTGCCCTGCGACACACCGGGCCGGCCGTTCAGGGCGAAGGAGACCGCGCTCTCGGACACGCCCGCACGGCGTGCGATGTCCTTGATCGTGGGCCTGCGCACAGGAGTTGTCCTGGCGCCATCGCCGCCGGCCGGTGTCATCGGAGCTCCTCCGCTAAAGCGCATTAGTCGTCACAGTCTCGCCCGTTCGGCGCAGGCTGTCAACGGCTTGGTGCGAGCGCGATTCAGACCGCTCTGACCTGGTGAAAGTCGTTGATCGGAACCGGACCATTGACATCTACTAAAACGCATTAGTAGCCTCGGCGCCGCGCCACCGGGGGTCAACTTCCCCGTAATCCCAAGTTCTTTGGGAAAGGGGGTGCATCCCCATTTCTCTGTGCAGGTCCGAGCAAAGGAGCCCCGGCCATGCGGATATCCCGCAGAGCGGCAACAGCCACGGCGATCGCGATCACATCGGCACTCGTCATGACGGCCTGCGGGGGCTCCGGAGGGTCGAGCGGCAGCAACAGCGACGCCTCCGGCAAGGTCGAGGGCACCGTCAAGTTCCAGACCTGGAACCTGAAGACCAACTTCAAGGACTACTTCGAGGGCGTCATCGGCGACTTCGAGAAGAAGTACCCGGACGTCAAGATCGTCTGGATCGACCAGCCGGCCGAGGGCTACGCGGACAAGCTCAGCGCCGACGCCGCGGCCAACACGCTCCCCGACGTCGTCAACGTCTCCCCGGACCTGGCCACCCCCCTCGCCAAGGCGGGCCTCGCGCTCAACCTCGACCAGGCAGCGGCCAAGTACAAGGACGAATATCTCGACGGCGCCTGGAAGAGCCATGAGATGCCGGGCAAGGAGGGCACGTACGCCTTCCCCTGGTACCTCAACACCGGGCCGATGTTCTACAACAAGAAGCTCTTCAAGGACGCGGGCCTCGACCCCGAGAAGCCCCCGACCTCGTACGACCAGCTCTTCAAGGACGCCCTGACGATGGCGGACAAGAGCAAGGGCAAGACCGCGATGCTCGCCAACGCCCCGGCCGTCGAGGACTTCGGGCGCTATGGCGTGAAGCTGATGAACGACGACATGTCGAAGTTCACCTTCAATGAGCCCAAGGGCGTCGAACTCGTAGAGAAGTACAAGGAGTTGTACGACGCCAAGGCGCTCGACTCGGGTGCCCTGACCAGTGTGGCGGAGTCCGCTGGACGCAAGTTCCAGCAGCAGTCCATCGCCATGAACCCGGGCGGCGCGGGCGACCTGAAGAAGTACAAGACCGAGGCCCCGAGCCTCTACAAGAACATCGGCATCACGCCCGCGGTGAACAACACCGGCAAGGACAACATGTATGTCCAGGGCCTGATGGTGAACTCCCAGTCCAAGGTGAAGCCGGCCGCGGTGGAGTTCGCGCACTGGGTGACCGACGCGAAGAACCAGATGGCGTTCGCGCACAAGGTTGCGATCTTCCCGTCCACCAAGGGCAGCCTGGACGACCCGTACTTCAGCCAGGACGGCGGCACCGACGAGGGCCGTGTACGGGTCGCCGCCGCCAAGGCGCTCAAGACCGCGGTGAACTACACCCCCGCGGTCTTCAGCGAGCAGATGAAGACGGCGCTGAAGAACGAGGTCGCCAAGGCCATGCAGGGCAAGAAGTCCGCGAAGGAGGCCCTGGACGACGCGGCCGCCGAGTGCGACAAGCTGCTCCAGCAGGCCGGCTGAACGGACAGCTCAAGGGCGTAGACCATGACAGACATCTCGACGAGGAACGGTGAGCCGGTCGCCAGTACCGGACCGGCCACCGGTTCCCCGGCCACCTCCCGCAAGGCCCGCGGCGCCGGCCGCCGCACGGGCGTCCGCACCCATCTGCCCAGCACCCCCTGGCTGTTCCTGCTGCCGGGCTTCCTGGTCACCGGGGGCTTCGTCCTCTACCCGTTCCTCTCCACGGTGGGGAGCTCCTTCACCGATCAGCGCACCCTCATCGCGGGCAAGTGGGTCGGCGGCGCCAACTACCAGGAGCTGGTCCACGACGACATGTTCTGGACGGCGCTGCGCAACAGCCTGCTGTACATGGTCGGCGTCGTACCGCTCCTGGTGATCCTGCCGCTGCTGCTGGCGATGCTGGTGCAGAACTACCTGCCGGGCATCGGCTTCTTCCGCTCCGCCTTCTACACACCTGTCGTCGCCTCCGTCGTCGTGGTCGGCCTGATCTGGGTCTGGCTGCTCGACGACCGCGGTCTGGTCAACGCCGTGCTCGGCGTGATCGGGGTAGGGCCTGTCTCCTTCCTCAGCGACCAGTGGCTGCTGCTCATCAGCGCGATGCTGGTCACGGTCTGGAAGGGCCTCGGCTACTACATGATCGTTTACATGGCCGCGCTCGGGAACGTACCGCGCGAACTGCACGAGGCCTGTGCCGTCGACGGCGCCGGTCCGGTACGCCGCTTCTTCACCGTCACCGTCCCTGCCGTGCGCTCCACCATGGTCCTGGTCGGCGCCCTCGCCTCCGTCAACGCCTTCAAGGTCTTCTCCGAGGTCTATCTGATGGCCGGACCCAACGGCGGCCCCGGCGGCGAGGACACCACCCTCGTCATGCTCATCAAACAGGTCGGCACCGGCCTCACCGGCCGCGTCGGCTACGCCTCGGCCCTGTCCGTCGTCGTCTTCGTCATCACCCTCGGCCTGATGCTGCTCGTGCTGCGCGCCGACCGGAAGGAGGACGCGTGAAGTCCCGTATCAAGGCCAGGTTCCAGGCCGACGGCGGCCGGCGCCCGCCCGTATGGCAGCTGGTGCTGCGCTACCTGCTCCTCCTCGCGGTGTTCGCCGTGCTGGTCGGCCCCTTCCTGTGGCAGCTGTCCACGTCCCTCAAGGGCCCGGCCGAGGACATCTACAGCTACCCGCCGAAGCTGCTGCCCTCGGACCCGACCCTCGACAACTACGCGAAGGTCGCCGATCTCATCCCGGTCTGGGACTTCGCGCTCAACTCGCTGAAAGTCGCGGTCGCCAACGTCCTCACCAACTGCGTGGGCGCGGCCCTCGCCGGATACGCCCTGGCCCGGCTGAAGTTCAAGGGCCGGGGGATCGCCATGGTGGCGTTCGTGACGGCCATGCTGGTGCCGGTCGAGTCGATCATCATCGCCCAGTTCATGACGATGCGGGACCTGCAGCTCAACAACACCCTGACCGGTGTGGTCCTGCCCGGCTGCATCGGCGCCCTCAACGTCCTGCTGATGCGCAACGCCTTCGCCAACATCCCGTACGAGATCGAGGAGGCCGCCTACTGCGACGGCGCCAACGCCTGGCAGCGCTTCACCAGGATCGCGCTGCCCGCCGTGAAGGGCACCATCGCCGTGGTCGCGATCTTCTCCTTCATGGGCGCCTGGGACGACTTCCTGTGGCCGCTGATCGTGCTGAGCGACCAGTCCAAATTCACGCTCACCATCGGCCTGGACTATCTGCACGGCACCTTCGCGAACAACCAGCGTCTGGTGGCCGCCGGCACCGTCATCGCCGTCGCCCCGCTCATCGTGCTGTTCGCCTGTCTGCAGCGCTACTTCTTCCGCGGAGTGGGTGAGGGCGCGGTCAAGGGCTGATCTCCCCTCCCTCTCCGGTACGTACGCACACGCAAGGACCCCGTCATGCCCGACGCCACCCGCACGCTCCGCTTCGGCGCCAACTACACGCCCACCAAGGGGTGGTTCCACCACTGGCTCGACTTCGACCTCGACGCCGTACGCGCCGACCTCGACTCGATCGCGGGCCTGGGCCTCGACCACATCCGGGTCTTCCCGCTGTGGCCCCTGTTCCAGCCCAACCGCACCCTGATCAGGCCGAGGGCGGTAGAGCAGCTGGTCCAGCTCGCGGATGCCGCCGCCGAGCGCGGCCTCGACGTCAATGTGGACGGACTGCAGGGGCACCTCTCCAGCTTCGACTTCCTGCCCGCGTGGACCCAGACCTGGCACCGGCGCAACATCTTCGCCGACCCCGAGGTGATCGCCGCGCAGGAGGAGTACCTGCGGACCCTGGCCGCCGCGCTCGCCGACCGGCCGAACTTCCTCGGCATGACCATCGGCAACGAGATCAACCAGTTCTCGCACGATCCGCACCCCGACCCGGACCGCATCTCCCAGGAACAGGCGGCCAGTTGGCTGGAGCGGATGCTCGCGGCCTGCGAGTTGGGCGCACCGGGGAAGTTCCATCTGCACGCCGAGTACGACGCGACCTGGTACCAGGACGGACAGCCCTTCACGCCCGCCCAGGCCGCCCGCCTCGGCGCCGCGACCGCCGTGCACTCCTGGGTGTTCAACGGCACCGCCCAGCGCCACGGCCGCACGGGAACGGCGACCGAGCACCATGCCGCGTACCTGATCGAACTGGCCCGCGCCTGGCACACCGACCCGCACCGGCCCTTGTGGCTGCAGGAGGTCGGCGCCCCCGCGCCGCACATTCCGGCCGAGCACGCCGCGCGCTTCACCGAGCGGACCATCGCGAACGCCCTGGACTGCGAGGACGTCTGGGGCGTCACCTGGTGGTGCTCGCACGACGTCTCGCGCGAACTCGCCGACTTCCCCGAACTCGAGTACAGCCTCGGCCTGTTGACCAACGACCGCGAGGTCAAACCCGCGGGCGCCGCGATCGCGCTGATCGCGGAGCAGTGGCGCGGTCGCGCGCACAAGCCGCAGCCGCGTACGACCGCACTCGTCGTGGACACGGGTGACACCCTCACGTCACCGGCGCGCGCCGCCTGCGCCCCCGGCGGCGCCTTCTTCGAGGCCTGGGCGGAACTCACGGCGCAGGGCGTCCGCCCCGCCGTGGTCCTGGCCGAGTATGCGTACGACAAGGAGCACCTGGCCGCCCGCGGCATCACCGAGGTGGTCACCCCCGAACAGATGGAGCCCACCCATGCATGACGACCGCGCACTCGTCGAAGCCCGCCTCAGGCGCGTACTCGACGAGCGCATCCGCCCCGCCGTGTACCCCGCGTCCGTGGAGCTGCGGGTAGAGGCCTGGGTCGCCCCCGGCGAGCCGGTGCCGGTGGCCGAAGGCCTGGCGGCGGTACACACGCCGGTGAAGGCCGGCGACCGATGGGGGGCTCCCTGGGGGACCACCTGGTTCAAGGTGACCGGAGAGGTGCCGGCCGAGTGGGCGGGCAGGACGGTGGAGGCCGTCCTCGACCTGGGCTTCGACGAGAACATGCCGGGCTTCCAGTGCGAGGCGCTCGTCTACACGCCCGGGGGCGAGCCGCTCAAGGCGATCAACCCGCGCAATCAGTGGGTGCGTGTGGGCGACCCCGTGGCCGGCGGGGAACGCGTCGAATGGCACCTGGAGGCGGCGTCCAACCCGGTTCTCCTGGACTACAAGCCCTTCCAGCCGACACAACTGGGCGACAAGGAGACCGCGGGCGACGAGCCGCAGTACCGCCTGGAACGCATGGACCTCGCCGTCTTCGACCGTGAGGTGTGGGAGCTCGTCGCGGACCTGGAGGTCGCCGGCGAGCTGATGCACGAGCTCTCCGTGGAGTCCGGCCGCAGGTGGGAACTGCTGCGCGCCGTGAACCGCTGCCTGGACGCGGTCGACCTGCAGGACGTCAACGGCACGGCGGCCGCGGCCCGTTCGGAGCTGGTGGGGGTGCTTTCGGCCCCTGCCGACGCCTCCGCCCACCGCATCAGCGCCGTCGGTCACGCCCACATCGACTCCGCCTGGCTGTGGCCGCTGCGCGAGACGGTGCGCAAGGTCGCGCGTACGACCTCGAACATGACCTCGCTCCTCGAGGACGAGCCCGAGTTCGTCTACACGATGTCCCAGGCCCAGCAGTACGCCTGGATCAAGGAGCACCGCCCCGAGGTGTACGCCAAGGTCAAGAAGGCCGTCGCCGAGGGCCGCTTCGTCCCCGCAGGAGGCATGTGGGTCGAGTCGGACACCAATATGCCGGGTTCGGAGGCGATGGCCCGCCAGTTCGTGCACGGCAAGCGGTTCTTCATCGACGAGTTCGGCATCGAGAACGACGAGGCCTGGCTGCCCGACACGTTCGGCTTCGCCGCAGGGCTGCCGCAGATCATCAAGGCCGCGGGCTCCAAGTGGCTGCTCACCCAGAAGATCTCCTGGTCGCAGATCAACAAGTTCCCGCACCACACCTTCAATTGGGAGGGCATCGACGGGACGCGGATCTTCACGCACTTCCCGCCGGTGGACACGTACAACTGCTCGATGAAGGGCAGCGAGATCGCCCACGCGGCGAAGAACTTCAAGGACAAGGGCGTCGCCAAGCACTCCATCGCGCCCACCGGCTGGGGCGACGGCGGCGGCGGAACCACGCGCGAGATGATCGCCAAGGCGCGCAGGCTGGCCGACCTGGAAGGCTCGGCGAAGGTCACCTGGGAGTCCCCGGCCGAGTTCTTCACGAAGGCCGAGGCCGAATACCCCGACCCGCCGGTCTGGGTCGGCGAGCTCTATCTGGAGCTGCACCGCGCCACCCTGACCAGCCAGGCCAGGACCAAGCAGGGCAACCGCCGCTCCGAACACCTGCTCCGCGAGACCGAACTGTGGGCCGCCACGGCTGCCGTGCGTACCGGATTCGCTTACCCCTACGAGCAGTTGGACCGCATCTGGAAGACGGTGCTGCTCCACCAGTTCCACGACATCCTGCCCGGCTCGTCCATCGCCTGGGTGCACCGCGAGGCGGAGAAGACGTACGCGGCGGTGGCGGAAGAGCTCGGCGCGATCATCGCGGCCGCGCAGACGGCGCTCGCGGGAGACCCCTCAGCCGACTCCGAGATCGTGTTCAACGCGGCCGCCCACACCCGGTCCGGGATCGCGGCGGGAGGTGCGGGCCGGGCCGCGGTCACGGGCGAGGTCACCCTCACCGAACGTCCGGACGGCGGTCATGTGCTGGACAACGGCCTGCTGCGGATCGAGATCGACGACCGGGGCCTGGTGGTCTCGGCGTACGACATCGGGAACGACCGCGAGACCGTCGCCCCCGGAGCGGCCGCGAACCTCCTCCAGATTCACCCCGACTTCCCCAACATGTGGGACGCCTGGGACGTCGACGAGTTCTACCGAAACGTCGTCACCGACCTGACGGCCGCCGACTCGGTCAGGGTGAGCGCCGAGTCCCCGGCCTCCGTCTCGATCGAGGTCGTACGCACCTTCGGCGCATCCCGCGCCACCCAGGTCCTGACCCTCGCCGCAGGCGAGCAGCGCCTCGACATCGACACCGAGGTCGACTGGCACGAGACGGAGAAGTTCCTCAAGGCCGCCTTCCCCGTGGACATCCACGCCGAGCGGTACGCGGCGGAGACCCAGTTCGGCCACCTCCACCGCCCCACGCACACCAACACCAGCTGGGAGGCGGCCAAGTTCGAGGCCTGCAACCACCGCTTCCTGCACGTGGCGGAGCCCGGCTGGGGTGTGGCACTGGTCAACGACTCGACGTACGGCCACGACGTGACCCGCACGGTCCGCCCCTCCGACTCCGGCACGACCACCACCGTCCGCCTCTCCCTGCTGCGCGCCCCGCGCTTCCCCGACCCCGAGACCGACCAGGGCGTCCACCGCTTCCGTTACGCCCTCGCCCCCGGCGCGAGCGTGGTCGACGCGGTCCGCGAGGGCTTCCGTATCAACCTGCCCGAGCGGCGGATCGCCGGTGACGCGGAGGTCGCGCCGCTGGCCACCGTCGACGACGACGCGGTCGCGGTCAGCGCGGTGAAGCTGGCCGACGACGGCTCGGGCGATGTGGTCGTACGCGTCTACGAAGCAGCGGGGGGCCGGGCCAGGACGACTCTCCGACTCGGCTTCCCCGCAACGTCCGTGGTCGCCACGGACCTCCTGGAGCGTCCGCTCGCCGACGCGTCCGCGTACGAGGTGGAGGAAGGAACGGTCGCGCTGAAGCTCCGCCCCTTCGAGCTCGTCACGCTGCGTCTGGCCAGGTAGCCGACGCTGGTCCGGCGGCCCCGAAAGGCGGCCGCCGGACCAGGGGCAGCGGCGCGTCAGATCATCGCGCACTCGGCGATCTGGAGGCCGCCGGTGCAGATGTTGGCGACGACCATGACGCCGACCGCGACGGCCTTGGGGATCTCCTCGGTGTTGACGGCCACCGCGTAGCTGACGCGGGCGATGTCGTTGGTGAGGTTGCTGGTCTCTTCCACGATCGCGATGCTCCGGGGGGAGCCGACCGGCTTCTGCGACAGCTCGTAGAAGTGGTACGCGCTGCACGCCAGGGACGGGATCACCAGCACGGCGTCCACGATGGCGCCGACTCCGCGGCCGTCGGAGACGGCCAGGCTGCCGAGCTTGGCCGTGGTGGCGAACTTCGCCTGCGCGGGCCCCGAGAAGATGAGTTTGCACAGGATCCGGACGGCGGTGGTGGCGGTGGCGACCGCCGACACGTACGGGTTGTCGATCGGGTCGTTGGGAACCACGTAGTTGGACACCGCGTTGGCCAGGCCGCCCGACACTCCGCCGAGCACGCCGAGGACGGCGGACGGAATGGCCCAGGGGTTGTCCCCGGTCTCCTGGGCGGCCTCGAAGCCGGAGATCAGGGCGCCACCGAACAGCGCGCTGAAGCCGCAGAATCCGTGACCCGTGATGTGGACCGCCAGGGCGGTGGTCGCCGAGATGGCGAACGGCGAGCCGGCTGCCGCGACACTCGCGGCCTCGGCGCGCGCGGTCGTCGACCGTGCGGCGGCCTGCTTCGGCTGGAAGGCGTTGAGCAGCGTCGGGTAGTCCGCCACGGTGATCAGGAAGGTGGTGTCGGCGTTGTCGGGGAACGGAGTCCTGCCCGCGGTGACCTTGTAGGCCAGCGTCACCGGCACCGCGGCGACCCAGCAGGCGAGGTCGAGGAAGGACAGGTCGGGTACGCCGAAGCTGTTGAGGATGTCGGAGACCACCGGGATGTGGATCGGGGTGTCCAGCAGCTTCACCGCCGCCTTCGCGATGTCGTACAGGATGTCGAAGAGCGCGTCGATGACGGTCTTCGCGCTCTCAAGGACCAGGTCGGCGAGGATCGCCACGAGCTTCTTGAGCGTGTCGAGGAGTGGCCTGGTCTCGAAGTCGGCTGCGAGGGACTGCAGTCGGGTGATCGTGTCGCCGATGACCGCGCCTTCGTGCTGGATCGCCTGGATCAGCACGGTGATGGGATTGGGCGACGGCGTCGACGGCGGCAGGGGTTTGACCGTCGTGAGCGTTGCCCCGTTGTTCTGATAGTGGTGGGCCAGCAGCCAACCGGGCGCGCTGTGCTGCGCGTTGGGTGTGGACTTGGTGTTGGGGGTCGCGCTGCCGTCGGCGCCGAGGCCGGCCCAGCCGCCGACCCCGGCCCATTTGCCGATCGCCTGCTCCATGCTGGCGATCATGTGGTCGAACTCGCCCTTGACCACCAGGATCTGTCCGACCTGGTGGTCCAGATACACCTTGGTGAGATGGGCCATGACGTTCTTGGTGCGGGTGATGTCGTTCCACTCGAACAGGAACTCAAGGTAGTCGAGCAGGTCGCCGAGGGCGGTCTTGAGCTGCGAGTAGAGCCACTCGGTCGCGGCGACGACCGCCTCCACGCAGTCGAGCACGCACTGGTAGACCTGGCCTGCGATCGTGACGACGAAGTTCCACAGTTTGGTGGCCCCGTCCTCGATGAGCTGGACGACGTACTGCAGCCCACTCCCGATCTGTTCGCCGAGCCAGCAGAACAGGTCCCCTGCGTCGACCAGGATGGAGGCGGGGCTGCTGAGCGACGTCGCCGCGGTGATGCCGGGGCGGGGTCCGGCGGTGGCAGGTGACAGAAGCCTGTTGGCGGCGAGCGCGGCCGGCAGGGCCGTATAGGCCTGCCCCAGCCGGGTGTTGGCCGTCGCCACGGTCTGCAGGGCCGCCTGACTCGCTCCCGCCGGCACCAGCTTCTTGGTGGTTCCGTTCGGACGGACGATCGTCGCGCCGGTCAGCAGCGCGGGTGTGGTGAGCGCGACGGCCTTCTTGAACGCCTTGTCCATCGGATTGATCTCGGCGCGTGTCCCGCCCGCGGACACCGACAGCCTCGTTCCGGCCATGGAGTCCACCGGCTCGACGATCGTGACCGTCCCCAGCGCGTCCGTCGGCACCTGGATGGGCGTCGGGCCGATCACGTAATGCAGGTAATTGATGCGGACGGCGGTGACGTTGGTGGCCGTGACGGTGAGCGGCACGCCCTTCGCCGGTTGCCCGGTGACGGTGTCGGCCACCCGCACCTGGGTGGTGTAGGAGGTGAAGCTCTGGGCGGGCGCGTTGCCGCTCGGCGGGTCCAGCGTGATGTCGCTGAACGTCCACATGCCGGTGGCCGGAGATTTCACGGCCTTCGTCAGCTTGTTCTGCCCGGTGTGCGCGAAGAAGGTGCCCGCGCTGTTCGCCCGGTCCAGGTACGGCGAGACCTGTTCCGCACCGGTGAGGATCGGCAGGGGCACGCTCCAGCCGAGCGCCCCGGTCGTCACCTGCGATGCCTGGCACGTGGTGAAGAAGACCTCGTTGCCGGCGTTGAGTCCCCAGACCATGACGCTGCTGCCGGCGGTTGCGGCGTACAGACTGCGTACGCCGTTGAACCGCGGGCTGTTGAACAGCGGGGTGGCGACGGTGCCGCTCTGCTGGCTGCCGGCGGCGAGGCAGTAGAGCGTCCCGCCGGAAGTGACGTACAGATCCGAGGAGTTGTCGGGATTCCGGCAGGCGGCGATGGCCTCCGGTGTGCGCCCCCCGGGGAGGGTGAACAGGCTCGGGGGTGCGGCGACCTTGGGGTTGAACACGTTGTACAGCGGCTGGTACATGAACTGGGGCGCGCCCGCCACCTGCCCGATGGTGTAGAGCCCGTCCACGTACTGCCCGGCCCTGCGGCCCAGACAGCTGGAGTACTTCCCGGGCGCCAGGTCGATCGCGAGGTCGTGCGGGTGCCAGGCGCGTCCGCCTGCGCGGGCCGGGTCGATGTAGTAGCGGAAGACCAGCGGCTGGGCGGAGGAGGGATTGCGGATCACGTCCGCCACGATGTACTGCGCGTCGGTCGCCTCGCCGATGAGCACACCGGCGATCTTGACCTGGGCGAGCGGGTGGTCCGGGTCGTCGAAGGGGTACGCGGTCCAGGCCGGGGCCTTGTCCCAGGCGGCAGGGGAGTCCGAGTTGTTGAGGCTGAGGTAGAGGCGGTCGTTCGTGCCGTCGGAGAGCACCATCGCCAGGTGCACCGGGGCTGCGCCTGAGGTGGCGGTGGCGGCCTGGGCGGTGGCGAAGTCCTTGCAGGTGACCCCGGTCCGGCCGGCGAAGTCCTTGCGTATCTGAGCGGTGCTCACGTCGGAACGCGCCCACCCGCTCCTCGCCTTCGGGACCTCCCTGGTCACGTACAGCGCGTGATCCGTCCCGAGCGAGAACAGCAGCGAGGTGCCGCCCTGTGCCTGGAGGGCCTGGAACTTCGCGTCCGGGGCCAGGATCTCGGCCTGCAGGTAGTTCTGCATGAGTTCGGTGGAGTACGTCAGGGAGTAACTGCTCATTGCTACCAGTCCCGTCGGGAGCGGTCGGTCGTGGAGGGTCGCGGTCGGCCGTGGTCGGTGGCGGGCCGGACAGGAGCCCCGGGCGCTGTGGTTGCCCGGGGCGTGAACTGCGGCTGGGAGTACGGCTGTTCGGCTCGACTCAGCTCGGGTCGGTGTACGTGATGTGCGAGATGAGGTCGCCGAAGTCGGAGAACCCGGCGGACTTGAAGGCGAAGGTCCGGCCCCCGGGGAACACGAAGTTCTGTGCCGCGGACACCGGCATGGCCTTCAGGTTCGGCGAGACCACGGCCTGGAGCCAGTTCTTGACGGCGCCGATGATCTTGTTGAGGTCGGTCCAGAAGTTCAGGAACGGGTCGACGGAAGGATTCTTCGAACCGTCCTGCCTGGTGGTGGTGAGTGTCGCCGCGAGCCGGCCGTCCTGGCCGATGCCGAGCGTGTAGGTGTCGGTGACCGTCAGATCCACGACGTTGCCGTCGGTGGACGTGGCGAGGCTCCGGACGTACAGATAGACCACCAGGTGCTGCACGACCTTGATGGTGTTCCCGGTGAACGAGACGCTGATGTCGTACGACGGGCGAAGTTCCATCTTGCCCAGATCGCCGTTGAGACCTGCCTGGTCGACGGAGTCGGCGCCGTAGTGGAACGTCAGCACCGTGGGGCCGGTCGCGGGCATGGTGAAGCTCGGGGCCTGACCCGATGTCATGCTCCAGGAGTAGCGGGTTTCGACCTTGCCCGCGTCGTACGTCACCCGGACCGAGGGCAGGTAGCAGTTGCTGGGCACGTACGGTGCCAGCTGGTGGCGGAAGTAGTTGGCGAAGGCGTTGCGGTTGATGGCGACCACGCCGTCGAAGTCGGCCTGTTCGTTCGCCTCGACCCAGTTCCAGGAGAACGGCACGGCGGCGGGCAGCGCGTTTCCGTCGGCCGCGCACAGGTAGCTCAGGGCGGCCAGATCCTGTTGGGCGGGGGTCGGATTGACGATGGGCTGGCCGTTGCTGCCGAGGAACGGCAGGACCTCCAAATTGAGGTCGGTGAGGGTGAGTGTCGAAACCGGAGCCTTCGTCTCCTTTATCGTGCAGCCCAGGACGGGGGACCCGTTCTGCCGCATCTGCGCGAAATAGGCGCCCAGGAAGAACTGCTGGAGGATGGAGTACAGCGGATCACCCGGCGGTACGTTCTTTATCGTCGGGATCGTCTCCAGTGCCGCATTGTCGAGGTCGAACAGCAATTGCTGGACCGTGAACGCGCCCGCGCCAAGATTCTTGATCTGCGCCTGGACGGCCGGCGGCAGCTTGCTGTACGCGGTCGGCGAGGTGGTGGAGAGCCGGAGGTCGACCTTCGACTGGAAGATCCAGGGACTCCCTGCGGGCTGGGACTGGCTGAACCATGCGGGAGGCGAGTAGCCGCCGCCCGGGGTCAGTTTCACCACCGAGAACTTGGAGCACAGCAGGTTGTACGTGACGGACGCGGTGTTGCTGCCGAGCGTCACGATGTCCGGGATGCTGCCCGGCGCGAGCCCCGGCGGAAGCCCGATCTGGGCGCGGAACCCCATCATGAACCTGGCTTCGACGAGGTTGCGCAGGTCCTGGCTGGTGTTCGGGTCGGCATTGGCCGGGATGGTGAAGGGGTCGGATCCGTGGGCGTTCTTCTTCAGCTGGTCGTAGTCGATCAGCACCGGATTGCCCTGGAAGTCCGCCACGTAGCAGACCGTGACGACTGGCTGGGTGAGTCCTGAGAGGAACGCCTTCATCGTCGCGTTGATGCTGGCCTGGGTGGTGGCGACGACGAAGTCGTAACCGTATTTGGGTGAGGAGAGATTTGATTTCTGTGCGGTCATCTGGCCACGACCTTGGTCGAAGTGGAAGGAAAGAAGCATGGCACCGCAGGCGCAATTTACGCGCAGCAGTGCCGCTGATTTGCTTTCGATGGCATATCGATAAGGACGACCTGATGAATTCCGGCCACGCCCCCCAGTGCCCGTCCGAGATTCCCCCGCCCCCATTTTCGATGAAGAAATTACTGCTGCCCCACATGACTGTCAAGACACGAAAAGCGCGATCAGTGTGGTGATCTGCTCAATTTCCTGTGCAACCAATGGTGCGCGGCAATGCGGAATGCGGCACCTGGGCCTGTTGAGGGCAACTGACGCCTGCTGGGCCCTGGGGCCCGGGGGCCCTGGAAGGGCGCGGGCGGACAGTGACTCCGGACCGCCGTGCGCGGGGACTCGGAAATTCACCCGGCACGGCTCTAGGAACCTTCGGATCGCCTCGCTACCCTCCGCGCATGATTTCCACCGTGGTCTGGGGTACGGGGAACGTCGGCCGCGCGGCCATTCGCGCCGTGGCGGCCCATCCGGCGCTGACACTTGCCGCAGTGATCGTCCACAGCGCCGACAAGGTCGGGCGTGACGCCGGTGAACTCGGCGGACTGGACTATGAGTTGGGGGTCGCCGCCACCGACGACATCGAGGCGGTGCTCGGCGCCCGGCCCCGCGCCGTCGTCTACGCCGCTTCCGGTGACATCCGGCCCGACGAAGCCCTCGACGACGTCGTACGGGCCGTACGGGCCGGCGCCGTCGTCGTCACCCCCGCGCTGTACGCGCTGTACGACCAGATCAGCGCCCCGGCCGAGTTCCGGGATCCGATACTCGCAGCCGTCGCCGAGGGCGGCGGATCGCTCTTCGTCTCCGGCGTCGATCCCGGGTGGGGCAATGACGTACTGCCGCTGCTGGTCAGCGGGTTGGGGACCGTCATCGACGCGGTCCGCTGCCAGGAGATCTTCGACTACTCGACGTACGACCAGGAAGACTCCGTCCGGAACCTCATCGGCTTCGGGCAGCCCATGGACTACCAGCCCCTCATGCTCGTCGAGTCCATCCCCACCATGGTCTGGGGCGGCCAGATCCGGCTGATGGCCCGGGCGCTGGGCGTCGAGATCGACGAGATACGCGAGACCATGGCCCGCCGCCCCCTCGAATCCACCGTCGAGACCCGCACCATGGGCACCTTCGAGGCCGGCACCCAGGGCGCCGTGCGCTTCGAGGTGCAGGGGATCGTCGGGGGCGAGCCGCGCATCGTCATCGAGCACGTCACCCGTATCCATCCCTCCTGCGCCCCCGACTGGCCCGTCCCGCCCGACGGCGGCGACGGCGCCCACCGTGTCGTCATCGAGGGGCGCCCCCGTATCGAGGTCACCGTCGAGGCCACCGATGAAGGCGAGAACCGGTCCGCGGGCGGCAACGCCACCGCCGTCGGACGTCTCGTCGGCGCCATCGACTGGCTCGCGGACGCCAAGCCCGGACTGTACGACGCACTCGACGTCCCGCTGCGCCCCGCAGCCGGCAGGCTCGGAAGGAAGCAGCAGTCATGATCATTGAGATTCCCGAGGGCGAGGAGCCCATCCCTTACGTCTGGGGCGACATGGTCCCCGGCATCGGCATGGCCGCCGCCAACTTCTCCCTCGCCGTGTACGCCCACACCACCCTCGGCCTGCGCGAGTTCGAGGCTGCCCGGCTGCGCATCGCGCAGATCAACGGGTGCGTCTTCTGCCTCGACTGGCGGACCGAGAAGGACGGCGAGCAGGTCGAGGACGACTTCCCCGACGCGGTGACCCAGTGGCGTACCGCCGACGTCTTCGACGACCGCACCCGGCTGGCCGCCGAGTACGCCGAGCGGTACGCACTCGACCACCACAACCTCGACGACGCGTTCTGGGAGCGGATGACCGCCCACTACAGCCAGGTCGAGATCGTGGAGCTGAGCATGAGCATCGGCTCCTGGCTGGCGTTCGGGCGGCTCAACCACGTGCTGGGGCTCGACTCGGTCTGCGTACTTCCGAAGGTCTAGCCCAAGGTCTAGAGGTCCAGGACCAGGCGCTCCCCGTTGCAGCGCGACACGCAGATCAGCATCGAGTCGTCGCGCTCGGAGTCCGTCAGGAGCTCGTCCCGGTGGTCGATGTCGCCCGCCAGGACGCGTTGCTGGCAGGTTCCGCAGAAGCCCTGTTCGCAGGAGTACGAGACGTCTCGCAGCTCCGCGCGGACCGCCGCGAGGACCGTCGTGCCGGGGCCGACCGTGATCGTACGGCCGCTGCGGTGGAGCTCCACCTCGAAGGCGCCCCCGGAGGGGGCCGCTCTGGGCGCGAAGCGCTCCAGGTGGAGGGTGGCCGTCGGCGGTACGGCCTCCGCGACCGCCGTCATCAGGCCTTCGGGGCCGCAGCAGTAGAAGGCGGTGGAGTCCGGCGCCGCCGTGAAGTCCAGCTCGGGGAAGCCCCGTTCGTCCTCGGGGAAGCCCCGTTCGTCCTCGGGGACGACCGTGACCCGGTCGCCCGCCGCGCCCAGCTTCTCGACCTCGTCCAGGAAGGGCATGGTGGCGCGCGAGCGCCCGCAGTAGAGCAGCCGCCAGTCCGCACCCGCCGCGTCCAGCTGCCGCAGCATCGGCAGGATCGGCGTGATCCCGATGCCACCCGCCACGAAGACGTACGCATCCGCCACCACCAGCGGGAAACGGTTGCGCGGGCCGCGGATCTCCACCTCGTCCGCCTCGTTCAGCGCGTCGTGGACCTCGCGCGAGCCCCCGCGGCCGTCCTCGATGCGGCGCGTGGCGATCGTGTACGCGCCCCGCTCGGCCGGGTCGCCGCACAGGGAGTACTGGCGGATCAGGCCCGACGGGAGCACCACGTCGATGTGTGCGCCCGGGGTCCAGGCGGGCAAGTCATCGCCCTCCAGGCGGAGTTGTACCACACCGTCCGCCGGTGACGTGCGCTCCGTGATCGTGGCGGCGAGGCTGCGGCGGCGCCCGCTCCGGCCCGAGACCGGCTCGTCCAGCGCCGGCATGGGCCACAGCGGGGACCCCGATATACGGCCGCGCAGAGCCCTCCTGGCGAGCAGCGCCGTCGCGGCTATGAGGGCGACCGTACGGATACGCGGCATGTCAGTGGGATCCCTTCGCGGCGGGCGACGAGGCGAGGTAGGCCACGGCCTGGGCGGTGCTGGCCTCCTGGGAGGGGTGGTACGCGGGGCTCAGATAGCGGGGGATGGAGCGCACCATCGCACCGGTCGACGGCAGCATGCCGATACGGCCCCGGTGGCGCAGCGCGGTGAACGACGCCTTCCCGCCGTCGAGCGTCGGGTCGTTCTCCATGAAGAAGCGGGTGCCGCGCTGCCAGAGGAAGACCAGTGCGGTGAAGGCCGTCGCCCAGGTGCGGACCCGCCGCCGGTAGCTGCCGTCCACGTGCAGGAAGAGGTCGAAGGCGACCGAGCGGTGCTCGACCTCCTCGGCGCCGTGCCAGCGCAGCAGGTCCAGCATGGTGGGGTCGGCGCCGCGCCGGTCGAGGGCGTCGGCGTTCAGCACCCAGTCGCCGAGGAACGCCGTGTAGTGCTCGATCGCGGCGATGATCGCGACGCGCTCCAGGAGCCACCACTTCCGCGCCCTGCCCGGCGGGAGCGTGCGGTCGCCGAGCAGCTTCTCGAAGAACCAGTCGACCTGGGCCGTGTACGGCGTCGGGTCGAGGCCCAGCGCCTTGAGGTGCGGCAGTACGTCGTCGTGGGCCTGGGAGTGCATCGCCTCCTGGCCTATGAACCCCATCACGTCCTCACGCAGACGCTCGTCCGTGATGAGCGGGAGCACCTGCTTGTAGACATGCACGAACCAGCGCTCGCCCGCCGGCAGCAGCAGATGCAGGACGTTGATCGTGTGCGTCGTGAAGGGGTCGCCCGGCACCCAGTGCAGGGGCGTCCTGTCCCAGGAGAAGGAGACATCGCGGGGCTTCAACGGGGTGTGCTCCGACGCCACCACGTCCGGCTGCGTATTAGACATGGCGTCAATGTACTGATGGGTACGGGGTGAGGGGCACCCCCCGGACGCCACTTTTTTCACCGCAGGGCGCCCACGCGCGTCCCGTCGCGCAGCCTGCCGTTCAGCTCCGCCTGTACGCCCTGCCGCGCCCGTACGGCGAGGAAGCGGCCGGGGGCGCTGCCCTCCACCCCGCCCGTCGTCGCCAGCGAGGCGAATTGCGTACTGCCCGCCGCCAGTACGTACCACTGGCCGCCCCGCGACTTCCACAGCACCCCGGCGAGCACCCGCGGACTGCGCACCCCGCAGGCGGGCGAGTCCTCTGAGCGTGCCGCGATGGCGCCCGGTGCGCCCGGCTTCTCCGAGGGGGGCTGGAACTGGGCGAGCGCCCTGCCCCCGGTGCCCCGCCAGGTCTCCGCCCGGGTGCAGACCCAGTCCGCGCTGCCGTTGCCCTCGGGGAGCTGCTGGCGGGCGTAGCTCCAGGAGTTCACTGACCGTACGCCGTGCGAGCGCACCCCGGGCAGGAGGCAGGCCGTACGTGCCCAACTCGCCAGCTCTGCCGGTCCCTTGACGTCGTGCGGTGCGGCGGGCGTGCCGGAGGTGAGGCGTGCCGGGGTGAGCTCGCCGAGGTCCGTCATCAGCCGGTCGGAGACCTCGTCGCGCAGTTCAAGAGCCTCCCAGGAGGTGCAGCTGCTCGCCTGTGCCGGGCTGGGCACGGGGTCCGTCACGCCGTCCTTGGAGCGGCGCAGGGGGTGTGATCCTCCGGCGGGGTCGAGCAGGTCGCGTACGGCCGCCTCGTGGACCCAGGGGGCCGTGAGATAGCGGACGTTGCCGTCCGTGCGGCCGACCACCAGGGCGTTGGACGCGGGCGCGTCGGCGCCGTCCACCCGGGCGAAGTCGAGCGCGGCGCCCGAGGAGTCGCCGTTGCCGTCCTCGGCGTAGCGGACGACGCGCAGGCCGTCGTAGAGCAGGACGACGGCCGCCCGGTCCACCGTGCCCGCGAAGAGGAGCTGGGGCGGGCCCATGGCGGGGCCCGAAGCGGTGCCGGGCGTCGCGGAGACCTGGACCGCGCTGCCGGGGCGCGCCCAGACCGCGAGGGCGCGGCGCAGCAGCCCTGTGTCGGTGGCACGGTCGCCACGGGTCGGCCAGGCGGAGAAGTCGGTACGCGAAGAGGTCTGCCAGGCGGTGGGTGCGATCCGGGTCAACTTGGCAGGGTCCAGGGCCTGTTCGGCGGCAGGATTCTGCGCGTACGAGGGTGCCGCGGCCCCGTCGGGCCCCCACCCGCCGCCCGGCAGCGTCAGCAGCGCCCCGCAGACCAGCAGCGCGGCCCCCGCGACCAGTGCGGCCCTGCCGTGCTGGCGGCGGCGCATCAGATCGGTGGGGCGGGCCTGCAGCGAACACGGGTCGAACTCGGGGGAGGCGAGCAGCTCGTACTGCGGCAGCACCCCGTCCGCCGTGGCCAGCGCTCCCCGCGCGGCCGCCTCCGTGACCCCCGCCTCGGTGAGGATGCGCCGCACCTCGGTGTCGTCCAGCTTCTCCAGACCGCGCAGCACGTACGCGGCCCTCGCCGGCCCTGAGAGCGTGGAAAGCCGCTGGTCCAGGGCGAGTTCATCGGCGCCGCCCGAACGCGGGAAGAGCCGCAGACCCCACACCTGGGGGAGCAGCGGGGGCAGCTGGGCGCGGGTCGGCCAGGCTTTGCGGAAGAGCGGGAGCCCGGCATCGAGGGCGGACCGCAGGACCTGGCCGCGTACATACGCGTACCCCGGATCCGTGCCGTCGGGCCGCCGCGCCGCCGGGATCGCCTCGGGGCCCGCGGCGCGCCCGCGCGGCAGCGTGCGCTGGGCGAGGGAGTGGGCGGTGAGCACCCGGCGGTTGCGGCCGAGCGTCGGCGGCAGCACGAGGTACGCGAGGCGGACGAGCCGCGGATAGTGCTCGACGAGCGCGGCCTCGGCCTGCTCGACATCGACGGGCGAGGGGGCGGCGCTGGGGGCAACCTGCTTCGTGGGCACGTTCAGCTGAACGAGCGAATCGTGCGATGGTCACCCGGTGGCCGCCGCCCGTCTGTGGTCAGCCGCCCGTTGTCAGCCGCGTGCGGATGCGCTCCACCGACTCGTCGGGGACACCGAGCCCTTCCCGTACGTACTTCTCCAGGGAGCCGTAGCGCACGTCCACCTCTTCGAGTGCGGCGGCCAGATACTCGGGCACCACCCCGATGATGGCGAGCGCGATCTCCGGGTCCCCGCCCTGGGCGACGAAGCCCTCGACGAAGGAGGCGAAGGCCTGGCGGACGGCGGGATTGACCGCCAGGTACTCGCGCCGGATGGTCTCCTCGTCCGCGCCGAGCAGCCCGAGGATCACGGTCGCGCCCCAGCCCGTGCGGTCCTTGCCCGCCGTGCAGTGGAAGAGCAGCGGGCCCGCGTCGTCGGCGGCCAGCTCGGTGAGGAGCGTGCGGTACGCGGACCTGGCCGAGTCGGAGGAGACCAGCGCCCGGTAGGTGTCGGCGAACACCGCCTGCGCCTTGCCGCCGCCCAGCTCGCGCTCGGCGACGGCCGGGTCGGTGAGGATGTGCTTGATCTGCGCGGCGGCCGGCCTGTCCTGGGAGTTGACGGTGTCGGCGAGCGCGTCGGCGACGACCAGACGGGCGCCGGACGGGACCCGGTCGGGGTAGTCGGTGCGCTCGGCCTCGGTGCGGAAGTCGACGATCGTGGTGAGACCGAGCGCGGCCACGGCGGGGTCGGCGGCCGGGTCGAGGCGGTCGAGCTGGCCGGAGCGCAGCACGAGCCCCTCGCGCACGGTGCGGCCGCCGGAGAGCGGGAGGCCGCCCAGATCGCGGAGGTTGGCGACGGTCGTGGCGGGGATCGCGTTCATGGCGGCTGGCTCCTGGTCGTTCCTACCGGTTTCCCGTCGAACGGTAGTCCACCAGCGACACTCCCATGCCCAGCGCCAGCGCCGCGAAGTGCCCCGCGTCGGTGAAGGTCCGGCCCCGTCCGAGCAGCGGCCGGGCGCCGATCGCGAGCAGGGCGCCGCGCGCCAGGCCGCGTACCGGACCGGCGGGGAGCGCCCCGGTCAGCGCGCCGAGCACCGCGTTGAAGCCGTAACTGACGCCCACGTCCACCGCCGAACGGGTCCCGTCCTGGGCTCGGGCCGCGCGCAGGCCCCCGTACACGAGCAGCGTCGCACCCGCGTGCCCGAGCGCGAAGACCCCGGCCGTCCACCAGGCGCCGTGCGCGTACTCCGCGTAGCCGAGCACGGCCAGGAGCAGCAGTGCGTACGGCAGCTCCATCGGCTCCTCGACCATCAGCGCGCTGGTGAGGAGGGTGTCCCAGCGGCCGGAATCCAGATGGTCGGCGTTGGTGGAGCAGGCGTGCAGAAGGCGGTCGCGCGCCGGGGCGCGCAGCAGGCGGCCTGTGGCGTACGCACCGAGCTGTACGCCGCCGACATAGGCGGGGCTGAGGGCGATCACCCGTCCATCATCGTCCATCCGCCGCGTCCGCGGTCGGTCGCGTGTGCCGTACGAGGTGACCGGTTCTCCCGCGCGGAGAGGGCGGGAGGCGGCACGATGGGCGGATGCGTAGCCAAGCGCAAGCAGCGGTGACGGTGGTGGCCCTGGGGCTGAGTCTGGGGCTGATGGCGGCCTGTTCCGACTCTGATTCCCCGGACGTGCCGAAGACCGCGACCGGCAGCCTGGAGCAGCTGGCCGCGAAGGCGAAGTGCGCGCCGGACATGGCCACCGACGCGGCGGAGCTGCGTCAGGCCAACTGCACGACGAAGGACGGGCGTTACGTCCTGGCGACCTTCTCGACCGACCGCGGGCAGCGCGAGTGGATCAATGGGGCCAAGGACTACGGCGGCACGTACCTGGTCGGCCGCAAGTGGGTCGCCGTGGGCGAGGACAAGGTGGTCACAGCGCTGCGCGGCCGGCTCGGCGGGACGGTGGAAGAGGGCTCGCAGCACCACTCGGGGAGTAGTGGCAGTAGGGGGAGCGAGCCCGATCATTCCGGTCACCGCGCGAGCTGACCGCGCAGGTTCAAGGGGGGCGGTCGGTCAGGTGCACCGACGGCCGCTGTTGATGCAGCCGACCACCTTCTTCATCAGCTGGTCACTGAAGACGTTGATGAAGTCGCCGTGATCGGTGATGGGCTTGTGGAGCTGCTCGGGGAAGGAGTCCACGGCGAAGCCAGGACCGGGCGGGACCGCGTACACGATGCGCTGCACCAGCTGCGGGATCGCCTTGAAGCCGCCCTGGCACGCACCGTTGCGGTCAGCAAAGGCGACATGGGTGCGGTGATTCGCACTGTCTGTGTTCTGGCCGTCCCAGCAGCTCTGGAACTTGAAGGTGCGGACCACTTTGCTGCCCCGGGGGCAGATCGGGTATTTGTCCTTCAGCTGGCGGTTCTCGAAACCGGTGCAGGACCATGACGCATTGGCGTTCGCGTCACCATTGGTGAAGGCCTTCGCATCGCCGGTGATGATCCGCAGGAAACGCGGCATGGCGACGACCTTGGCCACGGGACTTCCCACCCAATTGAGAGTGACCTGGGCGGGGGTCTGAATGATCCCGGTGTTCTTGTCCTGACCGCCTCCAGGGGTGTCCGCATCCTTCTCTTTCTGACCGTTCTGCAGCCGGAGAACAGGCCAGTAATAGGTGGACTTGTCGCCCTGATTCCGGCAACTCGTCTGTCCGTCCGCCAGTTTCTGGTCGCTCGCAAAGGCGTCCGTGGCCTGGTTTCCGACGTAATCGTGCATATGGTGTGCGCCGTTGCTTACACCAGGAGCGACGATGACATTGTCCGGATTGAACTTGCCGTTCTGATTGCGCCCGCAGTTGGAGGCGAAGGCGCCGGACGAACCGGCGCGCAGCCGGCGGGGTGTGCTGACATTGGGGCGTACGGACTTGATGTTGACGAAGTCGGCGGCCTCGGGCCCGTTGCCCTGATTGGCCTGGTCACCTCCCTGGCCGGACCCTTGATCGCTCTGGCCGGTACTGCTGCTGCTGCTGCTCGCGCTGGGCGTCGGGGAGGCCGAATTCGACGCGCCGCCCTGCCCGTTGCCCTGGCTGTCGTCGGCGCGCAGGGTGCAGGGCGCGAGGCCGTCCAGGCCCTGCGGCCGTTCGGTGTTCTGACCGATGGCGTTGGCTATCCGGTCGATGCTGTCCAGACGCTCGTCCTTGAGCGGAACAAGAATGGAACTCTGTGCCAGATTCGGATCCTGGGAGAGCTGGTCCTTGGAATCCGCGAACCGTTTGTACGCCTCGGTGATCTGGCTGTCCAGCGTGGCCAGTTGGGTGTCCACTTCCTGCCGGGATCCGTCCGGGACCTCGGGCAGCTGATTGCCCACATCCGGGCAGTCGATGGTCGACATCTGCTGCCAGGTGTTCTGTGTCCGAGCAGAATCCGGCTGGCCCGAACGGGCCTCTCCGGCGGAGGCGTACACATTGAGCCCGGCCAGCCCGCCTCCGCCCAGGACCAGTGCGGCCGAGGCGACAATCGCCCGGTTCGCCAGCGTCGATCGTTTTCGCGATGTGCGTCCCATGGAACTCCTCAACTTCGTATCCGGGTATGGGGGATCCCGGCGGGGGGAGAAGCGCGACGTTCCATACGGACGGGGAATACGGCCCGTTCAGCCTCATGGGAAATTCGTAGAAATCTCCATCCGCAAATCGGGCGTACCGACGCCGCGAAACCGGGCCGGACGCCCCAGAGCGAGGCATAGATGGGATGTATGACGTACGCCTTCTTCCCCTGCGGCACTCAGTGCGGCAACATGCACGGGGCCGAACCGAAGAGATCCGACCAATGAGGGTCGGGAGTTGGAGGGACCGTGGTTCAACCCACCCGCAGGCTCGTCATGTTGACCCCCGCGATCGCCGCCCTGGCCGCGCTCGCGCCGGGAACGGCCGCCGTCGCCGCCGGAAGGCCCGGCGGGCCGGGCAGTGCGAGCACCCCGTGCGGCAAGCCCGTGAAGCCCGCCTCGCAGCTGCCGGTCGAGAGCTGCGACAGCCAGGACCGGATCATCGAGAAGGCCGCGAACATCGTGCCGACGCCGGGCCAACTCGCCTGGCAGCAGCGCGAGGTGACCGCCTTCACCCACTTCGGCATGAACACCTTCACCGGCCGTGAGTGGGGCTCGGGCACCGAGGACGAGAAGAACTTCGACCCTCCGGTCATCGACGTCGACCAATGGATGAGCGTCTACAAGGCCATGGGCGCCGAGCAGGCCATGCTCACCGTCAAGCACCACGACGGCTTCGTCCTCTACCCCAGCCGCTACACCCCGCACACCGTCGCGAACAGCCCCGGCAGCCCCGACGTCCTGGGTGCGTACGTCAAGGCCGCGCGGAAGGCCGGGCTCAAGGTCGGCGTCTATCTCTCGCCCTCCGACGGAGCCGAACTCCCGCACGCCTGGCACGCCCAGTGGGTCGAGGAGATACGTGCGAAGCAGGCGTCGGGCCAGTCGCTCAGCCTCCCCGAGCGGATGGCGCTGGAGGACGGCGACCGGACCCCGGCCGGCCTCGGCCGCTTCGGCAACGGCAGCCCGGCCGTCGAGCGTACGATCCCCACCCTCGTCCCCGGCGACAGCCGCGCGTCGAAGATCAGGCGCGGCAAGCTGCCCACCTTCACGGTGGTGGCCGACGACTACGAGACGTACTACCTCAACCAGATCTACGAGCTCTTCACCCAGTACGGGCCGATCGAGGAGCTCTGGCTCGACGGCGCCAACCCCTGGTCAGGATCCGGCATCACCCAGCCGTACCACGTCACCCAGTGGTTCGACCTGCTCCACGCACTCTCCCCGGACACCGTCGTCTTCCAGGGCAATCCCGGCGTCCGCTGGGTCGGCAACGAGAACGGCATCGCGCGCGAGACCGAGTGGAGCGTCACCCCCTCCGTCGTCGACCCCTCGACCGTGCTCTCCGGCGGACTGCCCAACGACTCCCAGGAACCCGACATCGGCTCGCGGGCCAAGCTCCTCGCGTCCACCACCAAGTACCTCCAGTGGTACCCGGCGGAGGCGGACGTCTCCGTACGGCCCGGCTGGTTCCACCACCCCGCCGAGAAGCCCAAGACCCCGGCCCAGCTGATGAATCTGTACGAGAAGAGCGTGGGCCGCAACGCCTCGCTCCTCCTCAACGTCCCGCCCGCCAAGGACGGCCGCGTCGACCCCGCGGACGTCGTCTCCCTGACCGCGTTCGGCACGGCGGTCAAGGACATCTACGGAACTGATCTCCGCAGGCAGGGCCCGGGCCCGTACACCTTCGACCGGATCGTCCTGCGCGAGGACATCCGGCACGGGCAGCGCGTCGAGAAATTCACCGTGGAAGCACGCAGCGGCGGAGTCTGGACGGAGATCGCAGCCGCCACGACCGTCGGCGCCCGGCGGATCCTGCCGCTGGCCGCCCCGGTCACCGCCGATGCCGTACGGGTACGGATCCTGGAGTCCCGTGCCAAGGTGCACCTCTTCCCGGTGAGCCTGCACCTCAGCAGCTGATCGGCCCGATCAGCCCCGGTCGAGATAGGCCAGGACCGCGAGCACCCGGCGGTTGTCGTCGTCGTGGACCCCCAGGCCCAGCTTGGCGAAGATGTTGGAGGTGTGCTTCGCCACCGCCCGCTCGGTGACGACGAGCTGGGCGGCGATGGCGGCGTTGGAGCGGCCCTGCGCCATCAGCTCCATCACCTCGCGCTCGCGCGGGGTGAGGCTGCCCACCGGTTTGTCGGCGGCGCGGCGCGAGAGGAGCTGCTGGATGACGGTCGGGTCCATGGCCGTCCCGCCGGCCGCCACGCGCCGTACCGCGTCGATGAACTGGTCCGCGTCGAAGACCCGGTCCTTCAGGAGATAGCCGACGCCGCCCGTCCCGTCGGCGAGCAGCTCGCGCGCGTACAGCTGCTCCACGTGCTGGGAGAGCACGAGCACGGGCAGCCCCGGCCGCGCCTTGCGGGCGGCCAGGGCGCACTGCAGGCCCTCGTCCGTGTGCGACGGCGGGAGCCGGACGTCGACGATGGCGACGTCCGGCTCCAACTCGGCCAGAGCGCGGGTGAGTTCGGGACCCGTCTCCACCGCCGCCGCGATCTCGAAGTCGTACGCCTCCAGCATCCGGACCAGACCGTCGCGCAGCAGGAAGAGGTCTTCGGCTAGGACAACTCGCAAGGGATCTCCATGGTCACCATGGTCGGACCGCCCGCGGGGCTGCTGACGGCCAGTACGCCGTCGAATGTACCGAGTCGGCGTTCGATCCCGCTCAGCCCGCTTCCGCCGCCGGCCGTCGCACCCCCGCTCCCGTTGTCGGTGACCGAGACCCGCAGCATCCCCGCGGAGTGGTGCATGTCCACCCAGATCCGGTCCGCGCCCGAGTGCTTGACCGCGTTGGTCAGCACCTCGCTCACGGCGAAGTACGCGGCCGACTCGACCGGCGCCCCGACCCGGCCGCCCGTCATCTCCACGTCGACCTCCGTCGCGATCGGCAGCCGCAGCGCCAGGGCCCGTACGGCATCGCCCAGACCGCGCTCGGCGAGCACCGGCGGATGGATGCCGCGTACGAGATCGCGCAGCTCGGTCAGCGCCTCGGCCGAGGACTCGCGCGCCGTGGCCAGCATCTTCTTCGCCTGGTCCGGGTCCTTCTCGATGAGGGCCTCGATGGTCCCCAGGTTCATCCCCATGGCGACGAGCCTGGCCTGCGCCCCGTCGTGCAAGTCCCGCTCGATACGGCGCAGTTCGGCGGCCGAGGTGTCCACGGCGTCGTGCCGCGTCTCGGTGAGGCGGTCGACGCGCTGGGCGAGCTTCACCCTGCTGTCGGGGGCGAGCATGGAGCGGGTGAGGCGGAAGTGCGCGGTGACCAGTGCCCGGTTCACGTACAGGCCGAGGACGATCCAGAACAGGCCGAGCAGGCCCGCGAGGAAGGCGGTGCGCCAGCCTTGGACGGGAATGAAGTCGTACCACCAGGCGCCGTCGGCCGAGTCGTACACCGCGGTCCACAGCCCGGCGGCGAGCGCGATGCCGTAGACCCCCTCGACGAGCAGCCCCGGTGCGAGGATCGCGGTGGCCGCGCCCGCCGTCATGTCGACAAGCAGCCACTTCAGATCGCGCCAGGTCGCCCCGTCCTTGAGCATCAGCGTGCAGCGCTCGACCTGTCCGGTGATGCCGGTGCGCAGGTCCCGGGGGTGCGGCCGGTACGGAACCGGGATGTGTAGGTCCGCCCACTCGGCGGCGAACAGCCGGCGCCGGTCGGCGTGTGCGCGCACCAGCGTCAGCACGGCGGGTGTGGTGAAGACACCGACCCCGATGGGGATCAGGGCGATCGACACGACGGACAGGACGAAGAGCACGATCGACGCGGTCCATCCGAGCAGCGCCAGTGCGAGCCCCTGGGCCCCGGCCTGCAGGGCATCACGTGCTCTCGTCGCATTCATCTGTACGTCCCATCCTCTGCGGCCCCGTCCTGAGGCCATGCCCCAGTGTTGCCGCAGAGGATCAGTCACGTCATTGGGTTCCGCCCCCGGATCGGGGTGTACCTAGGAACACCCTCCCGAGTCCTCCCGAGTGCGGCGATCACGGTGCGTACTTGTACCCCACCCTGCGTACCGTCTGGATCGAGTGCCGGTGCTCGGCGCCCAGCTTGCGGCGCAGCCGCGCCACATGGACGTCGACGGTCCGGCCGTCGCCGACATGCCCGTAACCCCACACGGTCGTCACCAGCTGGTCGCGGGTGTGCACCCGGTGCGGGTGGGCGACGAGATGGGCGAGCAGTTCGAACTCCAGGTACGTCAGATCGAGGGCGTGCCCGTCGACCTCGGCGATGCGCTGCGCCGAGTCGATCCGTACGAGCTGACGGCCCGCCGTCGCCGCCTCCGCGGCCACCGGCTCGGGCTCGGGCTGCTGGTCGGCAGGGAGAAGCACCAGGTAGCCGATCATCGGTGGCTGGCCCGGCAGCGAGGGAAGCGTGTGCTGCGGCGCGGGCAGCCAGGTGGCGCCTGGCGGCAGCGGCGGCAGGAACGAGGAGGGATCAACGGGTGGGGCGACCTCGTCCCGGTCGACGGCTCGGAGCCGGTGCCGGTTGAGAGGGATAGGGGTGGCGGTCGCAGCGGTGGAGGCAGGGAAGGTTCGGGTGTTCGCCATGAGAGGTCAGCTCTTTCGCGCGGAGAGGTCGTCTGGGGGACGTACGTCGTGCGCGCGGGCCGAAGGCCTTCGACAGTGGATCGACGAGGGAGGCTTTAGAGGGCCGGCGCTTCCGTCGCGCGGCAACACACCCGGTCGAAGTCGTGATGCTGACGGGAGGGCCAGAACGGCTCAAGGTCGCTGCGACCTGTCGCGGTGTCCTGCTGATGGCTGGCCATGTGCCTATTGAAGCAGATGCGGACGCATCACATCAGGGCCCTCTCAGCCAGTGGGCATCAGCCGGTGAGCCGCTTGCGCCAGTCCAGCGGCTCCACCGTGATCGATTCGTCCGGGGAACCGCTCCACTCCACCGGCAGCCCCGCACCGGCCAGAGCCGCGGTGACCTCGCTCCCGACCGCCGTCGTGGTCTCGGCCGAACCGTCGAAACCCCCGTACATCAGCGTCAGTCCTTCCCCAAGCTCTCGGCTTCGCTCGAGCAGGGGAGACCCCATTCCTGCCGCCGCGCCTTCGGAGCACTGCGAGTGGAAGAACACAAAACCGCGCGCGTCCTCGCTCCCCGCCCCCCGTATCTCGCTGAGCCCGCAGTTGCGGCAGCAGGCGAAGTGCGCACGAGCGGTGATGCCCTGTTCCTCAAGTGCCGTGAAGACGGCCTCGATCCTCTCGGGGTCCGTCTCGCCCTCCCAGCCGGCCTGTTCCTCCAGGCGCTCCTGCCAGAGCCGGTGCACCAGCTCCCAGGCCTGCGGCTTGGACACCGGGCGGTAGTCCCCTTTGACGAGCCACTCCTCGGCGGCCTCGGCGAGCTGCACCCGTGTGAGGTAACCGACAGCGAGCAACTCCCTTACATGTTCCTCGACTTGTACGCGCGCCCTCTCCTCGATCTCGGGCACCGTGAGGTCGAGGCGCTTCCATTCGACCCCCGCGTCCCAGCCCTCCTCACCCCGCGACCAGCCGACCATGATCTCGGCGACCCGGTCCTCCGTGGCGACCATCGACTGGAAATGGTCACCGGGCCCGCCCGCCCGGTGCTCCAACTGGTAGTCCCCGCCCGTCTCGTGCCAGACCTGGATGAAGAAATCCTGGTCCTGCGGTATCCGCTCCACAATGAGGAACTGGTCGTCATCGGGCCCGATCCGCCCCACCAGCTCGGTCAGCCGGGGTGCGGAGATCCGCTCGTATGCCTCGCCGGGTTCGGTCGTCACTCTGATCGCCAACATGACCACAGAGTGGCACGCCCCACTGACAACGAACCGAGGGCGCCCACCGTGACAGTGGGCGCCCTCGGGGGACAACGGGTCCGGTCGGTCAGGCCTGGTCGGCCTTCTCCAGAGCGGCGCAGCACGTGTCGACGATCAGCCGGGTGACGACGTACGGGTCGACGTTGGCGTTCGGACGCCGGTCCTCGATGTAGCCCTTCTGGTCCTGCTCGACCTGCCAGGGGATACGGACCGATGCGCCGCGGTCGGAGACGCCGTAGCTGTACTCGTTCCACGGGGCGGTCTCGTGCAGACCCGTCAGACGCTCGTCGATGCCCGCGCCGTAGTGCTTGACGTGGTCCATCGGCTTCGAGCCCTCGCCGAGCGATTCGGCGGCGGTGATGATCGCCTCGTACCCCTCGCGCATCGCCCTGGTGGAGAAGTTGGTGTGCGCACCCGCGCCGTTCCAGTCGCCCTTGACCGGCTTCGGGTCCAGGGTTGCGGAGACGTTGAAGTCCTCGGCGGTGCGGTACAGCAGCCAGCGGGCGATCCACAGGTGGTCGGAGACCTCCAGCGGGGAGACCGGTCCGACCTGGAACTCCCACTGGCCCGGCATGACTTCGGCGTTGATGCCGGAGATGGCGAGTCCCGCGGCGAGGCAGTTGTCGAGGTGCTTCTCGACGATGTCGCGGCCGAAGATCTCGTCCGAGCCGACACCGCAGTAGTAGCCGCCCTGCGCGGCGGGGAAGCCGCCGACGGGGAAGCCGAGCGGGCGGGCGCCGTCGAAGAAGGTGTACTCCTGCTCGATGCCGAAGATCGGCTCCTGGCCCGCGAACTGCTCCGCGACCGGACGCAGCAGCGCACGCGTGTTGGACTCGTGCGGCGTCAGGTCGATGTTGAGGACCTCGCACATGACGAGGACGTTCTCGCCGCCGCGGATCGGGTCGGGACAGGTGAAGACCGGCTTGAGTACGCGGTCGGACGCGTGACCCTCGGCCTGGTTGGTGCTGGACCCGTCGAAGCCCCAGATCGGAAGCTCGGCCGACGTGTCGGTCAGGATCTTCGTCTTGGAACGGAGCTTGGCGGTCGGCTCGGTGCCGTCGATCCAGATGTACTCAGCCTTGAACGTCACGGAAGCCATCCTTATGCGGGTGCAGCAGGTCTATGCCGGGAAGCTTCGCAATATGTGATTTCCCGACGATTGCCCGCATGTGAACTACATGTTTCTCAGGTTTCCTGTGTTTTGCCCAGGGGGTGTCCGGCGGATCAGGCCGCCCGCGACCGCGGCATGATCCGCCGGGCACCCCCTAGGGGGACAGACTGGGCGCATGACACAGCTGCGCATCGGACTCCTCGGCACGGGCCCCTGGGCCGTCGCCACCCACGCCCCGGCCCTTGCCGCCCACCCCTCCGTCACCTTCAGCGGCGTATGGGGCCGGCGCCCCGAGGCGGCGGCCGAGCTGGCCGCCGCGCACTCCACGACCGCATACGACGACGTGGACGCCCTCTTCGCGGCGAGCGACGCCATCGCCTTCGCTCTCCCGCCGGACATCCAGGCCCCGCTCGCCGTACGCGCCGCGGCCGCCGGATGCCACCTCCTGCTCGACAAGCCGGTGGCGACGACGGCCGACGGTGCGCGGGCCGTGGCGGACGCGGCGGAGAAGGCCGCAGTCGCCTCGGTCGTCTTCTGCACGCTCCGCTTCGCCTCGGGCCCTGTCGAGTGGATCGAACGGCAGGCCGCCGCCGGCGATTGGTTCACCGCCTCCGCCCAGTGGCTGGGCGCGCTCTTCTCGCCGGGCTCGGACAGCCCGTTCGCCGCCTCGCCCTGGCGCAAGGAGAAGGGCGGCCTGTGGGACGTGGGCCCGCACGCCCTGTCCGTACTGCTGCCCCTGCTCGGCGACGTCACCCGCGTGACGGCCGCACCGGGCCCAGCCGACACCGTCCACCTCGTCCTGCGCCACACCTCGGGCGCCTCCAGTACGGCGACCCTCGGCCTGAGCGCGCCGCCCGCCGCCGCCGGGATGCGGGTGGAGCTGCGCGGCGAGCAGGGGGTCGTGACGATGCCGGAGTGGGACGGCGCGCGGGAGCCTTTCGCCGCGGCGGTGGACGCGCTGCTCGAATCCGTACGGACCGGACAGCCGCACCCGTGCGACGCGCGCTTCGGACAGCGCCTGACGGAGATCCTCGCGGAGGCCGAAGCTGCCCTGGAATCCGGCGTCTGACCGCACCCTGCGGGTCGTCGGCCACGACCCGCGAACCCTTGACCGCCTCCCTGCCACCCGGGAGGCGGTCGTTCGCCGCCGGTATGCAGTCCCTCTGCGATCGCTAGGACCGCCCGAGCGCTTCCCGTACCGCCTCATCGGTCCGCCCCACCACGGCAGTTCCGTCGTCGGCGGTGATGATGGGCCGCTGGATGAGCTTCGGATGCGCCGCCAGCGCCGCGATCCACCGCCCGCGCGCCGTCTCGTCGCGCACCCACTCCTTCACCCCGAGCTCCTTGGCCTCGGCCTCCTGGGTGCGGGTGATGTCCCACGGCTCAAGGCCGAGCCGGCCGAGCACGGCCCGGATCTCGTCCTCGGTCGGTACGTCTTCCAGGTAGCGGCGGACGGTGTACGAAGCCCCTTCCCCGTCCAGCAGGTCGACCGCGCTGCGGCACTTGGAACAAGCAGGGTTAAGCCAGATCTCCATGGGGCCAACGGTACTGTCCAAAGCCCGTCTGGCCAGCGGCGATTGACCGCGTTTGTCAGTGGGTCGCAGTAAAATGGAGGGAGTTCGCAAGGGTTCCACCACGAGCGCCTGGAGGTCGCGGATGGCCGTAGCCACACTCACGACGGAGCCTCTTCTCAAGAAGCCACTGCCTGCCGGAAGGCCGCGCGAGTGGTACGTCGACCACAACCGCCGGCTGAAGGCGATGCGCCTGGCCATAGCCCTGCTCGACTCGGGGGTCTATCAGCCGGAGCAGGCCCCGAACATCAAGATACGGTCGACCGCCGCCCGTATCGGAATCCACCCGCCGTCCGACACCACGTGCCGGATGGTCCGTTTCCTGATCCGTTACGGACGCTGAGTCCGGGTCCGGGTCCGGGTCCGGATCCGGATCCGAGTCCGAGTCAGAGCCGCTTCTCCGTCCGACCGGTGGCTTCCGAGGTCCGCAGCCACCGGTCGAACGGCTGCTCATGCGCGACGACGTACCCGAACGCGATCCCCACCGTGATGCAGGCGAAGAACACGATGAGCCACGACAGCAGGGTGAACACCGCACCCAGCGGCCCGAATTGATCCACGCTGCGCTGCAGGGTGTGCGGTACGTACAGCCGTGAGCCCCAGCTGAGAGCCACCACCGCGATCCCGGTGATCAGCGCCCCCGGCAGCAGGGGCAGCCATGGCAGGCGCGCGCCGAGCAGCAGATGCTGGGTCCACCACCAGAGCAGCACGCTCGCCACCAGCGACAGCGGAAGGCCGAGCCACACCCCCACACCGAAGCCGTCGTGCAGTGCGCCCTGTGCGATCAGCGCTGCCAGCAGCACCACGAGCCACACCACCCACCGCCACATCACCAGCCGCAGCCCGGCGGCCCGCAGATGCCAGGACCGCTCGCACACCCGCTGCAGCGCCCGGCTGCACGCGGTCGCCGACATCAGCGTCACCAGCACACCGACCGAGCCCGAGGTGTCCTTGATCTGGCCGCTGTCCGCGGTGAGCACGCCCTGCACCTGGTCCAGCGTCGCCCCGCCCAGCCCCATCACCGAGCGCAGCGAGTTGACGAGCTGGTCCCGTACGGCCTGCGGTGCGAAGGCGCCGATCACGAAGAGCACCGGGATCGCGGAGAGGAAGGCCTGCGCGGCCAGCCGGGTCGCGCAGTCGAAGATGTTCACGGCGGTGAGCTGGCTCGCCACCCGCCCGACGAACGGCATCCGGTTCCACAGCGCGGTGATGGCCTGGATCGGGGAGGAGGAGGCGCTCATGGCCCCACCCTGCGGGCTGAGCTCCTCCGTCACCCCCGGGGCGCGCGTGGCGTTGGGCCGAACGGGATCGCCGGGCGCCCCGCGTTACGACGTCACAGCGGGCGCACCGTTCACACGAGCAGCATCCGTATCACCGGGAGCGGGAGCGGGAGCAGGGGCAGGAACTGGAGCGGCACTCTTCCTGAGGGTGTCCAGAATCGCGATCCCCTGCCCGACGATCCCGGCGGCCATCTCGTTGACCCCCTCGGACCCGTTGAGCACGGTCAGCGTCGACCCCGCGATGCCGCGCGCCGCCGCGTCGGCCAGCGCGGGCAGATTCTCCACGACCCGGTTGGCGGCGATGAGCTGCTGGTTGCCGTCCTTGAGGGAAGCGGCGACGACGGCGTACGCGTCGGCCTGCGCCTGGGCGATCGTCCGCTGGGTGTACGCCTCTCCGTCCGCCGCGAACTTCGCCCGGTCCCGCTGCGCTTCGGCGAGCGTCCGCTGCCGGTACGCCTCCGCGTCGGCCGGCCGCCGTACCTCCGCCTCAAGACGCTGCGCGGCGAGCTCCGCCTGACGCGCCGCGAGGGCGGTCTGCTCCTCGGTGACCTGCTGGGTGGCCCGCGCCTGCGCGAGCGGACCGGCCTGCGCGGCAATGGCGTTGGACTGCTCGGTCTGGGCGAGGAACCCGGCCCGCTTGATCGCGGTGTCCCGCGCGTACTCGGCCTTCAGCGCCTCGGCCTGCTGCTCGCGCTCGGTCGCCTCCTGATCGGCGCGCGCCTGCGCGATACGCGCCTGACTGGCGACGGCGGCGGCATGGGGAGCGGCGAGGTTGTTGATGTACCCGGTCGCGTCCGCGATCTCCTGGATCTGCAGCGCATCGACCACGATCCCGAGCTTCTCCATCTCGGTGTGGCTGCCCTCCTTCACCTCCTGTGAGACCCGGTCGCGCTCCCTGATGATCTGCTCGACGGTCAACCCGCCCACGATGGACCGCAGATGACCGGCGAAGATCCGCCCCACCAGCTCCTCCATCCGGTGCTGCTCGGTGAGGAAGCGGCGCGCCGCATTGGCGATGGAGACGGCGTCGTCCCCGACCTTGAAGACGATGACGGCCCGCACATTGAGCCGGATCCCCTGCTGTGTCACACAGTCCTCGGTGATCTCGGCCTCCCGCAGCGCGAGCGAGAGTATCCGGGCCTTCTGCTTCACGGGCAGTACGAGGCTGCCGTGCCCGGTGACGATCCGGAACTGGGTGTTGAGCGCCTGACGCTTGGACCCTGAGATGAGGAGGGCCTCGTTGGGGGCCGGAACATGCCAGAAAAACATGGGAGTTCTCCCGTACGTGTACTAGGAGGAGGGAGGAAACGGCTCAACCAGCACGGAGCGGGCCGACATCACGTCCGCAACGATGACCAGACAATGCCGGGCGATCGGCATACGCGCCCACGCGGCGAAAGCCTCCGTCCCGCCCCGCACGGCCACGAGCACCTCGCCCGGTCCGCCCGCGGGAATCGAGACGGTCACCCGGCCAATGGCGCCGACCGGGCTCTCGTCGGCGTCGTCCACTGCGCCCACTCCTCCACCGTACTCCGCAGTCAGCCCCGCTTGACGGCCCGCAGCACCACGAACTTCGGGTCACCCGCGACGACTTCACAGTTCCCGAAGACGCGCCGCAGCATCTGGTGGTACCCCAGGTGCCGGTTGCCCACGACCCACAGCTCGCCGCCGGGCCTCAGCACGGCACGCGCCCCGCTGAACATCCGCCGGGCCGACTGGTCGGTGATCGACTGATGGGTGTGGAAGGGCGGATTGTTCAGTACGAGATCCACCGACCCGGCAGGGATCGAGGACGTCCCGTCACCGACGAGGAACTCCGCCTTGTGCCCCTCGCCGACGTTCTCCCGGAAGGTCGCCTCGGCCGAGGCGACGGCCGGGAAGGACTCGTCCACGAACACGATCTCCGCGTCGGGGTTGTCGACCGCGGCCGCCGTACCCACGATCCCGTTGCCACAGCCCAGGTCGAGCACGCGCTCGCTGCCGCTCCGCCTCGGCAGATGCTTCAGCAGGAACCGCGTGCCCATGTCGAGGCGCTCGGCGCAGAAGATCCCGGCATGATTGGTGACCGGCAGTCCCGATCCGGTCCCGGAGTCCTCGTCCAGTACGTACCGACGGGGCCAGGGGCTGCCGCTGCGGGGGATCTCCATGTCGGGGGCCGCGAAGATCAGCCGCGCCTTCTTCACGGCGAGCGAGGTCCGCGTGGGCCCCACGATCTGCTCGAAGAGCTTCAGCGTCGAGGTGTGGATCTCCTTGACCATCCCGCCCCCGACGACGACGGTGTCCGCGTGCAGCGAGGGCGCGAGCCGGTGCAGCTGGTCCTCAAGCTGCGCCAGGCTCTTCGGCACCCGTACAACCAGCAGATCGATCCGCGCGGGTACGGCATCCAGCGTGGTCAGCAGCCGTACGGCACCGGTTTCGGCCCCGCTGCGCGCCAGATTCGCCCGGGTCGCCTGCTGCGCGAGGAAGGAATCGGTGATCTGTACGGGCCCACGCCCGTTCAGCGCCGTGGTCAGCGCCCCCCACCGGTCACCCACCACGACGACGGACCCGGCAGGGCCGGGCGCGGGGTCCGGAACCAGCTCCGGATCCAGCTCCAGCTCCGGATCCGACTCCGGATCCTGCTGCTGCACCCGCTCCAGTTCCGCCAGGTGCTGGAGCAGATAGTCGTCGGCGGCATCCCACGCCCGCAGCTGATCGCGGGGGTCCTCGGGGAATCGGGTCAGGGCGAAGTCGCCCCATGAGGTCGTCAAGTTCATCGTGCCCCCAGGCTAACCGAGCGCCGCCCACCCGACCTCTCGCCGAAGGCCCGCCCTCACGGGCCGGGCGGCAGCAGCTCGTCGAGCAGCCCGGTGTAGAGGGACCGCTTGTCGGGGCGGGCGCGGGCGGCGGCGTGCCGGAGCGCGGGAACGGCAGGTGCGCCCATCCGCAGGAGACCCTCGGCCGCCGCCTTCCGTACGACGGGATGCGGGTGCTCAAGGAGCGCGGTCAGGGCGGGGACCGCCGGCTCCCAGCCGGCGTGGGACACGGTACGTACCGCCAGGCGCACCACGTCCGGCTGCGGATCGTCCAGCAGGAGCGACGTGAGCTCCAGATACGCCTCCCGGTCGAGCAGCGCCCGCGCGGTGCGGTGGGCGTGCAGGCGCACCCCCGGCCTGGGGTGGGTCAGCAACTCGCGCAGGAGCAGTGGGAGCGCTGGGAGCAGCGGGAGCTCGGGCCCGGGGCCCTGTCGCTCCTCGGTGAGGCGGGTCAGCGCGCGCCGGATCTGCTCCGGGGAGCCGGTGCGGGCCGCTGCGTACAGCCCCTGCCGGGTGAGGGGCTCCGGAGTCCGCGCCGGGGTGCGCTCGCGGAGCGCCGACAGGGCTGCGGCATCCTCCCGTACGGCATCCGGACCCCGCAGCGGACCGTCGACGAGGCGGAGTCCGTCGGCGAGATCGTCATGGCCCTCCGCGCGCAGCCGCCGTACGGTCTCCGTCAGCTCGGGGGTACGCAGGAGCGGGCTGCCGGCCAGGAGGTCGAGGAACCCCCAGCCGCCGGCGTCGAGGCGCTCGCGGAGGGCCACCGCCAGTGTGTCGGCGGGGACGCAGGAGCGGAGGACCCGCCCGATGTCCGACCGTACGGCGGGCGGGTCCTGCTGCCACCAGTCCAGCAACAGCGGTACCAGCGACCCGAGTTGCTCCGCCGGAAGATGCCAGAGCATCCGGACCGCCCTGTCGTGGAGCACGCCGGGGGCCCGGAGCTCCGTCTCGTCGAGGGCGACCAGCATGCAGGGGAGGCCGGGGAACTCGGGTACGTCGACGCGCCCGTGGAGGCAGGCCCGCAGGACGGGCAGCGCGGCGGCGCGCTCGGGCCACTTCAGCAGGGCCACGGCGGCCGTGGTCCGGCTCTCCTGCGCGGGCGCGTCCAGCATGGCCAGCAGGCGTTGGCGCTGGGCGGCCGAACGGGGCTGGTCGAGGCCGTCGTTGCGTACGGCGCGCGGTGCGTCCGCAGGTGTGTTCGCGGTCTCGGCGATGGTCCACGGCGGTGCGTCCAGGGGCTGGAGCGACTCCATCCGGTCGAGGAGATCCGTGCGGGCTTCGGGGCCGGCGGCGGAGTACTCCCCGGCAAGCGCGGCCAGCTGTTCACGGGAGCGCGGTGCTTCCGCTTCCGCCTTCGCCTCCGTAGGCCTGATGTCGAACGCATCCCGCAGTACGGCGGCCTCGGCCGGCCAGGGGTCGGCCCCGCGCCGTGCCACCGCGAGTGCCCGGTCGAGGTCGGCGCGGACCAGTACGGCACCGCAACGGCGCAGCAGCGTCAGCGAGAGCGCCCCTCCGGCGCGCACCGCATCGGCGACGACCGCCCGCTCGACCACGGACAGCACCGGCGCGACCTCCTCCAGGACCGCGACGATGCCGTCCCGGACCTCCCGGACCTCCCGGCCGTCCCGGACCTCGCCGCCCGGCGCGGCACCGGCGAGCGCGTCGAGGAGCACCCGTACCGACCGGGCGAAGGCCGCCAGTTCCCCGTCGGTCCACGGCGCGGGACACAGCCGCAGCACCAGCCGCACCACCCGGTCCCGGAGGCCGGGCCCGGTTTCGGCCAGCCTCAGCCACTCGGCCAGCAGGGGCCGAAGCTCCTGAAGCCTTTTCGTGGAAGGGAGTTGAGGCCGCTCCGCGATGCGGTCCGCGAGCAAGGGGTTCCAACCCCCGTCCACCAGCCGCCTGATGTCACGGTCCTCGCCGCCGTGCACCGGCGCCCGCCGGGTGGTCTCCAGCCCCTCCGACAGCAGCCGCCGGGTGCGTTCGTCCCCGCTCCGCTCCATGGCGGCGCGAAGGGTCGCCGCGTACGCCTCGCCGAGAACGGCGCGCAGCGCATCGACGAGCGACCGGCGGAACCCCGGGTTGTCGTGCCGCCCGAGCCAGAAGAGCAGATCCGGTACGGCAGCCGGGGCGCCGGCCAGGACCAGTGCCCCGGCAGCGGTCTTCTTGATGTTCATGTTCGGATGGCCGAGACAGGCGGCGATCGCGGCGGACGCCCAGCGGGCCCGCACCTGGCCGAGGGCGAGCAGGGCCTGCCGTACGGTCTGGATGTCCGGGGCAGCGGTCAGCGGGATCAGCGTCGCCGACAACGCCTCGGCGCCGTCCCCCGACGCATCGGCCGCCAGCAGCCGGATCACGTGCTTGCGCACCTGCGGGTCGCGGTGGCGCAGCAGCCGGTGCACGCGTGGCCGGATGCGCGCGGAGGGAGCCCGGAGCAGCAGCTCCAGCAGGATCGACTGTTCGTCGGCGGACAGCCCGGACCGGTCGAGGAGATCCAGCACCATGCTCGCCACGAGGGCGTCGCCGGCCTCCCGCCCGTCCACCGCGTCGAGCAGACAGACCGGCCGGATCCTGCCGCGCTCATGGAGCCGAAGCCCCAACGCCCGCAGTGCGTCGAGGACTTCCTGCGATACGGCGGGCTCGCTGCCCGAATCCTCGGTCACCGCCAGTTCGGCGACGACGCGCAGCAGCAGATCGGCGAGGACCGGCAGCGTCGCCGCGCCACCGTGGGCGGCCAGCCGGCAGAGGGATGCCACGGGTTCGCCGGCATCCAAGTGTGAGCTCAGCAGCGCCAGTTCGACCTCGTCGGGGCCGCCGAGGCCGGAGGCGATACGCGCAGGGAGGCCGACCGGGTCGAGCCGGGCGAGGAGATCACGCCGGTCGGCGGGATCCCGGGTCAGATGCCAGAGCAGCTCCAGCGCCCGGTCCCGTACGGCACGGAAATACGGCGCGACGAGGCCGAGGCCGGGCCCGAGACCCAGCCCGTCCCGCAGCACCGCGACCGTCCGCTCCCCGCCGACAGCCTCCAGTGCGCCGAGTGCCGCCGAAGGAACGGAGGGCAGCAGCGCGAGCACGGCGTCCTCGGCCGCCGCGTACCGCAACTCCCGTATCGCGCAGAGGAACGGTCCGGGCGAAACGACAAGAGGAAGAAGCCGCGTGATCGCCTCCCCGACCGGAAGCCCGTGCGTACCCTGCGCCTCCAGCGCGACCAGCAGATCGAGCCGCCGCGGCCAGCCCGGATCGTCGACGGGGACATCGAGAAGTACGCGCAGGAGCTCCTCACGGCAGGTGAACAGAACCGTCGCCACCTCACGCGCCGGAACCGAGTGATCGGCCAGCGCCAGCTCCACCACGCCCGCCACCTCCCCACTCCCGGCGAAGTGCCCACGCCGGTGAAGCCCGCGCAGACAGCGCACCAAGGGCCCGCCGAGCAGAAGCGGATCCGTCCCCGCGATGCCGATCAGCGCACCGATCTCGTCCCGTTCCGCCAGCTCCCCGAGCAGCTCCATCGCGCGCCGCCGAAGTCCGGGCGGCTGCTCGGCGCTCTCCACGACGTGCCGCAGCAGACCGCGATGCCCGTGCCGGGCGGCCGCGGTGAGCGCCGCGTCTCCAGTGGCCCCAGCATCGAGGAAGCGTGAGAACACCCCGACGGGCAAAGGCTCCAGCGCCGCCCAGGGCTCCCCGAGCTCCCGCAGCGCACCGCCGACGACCTCCGCACCGACACTGCCGAGCAGCCGTACGAGTTGCTCCCGTACGAACGAGGGCGCGAGCACCCCTGCGTGCAGCCCTTCCCGCGCCAGCCGCAGCCCGGCACCCTCCAGTACCGCGTCCCCGCTGTCCACGAGCCCGGCGACGAGCGGCCCGGGGCGCGGGGTGCGGGCGATGCTCATCTCCCGTACGGCCTGGTACAGCAGCTCGCCCGCAGGCTCGGCACGGAGCGACTCCGGCTGATTGACGAGCTCCGCGCGCAGCCAGGCGATCCGAACGCGCGCAGGAAGCCGGTCCACCGCGCGCCGGTCCGGCCACTGACGGCTGTACCACAGGCGCTCGTACAGCGCGGCGAGTAGGAGCGAGGCCTCGGGCGTGCCTTCCGGCGAATCCGGCAACAGCGCTGCCAGCTCGGCGAGTTGAGGCTCTTCAGTCACGGAGTCGACCCGCTCTCCGAGCAGCACAATACCCAGATGCCGCACTCGGGGATCCTCGTGCCGCACAAGACGCCCGAGGACGGCCGGCGCGCACATCTGCGCGTCGACACGGGCGGCCAGCCACGCCACATCGGCCCGGCCGGCCGCACTCTCGAAAGCTTCGTCCACAGGCGTCGTCACCGTCGGATGCTAACCAGCGCGCCGTCAGGCGGACGCAGGCACCCGGTCGAGGAACCCGTGCACCGTACGAATGCGCCCGTCCTCGGCGAGCGCGATCACATCGAACCCGGCGACCGGCGCGGACCCGTCCGCGACCGACACCAGCTCCCACCCGAAGCGGGCGATCCCGTGGTGCCCGTCGACGGCCCCGGCCTGCCGGAACTCGAACCCGGGGAACTGCGCCTGGGCCCCGGCGATCACAGCCGCGACGCCGTCCTGCCCGATGACCTCGACGAGCGGGTCGGTGTAACTGCCGTCCTCGGTCCAGGCGGCGGCGACGGCCTTGGCGATGTTCTCGGCGCCCTTGGCGTTCCAGGCCTCGAGGTAGCGGGCGACAGCGGTCTCGTGTACGGACATGGTGAATCGGCCTCCAGAGTCATCGGGTGCCGGTCCCCGGGCGGAGTGCGCCGCCCGGGTTCCGGATGACTTCAGCTTGCCGGGAGGCCGCGAGCGGGTCGATTACTTCTGAGGTAATACGCGCCGGACCTGCGAGACTTGGGCGCATGGATCAGACAACCCGGTTCAGCAGGGCGGCAGTCGCCTGGGCGGCAGGAGGCGCGGACGCGGAGGCGGCGGCTGCGGCGGCGCAGGAACTGGCCGCCACAGCAGACCTGCGCACGGTCGTACTGGTCGAAGGGGTGAGCGACCTGGCGGCCGTACAAGCACTGGCCGCCCGTCAGAACCGGAACCTGGACGACGAGGCCATCGCCGTCGTCCCGCTCGGCGGCGCGACGAGTATCACCAGATTCCTGAACCTCTTCGGTCCCCAGGGCCTGGACATCGCCCTGGCGGGCCTCTGCGACGCGGGGGAGGAGCGCTACTTCCGGCGTGCGCTGACGGAAGCGGGAGTGGAGCCGCAGGGTTTCTACGTCTGCGATGCGGACCTGGAGGACGAACTGATCCGTGCCCTGGGGGCCCCGGCAGTGGAGCAAGTGATCACCGAGCAGGGCGAGTTGCGCCAGCTCCGCACCTTCCAGAAGCAGCCCGCCCAGCGGGACCGCACCCCGGAACAGCAGCTCCGCCGCTTCATGGGCACGCACAGCGGCAGAAAGGCCCAGTACGCCCACGCCCTGGTGGACGCCCTGAGCCTCACGCACGTACCGCGCCCGCTGCAGTCCCTGCTCGCCTATGTGTGAACATCAAGGAGACAGCTTGATGAGACGGAATTGCTCACCCCGCCCGAGGGCGGCGCGGCCTATGTGGCGGGCGAGGCGAAGAGTCTGACCAAGCCGTTCCGGACCCCGGGCAAGCGTGGCCTGGAGTAACTCACCCACCGTCAGTGGTCATCCCAGTGCCCGCCATGATCGGCGTGCCGATGCCCGTCGTGCACATAGTCGACGTGATCCCCATGAGGCACGGCGACGTGCCCGCACCCCTCACCGTGCTGGTGTGCATGGTCGTCGTGGGCGGAGTGCCCGTCGGCCTCGCACTCATCGGCGTGGTCACCGTGCACGCGGTGCAGATGCCCGTCGTGCGCGTAGTCCACGTGATCGTCGTGCGGTACGGCAACGTGCCCGCAGTCCGCGCCGTGCTGATGGGTGTGCTCGGGGTGGGGCGCGTGCGCAACGGTACTCAAAGCGGCCTCCGGCCATCTCGTAGGTGCCCCCTCAACGACACACACCCCAGAGCTGTCACGCAGGGTGGCCATTCGGGTGGCGCCGGGAGTCGGACCGACTGCCGGGGCGCGCGAGAGGGCGGCGGTGACGGACGCGGTATGGCCGGGCATGTGCTGCGCCGTCCTCTGCCCGTACCGCCTCCCGATGACGTGCGGCACCCCATGAGTGAGGGCCGCCACCCCGGGGAACGGGATGACGGCCCTCACTGCAGTGTGCGGCTACGGGTCAGAGATGCCTGACCCCCGACCTTTAGAGGTCGAAGTACAGCTCGAACTCGTGCGGGTGCGGGCGCAGCTGGATCGGGGCGATCTCGTGGACGCGCTTGTAGTCGACCCACGTCTCGATCAGGTCGGGCGTGAAGACGCCGCCCGCGAGGAGGTAGTCGTGGTCCGCCTCGAGTGCGTCCAGAACGGCCGGGAGCGACGTCGGGACCTGCTGGACGTTGGCGTGCTCCTCGGGAGCCAGCTCGTACAGGTCCTTGTCGATCGGCTCGGCCGGCTCGATCTTGTTCTTGATGCCGTCCAGGCCCGCCATCATCAGTGCGGAGAAGGCGAGGTACGGGTTGGACGACGGGTCCGGGGCGCGGAACTCGACGCGCTTGGCCTTCGGGTTCGAGCCGGTGATCGGGATACGCATCGCCGCCGAGCGGTTGCGCTGCGAGTACACCATGTTGACCGGGGCCTCGAAGCCGGGCACCAGGCGGTGGTACGAGTTCACCGTCGGGTTCGTGAAGGCCAGGAGCGACGGGGCGTGCTTGAGGATGCCGCCGATGTAGTAGCGGGCCATGTCCGAGAGGCCCGCGTAACCCTGCTCGTCGTAGAAGAGCGGGACGCCGCCCTGCCACAGCGACTGGTGGACGTGCATGCCCGAGCCGTTGTCGCCGAAGATCGGCTTCGGCATGAAGGTCGCGGTCTTGCCGTTGCGCCAGGCCACGTTCTTCACGATGTACTTGAAGAGCATCAGGTCGTCGGCCGCGGCGAGCAGCGTGTTGAACTTGTAGTTGATCTCCGCCTGGCCGGCCGTGCCGACCTCGTGGTGCTGGCGCTCGACCTGCAGGCCGGAGGCCTCCAGCTCCAGGGAGATCTCGGCGCGCAGGTCGGCGAAGTGGTCGACCGGCGGGGTCGGGAAGTACCCGCCCTTGTAGCGCACCTTGTAGCCGCGGTTGTTCTCCGTCGACCCGGTGTTCCAGGCGCCGGCCTCGGAGTCGATGTGGTAGAAGCTCTCGTTCGCCGACGTCGCGAAGCGGACGTTGTCGAAGACGTAGAACTCGGCCTCGGGACCGAAGTACGCGGTGTCCGCGATACCGGTCGACGCGAGGTAGGCCTCGGCCTTCTTGGCGATGTTGCGCGGGTCGCGGCTGTACTGCTCACCCGTGATCGGGTCGTGGATGAAGAAGTTGATGTTGACCGTCTTGTCCTTGCGGAAGGGGTCAACCCGTGCCGTCGAGAGGTCCGCGCGCAGCGCCATGTCGGACTCGTGGATGGCCTGGAAGCCGCGGATCGACGAACCGTCGAACGCGAGCTCCTCGTTCGGGTCGAACGCCGTTGCGGGAATGGTGAAGTGCTGCATCACTCCCGGCAGGTCGCAGAACCGTACATCGACGAACTTCACGTCCTCGTCGGCGATGAACTTCTTCGCGTCGTCGGCGTTCTGGAACATCCAACTCCTCCTACTCCCGTCCGGGGAGGGACGGGGTTGCAGCTCGTGGTGCGTGCGGCCTGTGCGGTGGCACACGCTGGACCCGACCATAGGCACGCAGGATTTCTCATGCGTGACCCATTTGTTTCGACGAAGTTAACCGCCCTGGTCGAACGGGGACCGTCCGGGCCCCTCCCTCAAGTGTGCCAAAGCGGGCGCAGTACCGTGTACAGGTGGACAACAGGGACGTAGTCGGATCGTGGCTCTCCGGGCCGGGCGAGGCCACCAAGGACATGGCTGGTGGGGACTTCGGGTACCGGGGCAAGCGCCTCGGGCTGCCCGAGGAGGGGCGGGGCGCCATCGCGCCGCTGGGGCGCCGGTTCGGCGCCATCTTCATCGACTGGGCGCTGTGCATGGTGATCGCATACGGCCTGATCGCACGCGGTGACCAGCACGCGGCCGGCAACTGGGCGCTGCTCGTCTTCTTCGTACTGAGCGCGCTGACCGTCTCGACGGTCGGGTTCACCCCCGGCAAGCGGCTCCTCGGGCTGCGCGTCGTCTCGGAGAACGGCGGACGGCTGGGCGCCGGATGGGCCCTCGCGCGGTCCGTGCTGCTCTGCCTCGCCGTTCCGGCCCTGATCTGGGACCGCGACGGGCGCGGGCTGCACGACCGGCTCGCACGCGCCGTTCAGGTGCGTATCTGAATCCCGGCATACGGACAAAGAGAAGCGGCCCGGACCAATTCTGGTCCGGGCCGCCTTGTGTGTACGTACGGGGAAGTGCGGGAAATGCGGGAACGGGCGTCAGCCCGTCTTGCCACCGCCGCGCGGCATCCGCGCGCCCTTCGGCATGGGGCCCTTGGGGAGCGGCATGTTCGACATCAGGTCGCCCATCGCGCGCAGCCGGTCGGTGGCCGACGTGACCTGCGCACCGGTCAGCACGCGCGGGAGCTTGAGCATCGTGGTGCGGACCTTCTTCAGCGGCACCTGGCCCTCGCCGTTGCCGACCATGATGTCGTGCACCGGGACGTCCACCACGATGCGGTTCATCTTCTTCTTCTCGGCCGCCAGCAGGGTCTTGACCCGGTTCGGGTTGCCCTCGGCCACCAGCACGATGCCAGCCTTGCCGACCGCGCGGTGCACCACGTCCTGACTGCGGTTCATCGCGACCGCAGGGGTCGTAGTCCAGCCGCGGCCCACGTTCTGGAGCACTGCGGCCGCCGCACCGGGCTGGCCCTCCATCTGTCCGAAGGCCGCTCGCTCGGCGCGGCGTCCGAAGACGATCGCCATCGCGAGGAAGGCCAGCAGGAAGCCCAGGATTCCCAGGTAGATGGGGTGACCGATCAAGAAGCCGACGCCGAGGAGGATGCCGAAGACGACAACGCCCAGGCCCCCGACAATAAGACCGACCTTGGGGTCGGCCTTGCGGGTCATCTTGTAGGTCAGGGCGATCTGCTTGAGTCGCCCGGGGTTCTCAGACTCTGCGTCTGCTGTTGCCTTCCTCGCCATGGCCAGAAGTTTACGCGGCCCACGCAGTGGACTACGACGTCCGGGTGGCCACGGCCTCCACCACGTGCTGCGTCTCGGTCCGGTCCTTGGCCCTGCGGCGGTCTTCGAGCACGGAAGTCCAGGCGTTGCGGCGCGCGGTGTGCTGGCCGCGGCTCAGCAGAAGCGACTCGACGGCGCGGAGCGCGTCGGTCACGGACGGGATGGCGGTGGCGCGTACGGACGAGGTCGCGGCCTGCATGAGTGGGGTCCCCCCTCGGGACGGCGGCGGATACAGCGGGGATGCAGCTGTGCGTGAACCTAGGGTCACTGATTGGTGTTACCAAGGCATGTCCGGCCGGTCAAACGCGAATGAAACCTTGACGCCACCCCTGAAACAGCGGACGCGGCCCGTCCGGCCCCCTCACCTGCGGGGACCGTACGGACCGCGTAATCTCGGCCATTACTCAGCGGTAGGTGTGCGTGTTCCGTTTCACACGGCCGCAGTTTCACACGGCGAGTGCCGCGCGGCGCTCCATGGCCTGCTGGAAGAGACGGCCCGCGCGGTACGAGGAACGGACCAGCGGGCCCGACATGACCCCGGAGTAGCCGATCTCGTCGGCCTCCTCCTTGAGCTCCACGAACTCGGCGGGCTTCACCCAGCGCTCGACGGGGTGGTGCCGCGCGGAGGGGCGCAGGTACTGGGTGATCGTGATGAGCTCGCAACCCGCGTCGTACAGGTCCTGCAGCGCCTGGCTGATCTCCTCGCGCTCCTCGCCCATGCCCAGGATGAGGTTGGACTTGGTGACCAGACCGGCCTCGCGGGCCTTGGTGATGACCTCGAGCGAGCGCTCGTAACGGAAGCCGGGGCGGATGCGCTTGAAGATGCGCGGGACCGTCTCCACGTTGTGGGCCAGCACCTCGGGGCGCGAGGAGAAGACCTCGGCGAGCTGCTCGGGGACCGCGTTGAAGTCGGGGATCAGGAGCTCGACCTTCGTACGGCCGGCCTCGCGCTCCGCCGTCATCGCGTGGATCCGGCGCACGGTCTCCGCGTACAGCCAGGCACCGCCGTCCTCCAGGTCGTCGCGTGCGACGCCCGTGATGGTGGCGTAGTTCAGGTCCATCGTGACGACGGACTCGCCCACGCGGCGCGGCTCGTCCAGGTCGAGCGCGGCGGGCTTGCCCGTGTCGATCTGGCAGAAGTCGCAGCGCCTCGTGCACTGGTCGCCGCCGATGAGGAAGGTCGCCTCGCGGTCTTCCCAGCACTCGTAGATGTTGGGACAGCCCGCCTCCTGGCAGACCGTGTGCAGACCCTCGGACTTCACCAGGGCCTGCATCTTGGTGTACTCGGGGCCCATCTTCGCCCGGGTCTTGATCCACTCGGGCTTGCGCTCGATGGGGGTCTGGCTGTTCCGGACCTCCAGACGCAGCATCTTGCGTCCGTCGGGTGCGACTGCGGACACGTCCGGCTCCCTCTACAGCTTCGAATCGTCGGCGGACACCAGGGTACGCCCGATATTTGTACGGTTATCTCTGGCCAACCCCTGGTACGCAGGGGGCATTCCTCAGGCGGGGGTGTTCTCGACCGTGCGCGGCGCCAGGTCCGCGTTCTCCAGTACGTCCCTCAGGTGCTTCTCCGCCGACGGCAGGACCTCGGCGATCGTGACCTCGCGGCCCAGTTCGTACGAGAGCGATGTCACACCCGCGTCGCGGATGCCGCACGGGACGATCTTGTCGAAGAAGGTCGTGTCCGGATTGCAGTTGAGCGCGAAGCCGTGCATCGTCACGCCCTTGGCGACGCGGATGCCCATGGCGGCGATCTTGCGGTCCTCGCGGCGCTGGCCCGCGTTGGAGGGCGCGTACTCGGGCCCGTTCATCCGGGGGTCGAACTCGTCGTCCGTCAGACGCGGGTCGAAGTCCAGGGAGAGGCCGCCCAGCGAGGGGCGTTCCTCGACGGGGTCGCCGAGCACCCAGACGCCCGCGCGGCCCTCGACCCGGCTGGTGGCCACGCCGAAGTCGGCGCAGACCCTGATGAGGGCGTCCTCCAGGCGGCGCAGGTGCGCGATGACGTCCACGGGGCGGGGCAGTTTCTGGATCGGGTAGCCGATCAGCTGTCCGTAACCGTGCCAGGTGATCTTCCCGCCGCGGTCGACGTCCACGACCGGGGTGCCGTCCAGCGGCCGCTCGTTGTCGGCGGTGCGGCGGCCCGCCGTGTAGACCGGCGGGTGCTCCAGGAGCAGCACCGTGTCAGGGACCTCGTCCGCGAACCGTGCCGCATGCACCTCGCGCTGCTTCTGCCAGGCCTCCCGGTACTCGACGGCGAAATCGCCGAATCCCAGCCGGTCAAAACGCAGCTCACTCACGCCAGCTCCTCATCGCATGCCGATATCGCGCCCCAGCCACTGTACGACCGCGTCGAACACGCGCGTTCTCGGGGCAGAACGGCAGGCAGAAACGACACCTCCTCACACGATCGGATGAACGTGGGGCAAAGACGGCGGTACAGCCGGTGAGGGCCGCTAAATTCACGCCGTTCCATGAGGGCTGATCCCTGGCCCGGAAGGCAGGAGACCGTACAGCTGATGTCGGAACGACCTCCGCAGCGCACGCCCAACCGCCAGCTCGCCGCGCTCATCGCCGAAGCCGGATTCTCCAATGCCGGGCTCGCCCGGCGGGTGGACCAGCTCGGGCTCGAGCACGGCCTCGACCTTCGGTACGACAAGACCTCGGTGACCCGGTGGCTGCGCGGCCAGCAGCCGCGCGGAACCACCCCCGCCCTCATCGCCGAGGTGTTCACCCGGCGTCTCGGGCGCCGTTTATCGGCGCAGGACCTGGGACTCGACGCCTGCGCCCCGGTGTACGCGGGGCTGGAATTCGCCGGTACGCCGGAGGAGGCCGTGGACATCGTCAGCGGGCTCTGGCGCAAGGACTCCGGCAGCCATGCGGAGCTGCGGAAGATCGCCTTCACCCCCGCAGGGCTCGTGGTGCCCAGCAGGGACTGGCTGATCGGACGGGCCGACGACCGGGTGGGGCGCGGGGACCCGGCCCCTGTCAACAGTGTGGTCAACGGTGCGAACAGCGGTTCGCGGATTCCGGTGCAGGGCGTGCAGGGGCGCGCCCCCGCACCGACCGTGCCGCGCCAGCGGACCACCGACCGCGGCCCCGGGCAGCGGGTCGTGGCGGGGGACATCGCGGCGCTGCGGTCCGTCGGGGAGCTCTTCAGATCGCTGGACCACGCGTACGGGGGCGGGCACGCCCGGCAGGCCCTGGTGCGCTATCTGGAACACGAGGCCGAGCCCATGCTGCGCGGCGTCTACGGCGAGGCGACCGGGCGCAGGCTCTTCGCCGCCATCGCCGACCTGACCAGGCTCGCGGGCTGGACCTCGTACGACATCGCCGCCCACGGTCTCGCCCAGCGCTACTTCGTCCAGGCGCTCCGGCTCGCGCAGGCGGCGGGGGACCGGGCGTACGGCAGCTATGTGCTGGTGACGATGAGCCGGCAGGCCGTCTATCTGGGGCACGGGCGCGAGGCCGTGCAGCTGGCGCGCGTCGCCCAGCAGGGGGTGGGGGGTTCGGCGCCCCCCGTCGTACAGGCGCTGCTGCACTCGGTGGAGGCGCGCGGGCACGGGGTCCTCGCGGAGGTGCGGGCCTGCACGGCTTCTCTCGTACGGGCCGAGCGGGCGATGGAGGCGGCGCGGCCGGGGGATGAAGTCCCTTACTGGGCGCGGTTCTTCGACGAGGCGCAGCTGGCGGACGAATTCGGCCACTGCCACCGTGATCTGCAGCAGTTCCGGATGGCGGCGCAGTACGCGGAGCGGTCGCTGCAGATGCGCTCGCCCGTCTTCGCGCGCTCCCGGCTCTTCTGCCGGGTCGTGCTGGCCTCGGCGCGGCTCGGGCTCGGCGAGCTCGACCAGGCGTGCGCGCTGGGCGCGGAGGCGGCGCAGCAGGCGGGGGAGATGCGCTCCGCGCGGGCGGTGGAGTACGTGAGGGACTTCGAGCGGCGCCTGGAGCCCTATCGCGACGCGGCGGCGGTACGGGGGTACCGCGACCGCGTCGCGGCGTTCGGTTAGGCGGCCGCCTTGGCGGGGATCGGCGCGGTTCCGTATCCGGGTGCGATGCCGAAGTCGCGGAGGATCTCCTGGGCGGCCCGGCGCCCGGAGAACAGGGCGCCCTGGACCGTGCTGGTGTCCCGGTGGTCGCCGCATACGTAGAGCCCGGCGAGCAGGCGGACCGGGCGGCGCAGGTCGTGCGGCGGGTTCATGGCGGGGACCGCCTCGGGGTCGTGGTGGACGGCGAGAAGCTCCCAGTCGTCGGTGGGGGTGCCGTAGAGCGTCGCGAGCCGGGCGCGGACGGTCCGGTCCAGGTCGTCGGGCGGCGTACCGAGGACGGTCGTGGAGATCAGGGCCCGGCCGTCCGGCGCGCGCGTGGGGTCGACCTCGCTGATGACCGCGGTGTGCGAGACGGGGCTGTCGCGGTCGGCGTCCAGGAGCAGCGCCGGGTCGGTGAGCGGGGGCCCGGGCGCCGTGTGGTGGAGGACCGTCACCGGGTGGAAGGCGGGGACGCGCAGCCCCGGGAGGAGGCCGGCGGCGGCGCGGGCGCCGGTGGCGAGGAGCAGGCCGCGGCAGGAGAGTTCGCCGTGTTCCTCGGTGATGACGGAGTTGATCGCGACGGACTTCACGCGCACGCCGGTCCGTACCGTGCCGGGCGGCAGTGTCGCCGCGAGTCGCTCGGGGAGTACCGCGGCGCCGCCCGCCGGGATGCACAGGCGGCCCTGCGCGTAGCCGTGCAGGGCCAGGTCGGCGCAGCGGCTCGATGTGGTGAGGGCGGGGTCGCAGAGCAGCGCGGAGAGCAGCGGCCGGAGGAATCCGTCGACCGTACGGGGAGGGAGCCCGCGCTCGCGCAGAGCGGTCAGGGCGGGCT
>NZ_JAFLRJ010001217.1 GCF_017315755.1 Streptomyces beijiangensis
CCTCGGCGGAACAGGAGCGCGCGGCGCTTCGGTACTCATCCCGCCCCCTGGTCATCGGTCCTTCCGTAACTCTAAGGGCTGGCACCGACGGTGCAGGAACCAGTGTGCCGGGGTGCGGCATCTGCCCAGAACATCCCCCTACCCTGCGGTAATCACATCTGGCAGGCTTCGGTCATGACGCCCCGTGCAGCTGACCGGACCCGGTACGACCGGGCCACCGCCCACCTCGACGCCCCGCTCGCGATCGTCGACCTCGAGGCTTTCGACGCCAACGCCCGTGACCTCGTCCGCCGCGCCGCGGGCAAGCCGATCCGGGTGGCGAGCAAGTCGGTTCGGTGCCGGGCCCTGCTGGAGAGGGTGCTTGCGCAGGACGGTTTCGAGGGGCTGATGTCCTTCACCCTGGCCGAGTCGCTCTGGCTGGCGCGGTCGGGTTTCGATGACGTACTGCTCGCCTATCCGTCGGCGGACCGTGCCGGGTACGCGGAGCTGGCCGCCGATCCCAAGCTCGCCCAACTGGCCGAGCTGGCGCGGTCGATCGCCCGCCGGCCCGGTTTCCGGCTGGTGGGGATCATGGCGTACGAGGGTCATGTGGCCGGGGTCGGCGACTCGATCGCCGGGCGCCCGCTGCGTTCGCGCGCGGTGCGGCTGATGCAGTCCACGGCCCGCAAGGAGCTCGCCACCCGGCGCGCTGCCGTGGTGCGGGCGGTGCGTGCGGTGGCGCCCGAGCTGGAGTTCGTCAACGGCGGTGGCACCGGCAGCGTCCAGCACACGGCCGCCGAGGAC
>NZ_JAFLRJ010001218.1 GCF_017315755.1 Streptomyces beijiangensis
GCTGGTCCTGGGGCTGCTGCCGGCCGCGCTGCGGGCGGTGGCGCAGGGGGTCCTGGCCGGGGTCCAGGTACTGGACCTGGGTCTGCTCGTTGCGGTCGCGCGCCGCCTGGAGCTGGCTCTGCCACGGGTGCGGACCGTCGGGCTGCGCGGGCTGGCCCGGCGGCTGGTTCGGCATGACCGCGGTGGGGTCGGCCGTCGGGCGCGGCGGGGTGTTGGGCATGACGCTGGTGCGCGCGTTCGGGTCGTACGAGGCCGCGTTGGTGGGCAGCACCTGGGTGGGGTCGGCCGCGCCCGGCATGCTGGGGACCGTCGTGGGCGACAGGTCGGGGGCGAGCAGGGCTGCGACGCCGAGGGCCGCGTCGACCTGGGCGGGGCTGGAGTGGACTCCGACACCGGCGGCGACCGTACGCAGTCCGCGCGCCAGGTTCTCGGCGCTCGGGCGGCGGTCCGGGTTCTTGGAGAGGCAGCGCTCGATGACCGTCCAGAGG
>NZ_JAFLRJ010001219.1 GCF_017315755.1 Streptomyces beijiangensis
CCCCTCCATCGTCCAACGCCCCCACAGCGCCAGCGCGAACGGCGCGGCTAGCAGCAGGGCCCTGTTGTCCAGCCAGGCGGCGGCGAACTGGCCGTGCATCAGGTCGTACACCATGCGCGTACCGCCGCACGCCGGGCACAGCAGGCCGGTGACGGCCCGCAGCGGGCACCGGGGCAGGAGGTGACCCGGCTCGTGCGGGTCGGTGCCCCACAAGTAGGCGGCGCCCACGGCACCCGCCGCCAGCACCGCGACGGGGGCAGCCGCGGGATGCCACCGCGAGTGCCCCCGGGACGGGACCGAACGGGCCTGTTCAGCCACGCAGGATCCGCCCCTGGGCGTCCGTGCGGTCGTTGCTGACCAGGTACATGATGCCGTCGATCAGCGACCAGAAGCCGAACCCG
>NZ_JAFLRJ010001220.1 GCF_017315755.1 Streptomyces beijiangensis
GCTTGTCCGGGTCCTCGTTGTGGACGATCATCAGGCCGCCCGCCTTGGTGACGTCGCCCTTGAGCTTCTCGTACTGCTTCGTACCGCCGGCTATGAGCAGTTTGCCGTCGGGCAGCTGGGTGTGACCGGCGCAGAACATGTCCTTGGGCGTGGGTATGTTTTTGAACTGGTTGGTCTTCGGATCCCACAGCACCGACCGGAAGCTCTTCGCGTCGAAGTTCTTCTGGTTG
>NZ_JAFLRJ010001221.1 GCF_017315755.1 Streptomyces beijiangensis
GCCGGGCGGGCGGGGGTCCGGCATGTCGCCCTGGCCAGTTCGTGGGGCGTGACAGGCCTGCCCTGGACGTCCGTCGAGGACCCGCACCCTGCGTACGTACCGGTCGACGAGGCCATGCCGGCCCAGGTGGAGGATGCGTACGGCCTCTCCAAGCAGGCCGACGAGCTGACCGCGCGGATGATGGCGCGACGCCACGGGATGAGCGTGGTCTGCCTGCGCT
>NZ_JAFLRJ010001222.1 GCF_017315755.1 Streptomyces beijiangensis
CCGATGGCCGCCTTCGGGGCGTTGGCCTCGCCGGAGGCGTTGTACGGGACGAGCGGCTCGCGCGTCTCCCTGTTCCGTACGGCCGAGGATGTCGGAGCCGAGGCGGGCGGCCTGGCCTGCGCCGCCGCCGTCGCGACGATCACCGCGATGGAGGACGAGGACATCGGCGGCCAGGCCGCCCGCCTCGGCTCCGACATCCCCTGCCCGGCCCTCGCGGAGCTGGCCGAGCGCCACCCCCCGGTCGGCGAGGGTCGCGGCCCGGGCGCGTTCTGGGCGCTGGAGCCCCTACGGAACAGGGAGACG
>NZ_JAFLRJ010001223.1 GCF_017315755.1 Streptomyces beijiangensis
CGGGGACACCACCCCCTACCTGGCCGCCTACCTCGTACCCGTCCCCGGGCCGCTGGGTCACGACGGCGGCCTGGGCGATGTGCGGATGGGCCGTCAGGGCGGCTTCCACCTCGCCGGGTTCGACGCGGTAGCCGCGGATCTTGACCTGGGTGTCGATGCGTCCCAGGTGCTGCAGCTCGCCGTCGCCGGTGAGGCGGGCGAGGTCGCCGGTGCGGTACCTGCGCGA
>NZ_JAFLRJ010001224.1 GCF_017315755.1 Streptomyces beijiangensis
CTGGGCGGGACACGATGTCGGCACCATCGACGGGAGCAAGCTGGGGCTCGACAACATCCCGGGCGCGGGCGGGCTCGGGGACAAACTGCCGGGCGGGCTCGGGGACATCGGCGGGCTGCTGCCGGGGAAGATCGGGGATCTCGTCGACGCCAAGGCCTCGGTGGGGTTCACGGTCAACACCGGTCAGTCGCTGGCGGGCGGGGCCTGCTGGGTGCTGGGTGTGATGGCGATCGCGCTGCTGGCCTCGCGCCGTACGCCGCTGCCGGCCCGCTGGGGTGCGGTGCACCGCACCGTCAGGCCCGCCGCCTCCGCGCTGGTCGCGGTGCTGCTGGTGGCGGTCGCCGCGGGGCTCGCGGCGGCCGCGTACGCGATGATCGGCGACGACCACCCGAAGCGGATCGCGGGGGCGGCGCTGGTCGGGGCGCCGAACGGGGTGTGGCTCGGGATACCGCTGGGGCTCTTCGTGCCCTGGGACGGCAGGGCGACGGGTGCGCTGGGGAAGCTGCTGCCGCATCCGATCGACGATCTGCTGAAGGTCTCCACCGATCAGCCGGTGACGCTCGGCCGGCTGTCCGAACTGGACGGGCGGGTCTGGCTGCTGGCGGTCGCGACCGCGGTGATGATGCTGTACGCGGGGGTGCTCGCGGCCGCTCGTACGCCGACGGGAGGACTGTCGGCGCTCGGCTTCGCCGGGCGGTGCGCGCTCAGGCTGGGTGTGGTCACGGGGGCCGCGCTGCCGCTGCTGGTCTGGCTGACCGACATCTCGGCGAACGCCTCGCTCTCGGTGATCGGCTTCGACGCCTTCGGGGCGGGCATCGAACTCCACGGACAACTGGGCATGGCGCTGCTCCTCGGGCTGGCGTGGGGGGCAGGGGCCGGGGG
>NZ_JAFLRJ010001225.1 GCF_017315755.1 Streptomyces beijiangensis
GCGAGGACTCCCCCGGGCCCGACACCGCCGCGCTGGTCGCCGGACTCGACGCCGGGCGCGAGTGGCTGCGGGCGCTGTACGTCGGGGGGACGTTCGCGTACGAGGCGAAGCAGCTCCTCACCGGGCACGAGACAGCGACCGGCACGGCGTCTCACGTCCCCGGTTCCGCGCCTCGCCTTCCCACCGGCCACTGCGTGCTGGACCTGGGCGACGACATCTTCACCGCCGGCCGGC
>NZ_JAFLRJ010000127.1 GCF_017315755.1 Streptomyces beijiangensis
CGGTCGGAGTGGACGCCGATGTCATCGGCGTCCACTCCGACCGGGTGCGTCTGCAGCGGCAACTGCCCGCCGAGGACCTCTTCGGCGGCGCCCGCCGCGTCGACGCGATCGGCATAGGCCTGAACCTCCTGGTGCAGAACTTCTCCGGGAGGCGACTTGTCAGGCTGGCCGAGTCCGGCTGCCGGGTCCGGCTGCTCTTCCTCAACCCGGCGAGCAGCGCGGTCAAGCGCCGTGAGCGTGAACTGGGGCTGAAGAAGGGTGAACTGAGCCGCTCGGTGGAGATGAACATCCTCCATATGCGCCGGGTGCGCTCGCGGTTGCGTGACCCTGGCGCCTTCGAGATCCATGTCTTCGACGAGACACCGCGTTTCACCGCCTATCTGGTCGACGGTGACGGTGCGGACGGGCTGGCCGTGGTCCAGACGTATCTGCGCAGGACGCGCGGCATGGAGGCGCCGGTGCTGGTGCTGAGGGGCGGCAGCCGGGGGGTCGTGAAGGCGGGGCGGGACGTCACGGACACGGAGCACGGGCTCTTCGAGACGTACCGCGAGGAGTTCGAGTCGGTATGGACGGACTCACGCCCGGTCTCCTGACCTCGCGCTTGAGCGAGCGGGGTGCTTCCGGGTGATCGGGCGATCGGGTGCTTCCGGGTGATCGGGTCGATCGGGGCGCCGGGGGCGTTGTCAGTGGTGCGTGCGAAGGTGGTTGTCAACTGGGGACGCACCACGAAGGAGGGCCACCATGAGCTGGCACCGTAAGACGCTGGTCGGGTTTGATCTGGAGACGACCGGGACCGAGCCGAGTGAGGCGCGGATTGTGACGGCCGCCGTGGTCGAGGTGCTGGACGGGGAGCCGGTGCGGCGGCTGGAGTGGCTCGCCGATCCGGGGGTGCCCATTCCGGACGAGGCCGCGGAGATCCACGGGATCACCACCGAGCGGGCGGCGGCCGAGGGCCGGCCGGTGCGCGAGGTCGCGGCGGAGATCGCCCGGGTGCTGGGTGACTACTGGGCGCGGGGCGTGCCCGTCGTCGCGTACAACGCCGCCTTTGATCTGACGCTGCTGGACGCCGAGCTGCGGCGGCACGGGCTGCCGCCGCTGGCCGGTGCGACGCCCGTCCTCGACCCGCTCACCATCGACCGGGCCGTCGACAAGTACCGCAAGGGGAAGCGGACCCTGGAGGCGAGCTGTGCCGAGTACGGGGTCGTACTGGACGGGGCGCATGAGGCGGGGGCCGATGCGCTGGCCGCGGTGCGGGTCGCCGTCGCCATAGCCGAACGGCACCGCCAGGTGGGGGAGACGGACCTCACGGAGCTGCACGGTCAGCAGGTGCGGTGGTACGCGGCGTGGGCCACGGACTTCCAGTCCTTCCTGCGGCGCAAGGGGAACACGGACGCGGTGATCGACGCCGACTGGCCCCTGCGCGACGCCGGTTCGATCCCCGCCCAGCGGCTGGAGGCCCGCAGCTAGGGAGTGTCCGGCGGATCAGAACGGGTGCCAGCGAACCTCGGGGGCGTTGTCCCTGAGCGACGCCACCCGGCGGCGGAACTCCGCGAGGGCCTTGGGGTTCGTCGGCGCGTGCTGGGCGACCCAGGCACAGCTCGCTGTTTCGCGGGCGCCGCGCAGGACCGCGCAGCCGTCCCACTCCGTCACGTCCCAGCCGTAGGCGGAGGTGAAGGTGTCGTAGGACTCCGGCGGCAGGCCGTAGCGGTCGCGGGAGAGCGCCATCACCACCAGGTCGTGCTCGCGGAAGTCCGCCGAGAACGTCTCCAGATCGACCAGGACCGGTCCTGACGGGGCGACGTGGACATTGCGGGGGAGCGCGTCGCCGTGGATCGGGCCCTGCGGGAGATGGGGTGTGAGGGCCGCGGCGGCCTCGGTGAAGCCGTCGCGGCGGGCGCGCAGATACGCCGCGTCCGCCGGGTCGACCGCATCGCCCGCAAGGCGCAGCCAGCGCTCCACACCGCCCAGCAGTTCGCGACGGGGAAGGGTGAAGGAGGAGGGGGCGGGGAGTGCGTGGACCAGGCGCAGGAGGACGGCCAGGTCGGCGGGTTCCGCCGGGCGCACCGCCTCGGGGAGGCGCTGCCAGACGGTGAGGGGGTGGCCGTCCACGAGGAGCGGTCCGGGCTCGGCCGCACGGACCGCGGGGACCCCTGACTCCGCCAGCCAGGCCGCGATGGACAGCTCACGCTCCGCACGGGGGAGCAGCTCCGCGTCGCGCCCCACCTTCACCACGAGATCGCCGGTCGCGAAGACCGCGTTCTCGCCGAGGGCCAGCAGCTCCGCGTCCCGGTCCAGACCCGCCTTCGCCAGTACGTCCCGCGCCCGTGCCTCGTCCATCTGCTGTCTCCTGTTGATCGTGTCGGCCGCACAAGTTTCGCATCTGTGCAGGTTGGCTTGACGAACAGACGGACCGTCAGCACGATGACGGGGGCCGCCGGGGCGGCCAGAAGCTGACTAGCCGCCCGAAGGAGTCGAAAACGTGACATTGGCGACCGCAACGGCGCGGTCCAGTACCCGCACCGGGAAGCAGCCCGATCACGGCGCCTGGTTCCTGGTGCTGCCCGCGCTGATCCCGATCCTGGTACTGAGCGTCGGTCCCCTGCTGTACGGCATCGCACTGGCCTTCACCGACTCCCAGTCGGGGCGCACCCAGCCCACCCAGTGGGTCGGACTGCTGAACTTCCAGGACCTGCTGCACGACACCCTCTTCTGGGACTCCTTCAGGATCGGACTGCTCTGGGCGGTCGGGGTGACCGTCCCGCAGTTCTTCCTCGCACTGGGCCTCGCCCTCCTGCTGAACGAGAATCTGCGGTTCCGATGGCTGGCCCGGGCGCTCGCGATCATTCCCTGGGCGATGCCCGAGGTGGTCGTCGGCATCATGTGGCGGCTCGTCTACAACCCCGATGCGGGAATCCTGAACGAGACCATCCGGAATCTGGGCCTCGGCGACGGAAGGGACTGGCTCTCGGGCCTCTCCACCGCCCTGCCCGCCGTGATCCTCGTCGGGGTCTGGGCCGGGATGCCGCAGACCACCGTCGCCCTGCTCGCCGGACTGCAGAACACCCCGGGCGAGCTGCATGAGGCGGCCGCGATCGACGGGGCCGGCGCCTGGCGGAGGTTCCGTACCGTCACCTGGCCCGCGCTCAAGCCCATCGCGCTCTCCATCACCGCGCTCAACTTCATCTGGAACTTCAACTCCTTCGCCCTGGTGTACGTCCTCACCAACGGCGGACCCGGCGGGCGCACCCGCCTCCCGATGCTCTTCGCGTACGAAGAGGCCTTCCGCTACGGGCAGTTCGGCTACGCCGCCGCCATGGGATGCGTGATGGTCGCGGTGATCTCCGTGATCCTCGCCGTGTACCTCGTCGGCCGGCTCAGGGGAGGCGAGGAGAAATGAGCCTGCGCACCAGCAAGCCCGCCCGCGCCGGACAGTACGCGGCGCTGCTCTGCTACCTCGTCTTCATCGCGTTCCCCTTCGCCTGGCTGATCTCCACGGCCTTCAAGCCGCCGCGCGAGCTCGCCACGCTGCACCCCACCTGGATCCCCAAGGACCCGACCCTCCAGAACTTCCGCGACGCCTTCGACCAGCAGCCGCTGCTGCACGCCGCGCTCAACTCCCTGATCGCCGCGTTCTCCGCCGCCCTGATCGCCGTCGTCATCGCGACGCCCATGGCCTACGTCATGGCCCGCCACCGCAGCAGGCTGTCGACCGCGGCCACCGGCTGGGTGGTCGTGAGCCAGGCGTTCCCGTTCGTCCTGATCATCATTCCGCTCTTCCTGATCCTGAAGAACCTCCACCTGATCAACTCCCTGCCCGGGCTGATCATGGTGTACGTGGTCTGGTCGCTGCCCTTCGCGCTCTGGATGCTCGTCGGGTACGTACGCGCCGTGCCGCCCGAGCTGGAGGAGGCGGCCGCCGTCGACGGGGCGAGCAGGCTCCGTACGCTCGTCTCGGTCACCGCGCCGCTCCTGGCGCCCGGCCTCGTCGCCACCGCGCTCTTCGCCTTCATCACCGCATGGAACGAGTTCTTCTTCGCGCTCGTCCTGCTCAAGACCCCGGAGAAGCAGACCTTGCCGGTCGTCCTCACCCACTTCCTCGGCGCGGAGGGCGTCGCCGACCTCGGGCCGCTCGCCGCGGCCGCGTTCCTGGCGACCATCCCCTCACTCGTCATCTTCGCGATCATCCAGAAGCGGATCACCGGCGGAATGCTGGCCGGGGCGGTGAAGAGCTGATGGCCTCCTCGTACCGGATCACCCGGCGCCAGGCTCTCGCGGGCGCGCTGGCCGCCGTGCTCCCCGTCGCGGGCTGCACGGACAGTGACAGCGACTCCGGCGGGAAGATCACCCTCCAGTTCCAGTCGCTGGCCTGGCAGGCGGAGTCCGTCACCGCCAACAAGCAGCTCGTCAAGGAGTGGAACGCCGCCCACCCCGACGTCCAGGTCACGTACATCCAGGGCAGCTGGGACAGTGTGCACGACCAGCTGCTGACCTCCTTCGAGGGCGGCGAGGCGCCCGACGTCATCCACGACGCCTCCGACGACCTGGCCGACTTCGCGTACGGCGGCTATCTCGCCGACCTGGGCACGCTGCTGCCCGCGCGCCTCAAGGCGGACATCCCGGCCGGCAGCTGGGAGACGACGACCTTCGGCAAGGGGGTGTACGGCGTCCCCTTTCTCCAGGAGCCGCGCGTCATCATCGCCAACGCCAAGTGGCTGAAGGAGTCGGGGGTCCGCATCCCGACGCCCGCGAAGCCGTGGAGCTGGGAGGAGTTCCGTACGGTCACCGGGCAGTTGAGCGGCGGCGGGAAGTTCGGGGTCGCCTGGCCGCTGAAGGAGCCCGTCTCCGTCACCCTCAACCTCGGCCTCTCCGCAGGCGGTCAGCTCTTCCACCGGGGCGAGGACGGCAAGGTGACGGTCCGGTTCGCCGACGGCGACGCGGTGGTCCCCGGCACGGTCCAGGCCCAGATCAACACCGACCACAGCTCACCCACCACCACCCTGGGCAGTGGCGGCTCCGACACGCTCCCCGGCTTCTTCGGCGGCAAGTACGCGATGGTCCCGCTCGGCTTCTCCTACCGGCAGCAGATCGTCCAGCAGGCGCCCAAGGGCTTCGAGTGGACCGTGCTGCCCGCCCCCGCGGGCCGCGACGGGCTGGCGCAGGGGGTGAGCCCGCAGACGCTCTCCGTCTCACAGGACTGCCCGCACAAGAAGGAGGCGATGGCGTTCATCGACTTCATGCTCCAGCCGCGGAACATGGTGCGCCTGGCCAAGGGCGACTGGATGCTGCCGACCGGCACCGAGGCGCTCAAGGACCCGGCGCTGCACGCCGAGAAGGACGGCTGGGCGACCGGTACGGCACTGGCCGGCGCACTGCGCCCGGCACCCGCCCAGTCGGTGCGCGGCTATCCGGAGTGGAAGGACAAGGTCGCGACCCCGGCCTACCAGGAGTATTACAGCGGTGCGATCGACACGGCTGAGCTGGAGAAACGCCTGGTGAGGGACGGCAACCGGGTCCTGGCCCGCTATCAGCGCTGAATCAATGGGCTGGACGAGACGTTTCGTCTCGCTTATGGTCGTGGCATGACCTCAGCGCCGCGTGCCCATGTCGCCATGTTCTCCATCGCCGCCTCCGGGCACGTCAACCCGAGTCTCGAAGTGATCCGGGAGCTCGTCGCCCGGGGGCACCGCGTCACCTACGCGATCCCCGCCGCCTTCGCAGAGAAGATCGCCGAGACCGGCGCGGAGCCGGTCGTCTACACCTCCACGCTCCCCACCGACGACGACCCCGACGCCTGGGGCACCGAGCTGATCGACAACATCGAGCCGTTCCTCGCCGATGCGATCCAGGTGCTGCCACAGCTCATCGAGGCGTACGAGGGCGAGGCCGGCCTCGGCGTCCCCGACCTCGTCATCCACGACATCACCTCCTACCCGGCGATCGCACTGTCCCGCCGCTGGGGCGTCCCCGGCGTCTCGCTCTCCCCGAACCTGGTCGCCTGGGAGGGGTACGAGAAGGAGATCTCCGAGCCGATGGTTGCCGGGCTCCTGGCGACCGAGCGGGGCCGCGCCTACTACGCCCGCTTCCACGCCTGGCTGGAATCCCAGGGCATCGACGAGCACCCCGACCCCTTCGTGGGCCGGCCCCGCCGGTCCGTCGTCCTGATCCCCAAGGCGCTCCAGCCGAACGCCGACCGTGTCGACGAGGCCGTGTACACCTTCGTCGGCGCCTGCCGGGCCGAGGGCGCCGACCAGAGCGCCGACCAGAGCGACTGGCAGCGGCCCGCAGGAGCGGACAAGGTGCTGCTCGTCTCGCTCGGCTCCACCTTCACCAAGCAGCCCGGCTTCTACCGTGCGTGCATCGAGGCCTTCGGGGATCTGCCCGGCTGGCATGTGGTGCTGCAGATCGGCGCACACGTCCAGGAGTCCGAACTCGGCAAGATCCCGGCCAACTTCGAGGTCCACTCCTGGGTGCCACAGCTCGCGATCCTCCAGGAGGCCGACGCCTTCATCACCCATGCGGGCGCCGGCGGCAGCAGCGAGGGCCTTTCCACCGGCACCCCGATGGTCGCGGTCCCGCAGGCCGTCGACCAGTTCGGCAACGCGGCCGTACTGGAGTCGCTGGGTGTCGCCCGCCACGTACCGGCCGACGAGGCCACCGCCGATGCGCTGCGCGAGGCGGTCCTGGCCGTGGCGGGCGACCCCGAGGTCGCGCGCCGCCTCGCGGAGATCCGCGCGGACATGGCCGGCGAGGGCGGCACGAAGCGGGCAGCCGACCTCATCGAGGCCGAACTGCCCGCTCGCCAGAGCTGACCGGGCCGGATCGGACCCTTACCGGATCGGACCCCTACCGGATCAGACCCTTACCTGCCGGTCCTGGTCGTCGTCGTTCCACCGTACGGGCGAGGGAACGGCGGCGACCGGGGCGGCCTGCTCGGGCATGACCACCGACTCGTCGTGCGTGAGGTCGGGCAGCCACCGCAGCCACTTCGGGAAGTACCAGTTGCGGTCGCCGAGCAGGGCCATGACCGCCGGGAGCAGCACACCCCGGATGATCGTTGCGTCGATCAGGACGGCGGCCGCCAGGCCCACGCCCATCTGCTTCATGGACTGCATCGACAGCGTTCCGAAGATCGCGAAGACCGCGACCATGATGACCGCCGCGCTCGTCACCACACCGGCCGTCGTGACGACCCCGTGCCGGATCGCTTCCAGGGTGTTCCTGCCCTGCACCCGCGCCTCGCGGATCCGGGAGACCACGAACACGTGGTAGTCCATCGAGAGCCCGAAGAGGATCACGAAGAGGAACAGCGGCAGCCAGGAGATGATCGCGCCGACCCCCTCGGCGCCGACCAGGGAAGCTCCCCAGCCGTGCTGGAAGACAGCGGTCAGGATGCCGTAGGCGGCGCCCACCGACAGCAGGTTGAGGACGATCGAGGTGATCGCGATCGTCAGCGAGCGGAAGCAGAGCAGCATCAGCAGGAAGGCGAAGACCACCACGAAGGCGAAGACCGGGACGACCGAGCCGACGATCTGGTCGTTGAAGTCCTTGGACCCCGCGACACTGCCGGTGATGGGGGCACTCACCCCCGAGACCTTGCCCAGCGTGTCGGGACGGACGTGGTCACGCAGCAGTGCCAGGCTCTTCTCCGCCTTCTTCTGGTCGGACCCGCCGACCAGCGGCACGTCGATCGTCGCCACGTTCTGCTGCTTGTGCACGGTCAGCTCCACCGGACCCTGCGAGGCACCCGAACTGACCGCCTGCGTACGGAAGTCGGTGATCGCCTGCCGCACCTCGGGCGCGTTGATGTCCTTGGCGCTGATCACCACATTGGCCGGGTCGGCGCCGCCGGGGAAGGCCGCGTTGACGCTCTGGTACGTACGGACGATGGGGAGCTTGTCGCCGAACTCCTGGTCCAGTGTGAGGTTCTGGGTGTGCATGCCCACCGCGGGCAGTGCGATCGCGGCCAGCGCGCCCGCCGCCACGGCCAGGGCGACCTTCGGCCTGCGCAGTACGGCGCCGAGCACCGCGCGCCAGATCCGGCTCTCGCCGTTGCCGTTGGACTTGCCGCGCTTGGCCCGGTTGAGGAACGGGATGCGCCCCTTCTCGACCCGCTCGCCGAGCAGCGAGAGCAGCGCGGGCAGTACGGTCACAGAACCGGCCATCGCCACCGCGACCACCATCAGCGAGGCCAGACCCATCGCCTGGAACTCGGCGAGACCGGTGAAGAGCATCCCCGCCATCGCGACACAGACCGTCACACCGGAGACGATGATCGCCCGCCCCGAGGTGGCCGCCGCGATCTTCATCGCGGTCTGCGCATCGCGCCCGGCCTCCCGCTCCTCGCGCTCGCGGCGCAGATAGAACAGGCAGTAGTCGACGCCGACGGCCAGACCGACCAGCAGCATCACGGAGTTGGCGGTGTCACTCATCGGCATCGCATGGCTGACGACGGCCATCAGGCCCATCGTCGCGATGATCGCCGAGACCGCGAGGGCCACCGGCAGCAGCGCCGCGACCAGCGCGCCGAAGGCGATCAGCAGGATGCCGAACGCGACCGGTACCGCGGAGAGTTCGGCCTTCTGGAAGTCATTGCCGAACGCGTCGCTGAACGTCTTGTTCATGCTCGCGCTGCCGATCTCCTCGATCCGCAGCTGCTGGTGCTCGTCCTGGACCTTCTTCACCGCGTCCAGGACCGGCTCGATCCGGTCGGACGCCGTGTCGGACTCGCCCTTGACATGGAACTGGACCAGTGCCGAACGCCCGTCCTTGGAGATGGACCTGGTGTCGTACGGAGACTTCACCGACTCCACGGCACCGGTGTCCGTGACCGACTTCATCACGGAGTCCACGGCCCGCCGGAACTCGGCGTCGGTGGCCTTGGCCGCCGTCCCCTTCGCCTGGATCAGCACGGTCTCGCCGGCCGGCTCCTTGAGCCCCGCGTCGTCGATGATGCGCGCGGCGTGGCTGGTCTCGCCGGACAGCTGGTCGCTCTCCTTCACATCCGCCCGGCCCACCGCTGTGCCGATCCCCATCGCCAGCACCACGAAGAGCACCCAGATGCCCACCGCGGCCCAGCGGTGCCGGGCGCTCCATCCGCCGGCCCGGGCGGCTATGCCGCGCACCTTCGTATCCCCAACACCCATGACGGGCCTGCCCCCTTGTCGGCGGTGGCGGCACTGCGCCGCCTCACATTCCGAAGGTATGGGCGCGATAAGACCGGATCGTCGTACTCCCTGGTGAACCCAGGGCCCGCTCTCTCCTCCCTGCGGTGGGGGCCCATCCCTACCAGGGCGGACTCGGGCCCCTTACACGTAAAGCGCGCCGGACCGTCTATCTTCTTGCGCATGACGACGACTTACGCGGCGCTGCTGCGCGGCATCAATGTGAGCGGCCACAAAAAGGTCCCGATGGCTGAGCTCAGAACCTTGCTCACGGAGCTGGGCCACGGCGGGGTCGCGACGTACCTGAACAGCGGAAACGCGGTCTTCACCAGCGACAGCGACGACCAGGACGCCCTCGCCGCCGGCCTGGAGAGCGCCTTGGAGTCCCACTTCGGGTTCGCCGTGCCCTGCCTGGTGCGCAGCGGCCCCTACCTCCGTGCGGTCGCCGAAGCGTGCCCCTTCCCTGCCGCCGAGCTGGAGGCCAAGCAGCTCCATGTCACCTACTTCACGGCCCCTGTCACCGGGGAGCGGTTCGCCGGCATCGACCAACAGGCCTTTCTCCCCGAGGAGTTCCGCCTCGGCGACCGGGCGCTCTACCTCTACGCTCCCGACGGCCTGGGGCGCTCCAAGCTGGCGGAGGCGCTCGGCAGGCCCGCCGTCAACAAGGGCATCACCGGCACCTCGCGCAACTGGAACACCGTCGTCAAACTCGTGGAGATGACCGGAGGCTGACCTTGCGCACGCCGCCGTAGGTGGTGTGCGAAGTGATCTCGGCCGGAGTGCGCAGCCCGGCGTTCCGCTCGTGGAGCTCCAGCAGGCCGGTGAGCGGGCCGCCCCGCACTTCGGCCTCCGCGACTGTGTCGAGGAGCGTCAACTCCTCTTTGGAGAGGACCAGTTCGGGCTGGTCCGTCAGGCCCCAGGCGTCCCAGGGCAGCACCTCGACGCGGCAGAGCGCCGCCAGGTCCCGTACGACATCGCTCCGTACGAACCAGGCGCCGGAAAGGCCGATGACCTGCACCCCGAAAGTCCCGGGGTCGGCCTCTTCGCGCCGGATGCGCCGCCAGGCCTCGCCCGCCACGAGGAACTGGTCGCGCGGTACGTCCAGCGGGTCGAAGCCGGTGTCGTACACCCCGGGCAGCTGCGGGTCGGCCAGCCGCCAGCCGCGCCCGCCGTCCCAGTACTCCGTCACCCAGTGGTCCTCGAAGGCGCCGGGCGCGAAGTACGCGGCGAACCCGCACCGGACCCGGGCCGGGATCCCCGACGCCCGCAGCAGGGTGCAGAGCAGCAGCGCGAAGTCCCGGCAGGTGCCCGCGAACCTTTCCTCCGGGGCGCGTGCCCCGGTGAGCGGCCGCGGGCTGCGGGCACGCAGCACGCCGAGGATGTCGGCGGCGTACCGCGTCTCGGCCTCGTCACGGCGGTCCTCGGGCAGGGTGAAGCCGAAGAGGGCGCCTTCCTCGCGGTGGATGAGCACGTTCCGTACGAGCGCGGCGAGCTCGCGCGCGGTGCCTGCGGGGACAGTGGAGCAGGGGTCGCTGAACACGCTCTGGGTGCGGTAGAAGTCCAGTTCGTCCGCGCTGACGGTCATGGTCTCTCCTCGGTTCGGCCGACTGCGCCCGAGCATGAGCTCTGTCCCAGGGGCAGGGTCAACGCCGGGCCGCCCTGATCACCGCCGAGGTGCGCGCTGTCACAGCTTGTCCAGCTCCTTCATCTCGTCCTCGGACAGGCGCAGATCGGCCGCGGCCAGGTTCTCGTCCAGGTGAGTGAGCGAACCGGTGCCGGGTGTCGGCAGCGTGACGGGGGAGTGGTGCAGCAGCCAGGCAAGGGCGAGTTGGCCCCGGCTCGCGCCGTGACGGTCGGCGACGGCTGAGAGTGTCGATGAGGCCTCGCCGGTCAAGGCGCCGTTGGCCAGCGGGAACCAGGGCAGAAAGGCGAGGCCGTGCGCCTCGCACACCTTCAGGACGTCCGCCGACTCGCGGTCGACGAGGTTGAAGCGGTTCTGTACCGCGGCGATCCCGGTCAGGGAGAGCGCCTGCTCCAGCCGGTCGGCGGTGAGCGTGTCCAGACCGATGTGCCGGATCTTACCCTCCTGGCGGAGAGCGTCCAGGGTGCCCAGCTGGTCGGCCATCGGGACCTCCGGGTCGAGGCGGTGCAGCTGGTAGAGGTCGATGGTGTCGGTGCGCAGACGCCGCAGGCTCGCCTCGCACATGGCGCGCAGCTGCTCGGGCCGGCCGGCGATGTGCCAGGCGTCGGGACCCGTACGGACGACCCCGCCCTTGGTCGCGATCACCAGGTCGCCGGGGTACGGGTGGAGCGCCTCGGCGATCAGCTCCTCGGCCACGTCCGGGCCGTAGTTGTCGGCGGTGTCGATGAGCGTGACCCCGCGTGCGACGGCCCTGCGCAGTACGGCGAGCGCGTCCTGGCGGTCGCCGCGCGCGCCCCAGTAGCCGGGGCCCGCCAGCTGGGCCGTGCCGTATCCGAGGCGCCGTACAGGCAGGTCCCCACCGAGCAGAAAGCTTTCCTGGAACATGCACCGACGCTATCCGACGGTGCGGGAGAGCCATTTCGACAGTAACGAACAGAAACTTTCCCGGCCCCCTTGCGGTCGCATAGCAACCGCTTACATGCTGCCCGTGTCCCCCTCGCTGTGCCCCACCCCAGGAGGAATGGCATGACCCCTTTCGGTAGGTTTGTGATGGTGGCCGGTGCGGCCGGGCTGCTGGTGCTCGGTACGGCAGGACAGTCGTGGGCCTCCACGCCGACGAGCAGCTGGACCACCGGCGCCCCCACTCCGGTGACCGAGTTGGAGCTCCCGATGGCCTTCCAGTCGGCGCCCGACGCGGCCGGCATGTACTTCGCGTACTACACGACGCTGGAGAGCGGCACGCGACCGTACGCGGGCTTCCAGCCCAAGCCGGCGGACGCGGACGGAAACCCCACCCTGCAGGCGGTGTTCAGCTCCTTCAACGCCGCTGCCACCACCACGGACAGCCACTGCAGCCCCGGCGCGGACGGAGGCGCGGGCGTGAGCTGCGCGGTCCGGTTCCCGTACGCCAAGGGCACGATGTACACCCTCGACCTCAAGCGCGCGAGCGTCACCGGGGACACCCAGCTGATGACGGGTGACGTCGTGAACACCTCGACCGGCGCCGTGGTCGCCCACATCGGGAGCTTCTCCCTGCCCGCGACCTCTGGCCGGTTCAAGAAGTCCGACGGCGGATTCATCGAGCCGTATCTGACCGCGGGCTGCAGCCAGCAGGTCACCGTGACGTACGGGGTGCCGGTCGGCACGGAGGCCGGTGTCAGCTCCACGGCCACCCTGCCCACCGTCACCGACCCCGCTTCGGGCAGCTGCCTGAGCACCGCGGCGACCACCACCAGCCAGGGCCGGCAGGTCACGGTGACCGGGAACGCCTTCGGGTAAGGCATGACACGGCCACCGTTGCCCGGCCGCGATCCGCCTCCGTAGGCTGGCCGTTCGCCGACGATCGGAGAACTGATGCGCTACATCATCATCGGGGCGGGGGCCGTCGGCGGAGTCGTCGGCGGCCGGCTGGCGGAGAGTGGCATCGACGTCGTCCTCGTGGCGCGCGGGGCGCACTACGAGGCGATCCGCTCGGACGGCCTGCGGGTCGAGGGCCACGAGGGGACGCGCACGCATCCGCTGCCCGTGGTCAGGGGGCCCGAGGAGCTCGAACTCGGCCCGGACGACGTGCTGTTCCTCGCCGTGAAGACCCAGGACAGCGTCGCCGCCCTCGACGCCTGGGCCGGCCGCCCGGTCGCGGGCGGCGGCACGGCGGGTGAGCGCCTGCCGGTGGTCTGCGCGCAGAACGGCGTCGAGGGCGAGCGCCTCGCGCTGCGCCGCTTCCGCCGGGTGTACGGAATATGCGTCTGGCTCCCCGCGACCTTCCTGGAGCCGGGCCACGTCGGGGCGAAGGGCTTCCCCCTCGCCGGGATGCTGCACATCGGCCGCTACCCCTCGGGGGTCGACGAGACGGCGTACGCGATCTCCCGCGACCTGGAGAAGGCGCCCTTCGAATCGCCCGTGGTCCCCGACGTCATGCGCTGGAAGTACGGCAAGCTCGTGGGCAACATAGGCAACGCCATGGAGGCGGCCTGCGGCGCCATGCGCGAGGAGATGCTCCCGCTCTACGTGCGTGCCCAGGCCGAGGGCCGGGCGGTCCTCGCCGCGGCCGGGATCGACATGGTCTCCGAGGAGGAGTCGCGGAGGACGCGCGGCGACAAGATCGGCTTCAAGGTCGTCGGCGGCCCGCCGCGCAGCGCCGGCTCCTCCTGGCAGTCCCTCAGCAGGGGTACGGGCACGATCGAGGCCGACTACCTCAACGGCGAGATCGCGCTCCTCGGCCGGCTCCACGGGGTGCCGACCCCGGTCAACGACGTACTGCAGCGCGTGGCCAACGCGTTCGCGCGCGAGCGCAGGGAGGCGGGCTCGATGCCGGTCGCCGAGCTCGTGGCGCTGGTGGACGCGGAGGCCCCGCACAGCTAATGCTCCGATGAGTGGGTCAATTTATGGAGGTTCTCTGCGGCGCTGCTGACAAAATCATTGACCGTGCCACGTCAGCCATCCTACCTTTCGCGTATCTTACGAGGCTGACCCACGGGAGTGAACATGCCCGCACCCCGAAGAGCCGCGCTCGTCGCGGCCCTCGCGGCTGTACTGACGCTCGGTGTTCCCCAGGGCCTGACCGCGGCGGGAGCCGCCTCCGCGCACACGGCCGACGTCTATGTCTCGCCGTACGGCAACGACCACGGCCAGGGCACCGCCCACCACCCGGTCCGTACGCTCGAACGCGCCAGGGACCTGGCCCGCGCCAGGTCCGCCCACTACGACGGCGACCTCACCGTCCGCCTCGCATCCGGTACGTACCGCATGACCAAGCCCCTCGTCCTGGACGCCAGGGACTCCGGCCGCAACGGTCACCGGATCGTCTGGCAGGGCACCGGATCCACCGTCATCAGCGGCGGCAAGCAGGTCGAGGGATGGCGCCCGGTCCACGGCCGCCCCGGTCTCTACTCCGCGCCCGCACCTCAAGGCCTCACCGACACACGGCAGTTGTACGTCGACGGAGTGCGCGCCCAGCGCGCCAGAGGCGAGGTCCCCGTCGGGCTGACCGTCACCCCCACCGGCTACACCGCGTCCGCCGACACGATCTCCCACTGGCGTCACCCCTCCGACGCCGAATTCGTCTACACCAGCGGCGAAGAGCTCTGGAACGTCGAGCGCAACGGCCTCGGCCAGTGGACCGAGCCGCGCTGCCGCATCGCGGCGGCCGAGGGCACCGCCCTCACCATGGTCCAGCCGTGCTGGGACAACTCCAACAAGCGGGTGGAGTTCCCCGACATCCCCGGCCGCACGGTCTCGATGGTCGGCCCCGGCAAGCTCACCAACGGCGGCAAGGCCTCGTACATCGAGAACGCCTATGAACTCCTCGACCAGCCGGGCGAGTGGTACCTGGACCGCTCGTCGCACCGGGTCTACTACCTGCCCCGCAAGGGCGAGGACCTGCGCCACGCGGACGTCGAGGCCGCAGCGGCCGAGAAGCTCGTCGATGGCCGGGGCACCGCCGCCGCCCCGGTCCACGATGTCGCCTTCCAGGGGCTGCAGTTCAGTTACGCGACCTGGCTGACCCCCTCGCAGCCCGAGGGCTTCTCCGAGATCCAGGCCGGCTACACCGTCACCGGGCCGACGGGCTGGGCCACCCAGGGCCTGTGCGGATTCGTCGAGGGCGGCAGCTGCCCCTTCGCGTCCTGGACCAAGATGCCGGGCAACCTCTCCTTCACGTACGGACAGCGCATCACCTTCGACGACAGCCGGTTCACCCACCTCGGTGCGGCCGGGCTCGAACTGGGCACGGGAACAACCGACTCCCGGGTCCGCGGCAGCGTCTTCACCGACATCTCCGGCAACGGCATCGAGATCGGCGGAGTCGACGGCCAGACCCCGGCCAGCGGCGTGGAAGTGACGAACAATCATCTCTACGGACTGCCCCGCGAATTCCATGGCGCGGTCGGCATCCTCAACGGCTACACACAGCACAACACCATCGCGCACAACCAGCTCGACCACCTCGCCTACAGCGCCATCTCCATGGGCTGGGGCGGCTGGCCCGACAAGATCGGCTCGCCCGCGACACCGAACGCCAGCCATGACAACGCGGTGCGCGACAACCTCATCTTCGACTACATGCAGATGCTCGACGACGGCGGCGGCATCTACACCCAGGGCCTGACCGGCACCTCGCTGACCGACGGCGAGAAGGTCACCGGCAATGTCATCAACGACCAGTGGGGCCTGGGCAAGAGCGTCTACACCGACAACGGCTGCACGTACGAGACCGTCGAGGGCAACGTCCTGTACGGCGCCTCCTACGCCAACGTCGCCAGCAGTCACACCGACTACCGCGACCAGCTCGGCAACAAGGACCCCACCCTCGTCAAGGGCAACTGGTGGGAGGAGGGCACCGCTGACGGCGACAACAAGGGCCTGGTGACCGCCGGGAACCACATCATCACCAGCCCCGCCGATGCCCCGGCCGCAGTCATCGCCGACGCCGGCCTCGAACCCGCCTACCGGAACATCCTCTCCCTGCGGACCGGCGCGGTCTCCGCACCCGAGGCGCCCTCCCGCATCGGCACCAGCACCGCCGGGGCGGACGCCCTGCTCGTCACCTTCAACCCGTCCTACGTGGACGGCGGTTCACCCCTCACCGGCTACACGGCGCACGCGCTGCGGGCGGACGGCACCGAGGCGGGCGCGGCGACGGTCAGTGCCGCCGACTTCAAGCGGCTGGCGTACGTACGGATCGACGGGCTCACCGGCGGTCCCTTCACGGTGACGGTCACCGCCACCAACGCCCACGGCACCAGCGCACCCTCCCTCGCCTCGGCCCCGCTCGCTCCGACGGCGGTCACGGCCCTGTCGGCCGTACCGACCGGGGCGAAACTGCGGACGTCGGCGAACGCGGTGACCGTGGTCTGGACGCCGCCCGCGAAGATGGGCGACGCCAAGATCATCGGCTACCGGCTCACGGTCTCCGACGGAAGGACGATCGAGGTCAACGGCCGCGACACTCTGGTCACCCAGCCCACCGCCAAGGGCATGTTCCGGGTGGTCGGCGGGCTGACGCCCGGGACCAAGTACACCGTCAAGGTCTCCGCGGTGACCGCGGCAGGCGAAGGACCGGCCGCGACGGCGACCGGGACGACCACGGCGGGGTGAATCAGGCGCTGAGCGCGGCGGCGAGGACCGGAGTGCGGGCCTCGTCGTAGCGCCGCAGCAGCAGCCGCGCCAACTCCGGTGCGGGGCCCAGCACGTGGGCCAGGACCTCCGCGCCCGCCTCCCTGGCTCCCGTAGCGATACGGTCCGGGAGACGGCCGGGTGCGATGACGTACGGGGCGACGGCGATCCGCTCGACGCCGCCCGCCGCCCGCATCTGCCGTACCGCGTCCTCGGTACGGGGGAACCCCCCGGGAAATACAGCGGAGGCGAACGCAGGCCGCACGGCGCACCAACCGGTGTGCCGCAGCTCCCGCGCGATTTCAGCGATCACTGCGATCGCCTCCGGGTCTGTGGAGCCCGCCGAGGCCAGGACCAGCCCCGTCGAGCGTTTGTCGGCGGGGCTGAGCCCCGCCTCGTACAACCGGCGCTCCAGCGCCGAGTTCAGCAGCGGCGAGGGGCCGAGGACCTCCGCCTGGCGGATCCGCAGCCGCGGCGGGGCCGCGTTCAGGACCGCCGGGATGTCGGATTTGGCGTGGAAGGCGCGGGTCAGCAGCAGCGGGAGGGCCACCACGTCCTGTACGCCATCCGCCGCCAGCGACTCCAGCACCCCGGCCACCGACGGCACGTTGAAGTCGAGGAACCCCGTCTCCACACGCAGCCCGGGCCGCAGCGACCGTACCCGCCGCACCAGCGCGTGGACGGTCGCCGCGTGCCGCGGATCGCGGCTGCCGTGGGCGACGACGACAAGGACGGGACGGGGCATGGGCGAGCTCAGCTCTTGACCAGGAGACCGCGGCTGCGCAGCACCCGCCGTTCCAGCGGACTGAAGACCAGCAGATCGATGGCGATACCGACGATCAGGATCAGGAAGATGGCGAGGAAGACCGTCGACATGCTGCTCGTCTCACGGCCCTGCTCCAGCAACTGGCCCAGACCCACGCCCAGATCGGGCGAGGACGCGATGATCTCGGCGGCCATCAGCGAGCGCCAGGAGAACGCCCAGCCCTGCTTCAGGCCCGCCAGATAGCCGGGCAGCGAGGCGGGCAGCACGATGTGCCACGCGCCGCGCGCACCCGTCGCACCGAGCGTCCGCCCGGCCCGCAGATACAGCGGCGGGATCTGGTCGATGCCCGAGACCAGGCCGTTGGCGATCGAGGGGACGGCGCCGAGCAGGATCACCGCGTACATCATCGAGTCGTTGAGACCCAGCCAGATCACCGCCGGCGGCACCCAGGCCACCGAGGGCAGCGACTGCAGACCCGAGAGCACCGGGCCGATCGCCGCCCTGATGAACTTCACCCGCGCCACCAGCAGACCCAGTGGGGTGCCGATGACCAGGGCGAGCAGGAAGCCGAGCAGGCCGCGCGAGACGGACGTCCAGATGTAATCCAGCAGGGTGCCCTGCGCCCAGGCGTTGGTCACCTCGTCCCAGACCTGGCCGGGGGAGGGGAGCTTGTAGTCGTCGGTGACCTTCGCCCAGATCAGGATCTGCCAGACGACGAGGACCAGGAGGACCGCCACCACGGGCGGCAGCACCTTCTGTACGAGCACCTGGCGCACCGGCACCCGGTGCGACTGCACCGCGTCGAGCGCGTCCAGGCCCGCTTCGAGTCCGGCCAGGTCGTCGGCCCTGGCGGCCTTCGAGTCGGTCGCCTTCGTTTCAGTGCTGGCCATGGCGGCGGATCTCCCCACGCAGTTGTTCGGTGATCTCGACCGAGAGCTCCGCGACCGCGGAGTCCTCGATCCGGCGCGGCTGCGGAATGTCGACCGTCCACTCGTGCGCGATCCGGCCGGGCCGCGACGACAGCAGCACCACGCGCTCGGCGAGCCGTACCGCCTCGCGCACGTTGTGCGTGACGAAGAGGACCGAGACGTTCGTCTCGCGCCAGATGCGGGTCAGCTCACCGTGCAGGACGTCCCTGGTGATGGCGTCGAGAGCCGCGAACGGCTCGTCCATCAGCAGGAGTTGACTGTCCTGGGCGAGCGCTCTGGCCAGTGCCACGCGCTGGCGCATCCCGCCCGACAGCTCGTGCACCCGCTTCCCGTACGAGCCGTCGAGGCGTACGAGAGAGAGCAGCCGCTCCGCCTCCGCGCGGCGCCCGTCCTTGGGCACCCCGCGCAGCCGCAGCGCCAGTTCGATGTTCTTTCCCGCGGTCAGCCACGGGAACAGCGCGTGCTCCTGGAACATCAGGGCCGGCCTGCCGCCCGGGGTCTCGATGGACCCCGAGGACGGCAGGTCGAGCCCGGCGACCAGATTGAGCAGGGTGGACTTACCGCACCCGGACGCCCCCAGGAGGGTGACGAACTCACCCGGTGCGACATCGAGGGTGATGTCGTCCAGGACGAGCTGGGGCCCGGCAGGGCCGCCGAAGGACTTCGAGACGTGCTCGATACGCGCCGCGTGCGTCACCGCGGTGCGGTCGTCGGCCTTGGCGAGGGTTGTGGCCATGGTCGTCACCTCCTGGGAGCGGGTGTGCGGTGGTTACTTGACGCCGAGACCGGCGTCGGCGACCGCGGGCTGACCCGCCGCCTTGAGGACCTTGTTGAGCAGCGTCAGGTCGTAGATGCCGGCCAGGTCGGGCTTCTTCAGCAGGCCGGCCTTGACCGCGTGGTCCGCCTCGGAGGTGAGGGTCGACGCGAGCGGGTCGTCGGTGGTCTGGATGGAGGCCCACGCCGGGTCGATGACCTCGGCGGGCAGCGCCTTGCCGGAGAGCGTCTTGAGCGCCGCGTTGGCGGAGGCCTTCGCCTTGTCCGGGTTGGCCTTGATCCAGGCGTTGGTGTTCACCGAGCCGCGCAGGACCGCCTCGACGACGTCCGGGTGCTCCTTGAGGAACTTCTGCGACACGATGATGTTCGTGATCACGAACTTCTTGTCGGGCCACAGGTCACGCTCGTCGAGGAGGACCTTGCCGCCCTGGGCGACCAGCTTGGACGCGGTCGGCTCCGGGACCCAGGCGCCGTCGATGGAGCCGGACTTGAAGGCATCGGGGGTCACCTTGTTGTCCGTACGGACGACGGAGACGTCACCCTTGCCGCTGTTCGCGTCGACCTTCCAGCCCTTGCCGGCGATCCAGTTGAGGAACGCCACGTCCTGGGTGTTGCCGAGCTGCGGGGTGGCGATCTTCTTGCCCTTGACGTCGTCCAGGGACTTGATCTTCTTCGGGTCGACGACCAGCTTCACACCGCCCGACGCGGAGCCGCCGATGATGCGCAGGCTCTGGCCCTTGGACTTGGTGTAGCCGTTGATGGAGGGGGAGGGGCCGATCCAGCCGATGTCGATCGATCCGGCGTTCAGTGCCTCTATCTCGGAGGGGCCGGCGTTGAAGGTCGAGGCCTTCACCTTGGTGCCGCCCAACTCCTTCTGGAACAGGCCCTCCTGGACGCCGACCAGTGCGGTGGCGTGCGTGAGGTTCGGGAAGTAACCGATCTTCACGGTGTCGGCGGAGAGCTTCTTGCCGCCCACATTGGCCGCGGCCTTCGTGTCGTCCTTCTTGCTGTCGGACCCGTAGCCGCAGGCGGTGAGCGCCACGGCGAGGATCGGGAGGGCGGCGGCAGCGGCGAGGCTGCGGCGGAGAGTGATGCGGCTGGCAGGCACGGGAGGTCTTCCCCTCGTTGGCCCGGCTCGGGCAACTTCTCAGGTTGCGGCCGGGCGGTCGGCAGGTCTTCGGCGGTGCGTGTGCAGGTGGTGCAGGTGCATCGGGGCGCGCAGGCAGTGCGCGTACGTCATCACGCACATCGGGCGACCCCGCCCTGTCCGCTGCCGAGGGCGCCGCTGCCGATGCGGCCGCCCTCCTTCGCGAAGTCCGCGTAGAAATCCTGGGAACCGGACATCAGAAGTCCCATCCCTCCTCGTCGTGCTGCACGGTCTCGTGGACCTGCTCCGCCGTGGCGGCGAAGGCGTCGCCCGCCATGCCCGCGGAGAGTGTGGTGCCGTCCGCAGGGTCGATCAGCAGGAAGGACCCGGTGCGGCGGGAGTCCGCGTACGCGTCGAGCGCGAGCGGCTCGGCCGTCCGTACGACGACCCGGCCGATGTCGTTGGCGACCAGCTTCCCCGGGTTCGGGTGCTGGGACAGGTCGTCCAGCGTCAGCCGCGACGGGATGTCCTTGACGATCGCCTTGACGGTGCGGGTGGTGTGCTTGAGCAGCACCCGCTGGCCGACGCTCAGCGGCTGGTCGGCCACATGGCAGACGGTCGCCTCGACGTCCTGCGTCGGGGCCGGGGCGTCGCTGCTCGGGGCGATCAGATCGCCGCGCGAGACGTCGATGTCGTCGGCGAGCCGGATCGTCACGGACTGCGGGGCCCAGGCGATGTCGACGCTCTCGCCGAGCGCGTCGATCCCGGCGATGGTGCTGGTGAGGCCCGAGGGCAGCACGGTGACCGCCTCGCCGACCCGGAAGGCGCCGGCGGCGATCTGGCCCGCGTAACCACGGTAGTCGGGATGCTCGGCGGTCTGCGGCCGGATCACGTACTGCACGGGGAAACGGGCGTGGCAGGCCGTGAGGTCGTGGCTGGCAGGGACGGTCTCCAGGTGTTCGAGCACCGTCGGGCCGCCGTACCAGTCCATGTGCGCGGAGGGTTCCACGACGTTGTCCCCGGTGAGCGCGGAGATCGGGATCGCGGTGATCTCCGGGACGCCGAGCGATGCGGCGTACGCGGTGAACTCCTTGGCGATCTCGGCGAAGACGGGCTCCGCGAAGTCGACGAGGTCCATCTTGTTGACGGCCAGGACGACGTGCGGGACGCGCAGGAGCGCGGCGACGGCGGCGTGGCGGCGGGTCTGCTCGACGACACCGTTGCGGGCGTCGACCAGGACCACGGCCAGTTCGGCGGTGGACGCCCCGGTGACCATGTTGCGGGTGTACTGCACATGGCCGGGGGTGTCGGCGAGGATGAACCGGCGCCGGGCGGTGGCGAAGTAGCGGTAGGCGACGTCGATGGTGATGCCCTGCTCGCGCTCGGCACGCAGTCCGTCGGTCAGCAGCGCCAGGTCGGGCGTGTCCTGACCGCGGTTGCGCGAGGCGCTCTCGACGGCCTCCAGCTGGTCGGTGAGGATCGACTTGGAGTCGTGCAGCAGACGTCCGACCAGGGTGGACTTGCCGTCGTCGACGGAGCCCGCGGTCGCGAAGCGCAGCAGGGTGGTGGCCGAGAGCTGCTCTGTGGTGATCGTCATGTCTAGAAGTACCCTTCGCGCTTGCGGTCTTCCATCGCGGCCTCGGACATCTTGTCGTCGGCGCGGGTCGCGCCCCGCTCGGTGAGCCGGGAGGCGGCGATCTCGGTGATCACGGCATCGAGCGTGGTGGCGTCGGAGTCGACGGCGCCGGTGCAGGACATGTCACCGACGGTCCGGTAGCGGACCTGCCGCGTCTCGATGCTCTCGCTCTCCTTCGGGCCGCCCCACTCACCGGCGGTCAGCCACATCCCCGACCGCTTGAACACCTCGCGTTCATGGGCGAAGTAGATCTGCGGGAGCTCGATGCCCTCGCGTTCGATGTACTGCCATACGTCCAGCTCGGTCCAGTTGGAGAGCGGGAAGACGCGGACATGCTCGCCCGGTGCGTGGCGGCCGTTGTAGAGCTGCCACAGCTCGGGGCGCTGGCGGCGCGGGTCCCAGGCGGAGAACTCGTCGCGCAGGGAGAAGACGCGCTCCTTGGCGCGGGCCTTCTCCTCGTCGCGGCGTCCGCCGCCGAAGACCGCGTCGAACCGCTCGGCCTGGATCTTCTCGGTCAACGGCAGCGTCTGGAGCGGGTTGCGGACACCGTCGGGTCGCTCGCGCAGCACACCGCGGTCGATGTAGTCCTGTACGGAGGCGATATGCAGGCGCAGCCCGTGCTCGGCCACCGTACGGTCGCGGTATTCAAGGACCTCGGGGAAGTTGTGCCCGGTGTCGACATGCAGCAGCGTGAAGGGAACGGCCGCCGGAGCGAAGGCCTTCAGCGCCAGATGCAGCATGACGATCGAGTCCTTGCCGCCGGAGAAGAGGATCACCGGCCGCTCGAACTCACCCGCCACCTCGCGGAAGATGTGCACCGCCTCCGACTCCAAAGAGTCCAAGTGGCTGAGTGCGTAAGGGCTGTCAGTTCCTTCGGTGACAGTGGCGAAGGTCGTCATCAGGCCAGGCCCCTCTCGGTGAGCAGCGCGTGCAGCGCGGCTGCGGACTCCTGCACGGTCTGCTCGTGCGACTCGATCCGCAGGTCGGGCGACTCAGGCTCCTCATAGGGGTCGTCGACCCCGGTGAGTCCGCTGATCTCGCCGGCCGCCTGCTTGGCGTACAGACCCTTCACATCGCGTACGGAGCACACCTCCACCGGAGTGGCGACATGCACCTCCAGATACGCGGTGCCCTCGCCCGCGTGGCGCTTGCGCACCGCCTCACGGCTGTCCGCGTACGGCGCGATCACCGGGACCAGCGCCTTCACACCGTTCGACGCGAGCAACTCCGCGACGAAACCGATGCGCTGGACATTGGTGAGCCGGTCCTCGCGGGTGAACCCGAGGCCCTTGGAGAGGAACTCGCGGATCTCGTCGCCGTCGAGCACCTCCACCCGGTGGCCCTCGCCGCGGAGCCTGCCTGCCAGCTCGTAAGCGATGGTGGTCTTGCCCGCGCTCGGCAGACCGGTGAGCCAGATGGTGGCTCCCTGGTCCGTCGTCATGTGGTTCTCCTGGGTCTGAGGTATCTGGCTCTGGCGTGTCCGAGGCACCTGATGGTCCGTCATCCGTGCAGCCCGCACTCGGTCTTGTTGCTCCCAGCCCAGCGTCCGGCCCGGGCGTCCTCGCCCTCCGCGACGCGGCGGGTGCAGGGGGCGCACCCGATCGAGGGGTAGCCGTCCATCAGCAGCGGGTTCATCAGGACACCGTGCTCGGCGACATACGCCTCCACGTCCTCCTGCGTCCAGCGTGCGATCGGCGAGACCTTGACCTTCTGTCGCTTCTCGTCCCAGCCGACGACCGGGGTGTTCGCCCGGGTCGGGGACTCGTCGCGGCGCAGACCGGTCGCCCAGGCGCTGTAGTTCTTCAGGCCGTCCTCAAGGGGCTTGACCTTGCGCAGCGCACAGCACAGGTCAGGGTCACGGTCGTGCAGCTTCGCCCCGTACTCGGCGTCCTGCTCCTCGACGGTCTGCCACGGCAGGAGGGTGATGACGTTGACGTCCATCACGGCCTCCACCGCGTCACGCGTCCCGATAGTCTCGGGGAAGTGGTAGCCGGTGTCGAGGAAGACGACGTCGACGCCGGGCATGGCGCGGGAGGCGAGATGGGCGACGACCGCGTCCTCCATGGACGAGGTCACGCAGAAACGCGCGCCGAACGTGTCCGCGGCCCACTTGAGGATCTCGAGCGGAGAGGCGTCCTCCAGCTCGCGGCCCGCGCGCTCGGCGAGGGTCTTCGGATCGTCGGTCTCCAGAGTGCTCGTCATATCCCGTCCCCTTCAACGTCGTTGCGTTGCAGACCCCGGGTCAGGAGCCCGAGGAACTTCAACTGGAATGCGCGGTTGCATGCCGAGCATTCCCAGGCGCCGTGACCTGTCTCGTTGGGGCGCAGGTCCTCGTCGCCGCAGTAGGGGCAGTAGAACGGGGCAGCTCGCTCGCTCACGACAGCTCCTCCTCGGAGGCGCGCGCGGTCCAGGCGGCGAAGCGCTCGCCGTCCTCGCGCTCCTTCTGGAACCGGCCGAGAACGCGCTCGACGTAGTCCGGCAGATCGTCCGAAGTGACCTTCAGACCACGGACCTTGCGGCCGAATCCGGCCTCCAGGCCCAGTGCGCCGCCGAGGTGCACCTGGAAGCCCTCGACCTGGTTGCCGTCCTTGTCGAGCATCAGCTGGCCCTTGAGACCGATGTCGGCGACCTGGATACGGGCGCAGGCGTTCGGGCAGCCGTTGATGTTGATGGTGATGGGCTCGTCGAAGTCCGGGATACGGCGCTCCAGTTCGTCGATGAGGGAGGCGCCGCGCGCCTTCGTCTCGACGATGGCGAGCTTGCAGAACTCGATGCCGGTGCAGGCCATCGTGCCGCGCCGGAACGGAGAGGCGTTGACCTTCAGATCGAGCGCTTCGAGCCCGGCGATCAGTGAAGGAACCTGGCTCTCCTCCACATCGAGCACGATCATCTTCTGCTCGGTGGTGGTACGCAGCCGGTCGGAGCCGTGGGCGGCGGCAACCTCCGCGATCTTCACCAACTGGGGTCCGTCCACGCGTCCGACGCGGGGTGCGAAGCCGACGTAGAAACGCCCGTCCTTCTGCCGGTGCACACCGAGGTGGTCGCGCCACGTCCCTGCGGGCTGCTCGGGCGCGGGCCCGTCGACGAGCTTCCGCTCCAGGTACTCGTCCTCCAGGATCTGCCGGAACTTCTCGGTGCCCCAGTCGGCGAGCAGGAACTTGAGACGGGCGCGGGTACGCAGCCGCCGGTAGCCGTAGTCGCGGAAGATCCCGATGACACCGCCGTACACGTCGGGCACCTCGTCCAGCGGCACCCAGGCGCCGAGCCGCTGGCCCAGCTTGGGGTTGGTGGAGAGCCCGCCGCCGACCCACAGGTCGAAGCCGGGGCCGTGCTCGGGGTGGTTCACGCCGACGAACGCGATGTCGTTGATCTCGTGCGCCACATCGAGCTGCGGGGAACCGGAGATCGCCGTCTTGAACTTGCGCGGCAGGTTGGAGTAGTCGGGGTTGCCGATGAAGCGCCGGTGGATCTCGTCGATGGCCGTGGTGCCGTCGATGATCTCGTCCTCGGCGACACCGGCGACGGGCGAGCCGAGGATGGTGCGGGGCGTGTCACCGCAGGCCTCGGTGGTGGAGAGCCCGACGGCCTCAAGACGCCGCCAGATCTCGGGGACGTCCTCGATACGGATCCAGTGGTACTGGACGTTCTGCCGGTCGGTGATGTCGGCGGTCCCGCGCGCGAACTCCACCGAGATCTCGCCGATGACCCGCAGCTGCTCGGTGGTGAGCCGGCCGCCGTCGATACGGACCCGGAGCATGAAGTACTCGTCGTCCAGCTCCTCCGGCTCCAGGATCGCGGTCTTGCCGCCGTCGATCCCGGGCTTGCGCTGGGTGTACAGGCCCCACCAGCGCATGCGTCCGCGCAGGTCGTTGGGGTCGATGGAGTCGAAACCGCGCTTGGAGTAGATCGTCTCAATGCGTGTCCGCACATTGAGACCGTCGTCGTCCTTCTTGAACTGCTCGTTGCCGTTCAGAGGGGTGAAGTGGCCGGCGGCCCACTGACCTTCGCCACGGTGACGGCCGGCCTTGCGGCGGGGCGTGGCTGGAGCGGGCTTTTCCGGGGTGGCGGCCATGGTGGTTCGTCCTTCTCTGGCGGCTCAAGCGGGTGGCGGTCAGGCTGAAGGTACCCCTGTGACCTGCCCGTTCACGGCAGGACGCGGTGGCTCACATACGTAGGGGCAATTCGGCTCGTCCGCAACGACGGGGACGGCGGAGTACGTCGGGAAACGGCGTGGCTGGTTCTGCTCAGCGCGCCGGACAGATGGCGCTGGATACGCGGCCGAGGTCGACGTGGCGTCGACTCACCAAGGCAATTCCAGTTCCAGACATGACGGAAGCGTGTCACGGCGATCTCGCGCCAGTCCACCACTATCCACAATGCGGACCAGACTGTCCCGTATCGTGAGACGGTGTGTTGTCCGTCACTCGGCCGGGTCAGGCCTGCGCTCCAGCCCAGGGCCCCGGAGTCGGTGCGTGCTCCTCCTCCTCGGTCTTCGTCTCGAAGAGCCGGAAACCGCGGCGCAGGTAGTTGTCCATCGCATACGGCCCGTCCTTGCTGCACGTGTGCAGCCAGACCCGCTTGGTCTCCGCCCGCTCCGGCCACCGCTCGGCCAGGTCCCAGGCCCGCTGCACTCCGTAGGTGAGGAGATGGCCGCCGATGCGCCGCCCCCGGAAGGCCGGGATCAGCCCGAAGTACATGATCTCCACGGCGCCGTCGTCCTGCGGGTCCAGCTCGACGTACCCGGCGGGTGTGCCCCGGTCGTACGCGACCCACGTCTCGACCCCGGGTCGGCCGAGTGTCTCCTCCCACTGTGCGTAGCTCAGGGGGAGCCGGTCGGTCCACTGGATGTCCCCGCCGACGGAGGCGTACAGGAACCGGCTGAACTCGGGCGAGGGCACCTCGGCGCGGACGATCTGGATGTCGTCGCCCTGCGGGACCGCGGCCGGACGCAGGTCCGCGGGGGAGGTCTGTTCGAGGGACCAGATGGTGACAGTGACGGTGGTGCTGTTCATGCGGCCATCGGATCATGCGGGACGTGCTGGTACCAAAGTGAGAGGTGGTACGCGGGTGAGGTGGGTGAGCCCGGTGGTGCCGGGCCGCAGGGGGTTTGTGGCGATCGGGTCGCGGTACCGGCGTTCAGCCGGTTGCCCCTGAGTCGTAGGCGCAACCGATCGCTCGGAGATGCCGGTTGAGCTACCTGATCAAGTCATGGCTGTCAGACTGGTAGTCCGGACACACCAGACGCACCGTCAAGTACCTTCAGCACATGGCGTCATCAGTCATCAGGGGATTCCGTGCTTAAATTCTCGATCTCGGAAGAAGTCAGCGAAAAGCATCCGGGTACCAAGGTTGCCGCAATTCTCTTCGATGATCTGACTGTCGTGAAGAAATCCCGACAACTTGACGATCTCAAGCGTGCGACGGTGGCTGACCTGCAGCTCTCGAGTCCGCATACGTCAACCGACGAAGACTCTCCGATTCAGGCCTGGCGCAGGTATTACAGATTCATGGGAATCGACCCCGTCCGGGAGATGCCGGCACCGGAGGGGCTTGTCAGCAGGGTTGCGGAAAACGGCAAATTCCCAACGATCAATTCCCTCGTGGACTGCTGCAACCTCGTCGTCTCCCGTCATCTCCTTCCGATTGGAGCCTTTGACAGGGCGGCGATCAATGGAGATGCCTCACTTCGTCTCGCACACGAAGGTGAACGCATGATCCCGATCGGTGGCAACACTCCCAAGAAGGTCCCAGCCGGAGAAGTGGTCTACGCCGATGCTGAAAATATCTTCTCACGCTATAGTCACGATTCGGATCTGACCAAAGTCACAGCGGCCACCAAGAGTGCATTCCTGGTGGTCGATGCGACGAGTGAGCAATCAGTATCCGCACTTGAGGAAGCCGCGAAGGCGGCCGTTGACCTTGTTTCGAGGGTCTGCGGCGGAAGCGTGTCCTACCAGATCCATATTGCTGAGTAGGTCCACGGCTTGTTTCCAGTCACGGCAGAATTCGCGCCACGACACGTGCAGGTGCTGCTTCCACCTGCAGGTTCAGCGGGAGCGCCCACACTTCGAAGGTGGCATTCTGCAGTTGGGAGAGACCGACGAGATTCTCCGCAAGCAGGACCCCGCCGGAGAGTAGTGTCTTATGAATGGGGAAGGGGCTGGCGTCAATGCTCCCGGCATCCACTGCGACCAGGTTCACGCCCTTCGACACCAGATATTCGGCGGCATCCTGAGAGACCTGAGGATCTCTCTCATAGTAGTTCTCGGAGTACAGAGAATCGCTGATACCAGTCCAGATGAGTACCATGTCCCCGCGACTGATCTCCTGTTTTCTGAGCTGATCGGCGTCTACACCGTCTCGCGCATCGACCAGAACCCCTCTGCCGACAAACTGATCCAGCGGATAATCGTCCAGCATTTTTCCGCCAGGAACCATGTGACCCGCCGCGTCAATATGGGTTCCATTGTGCGTGCCCAGTGCCAGCGAATGATCTAGAAACCCATCCGCCTCCATTTGAGCCGCCACGGTGATCACTACCGACGGGTCTCCTGGGTATACCGGTGTACTTGCACTCAGAGTCATGGAAAGATCGATGAGCGTCATGGACTCACTATAATGCATTGACCGTTGCTCTTACTCAGGTTGAACTCACAGTGTCTGGTGGTCTGTTCGCGTCGCGACCGGCCATGACCGTCACCATGCCGGCTCAGGCGTCAGCACAGAGCGGGGGATGCCAGGGCCTGGATCCACGCCTGGTTTCCAGGTGCCGGAGAGCTGCAACTCCCCAGAGTCATCAGGGGTAATCTGTCGCCACGCAGGAACCCGGCCTTTTCCAACCAGCTCTTGATGCCTGGGGAGCTGGTGCAAAGATCAATTTGGGAAATTTCCGGGCACCCCGCCACGCATGATGAAATCAACTGGAGCCCGAGGTCCATGGTTTCTGCTACGACTGGTCCGATAACAAGACCCGGATAGTTTTTCCAGGAAATACCGTATCCGACCACTCGGCCGGAGGACTCCGCGACGTGAACACCGCGGGCTCGCCCTATGAGCGTCATGAGCAGAGCGGAACGGTCTGCCCCATATGCGTCGATGTCGAGCTGAGAGATACTGGCCCAGTCGGATGGAACGTATTCCCGAACATTTGGCCAGGAGGGCAGGCGTGCTGTGCCTCGGGCGGCAGAATATCTCGTGACATCCACGCTCTCCACGAATCCGAGATTACGGTAGAGCGGCCGGCCGTCAGGAGTGGCACACAGCTCAGCTTTACCGGTACCCATTGCGTCAATCGCAACCGACATGAGTTGGCGACCAAAACCCTGGCGTGCCAGATCCTCGGAGGTGAGCAGCATGCCGATCGCCCGGGCCCCTGATCCATATCGGGTGACGGCGACGGTGCCTCCCAGGCCCGGGCGGTGAGGGTGATCGAAACCGAAGACGTCAGAAACGGCAAACAGAAGGTCCCACTGTTCCAGCTCGCGGACCCAGCCCCGACTTGCAGCAAGGTCGAGGCAGGCTGGTAGATGAGCCGCTTCCAGGCGGTGAATGGTGATTGACCTGCCGGCCATCTCAGTCCGCCGACTCTAGCTTGCGGAATGAGGGTCGTCAGATGGTTCCGGCGATGCGGGTGCCGGAGGCGAGTGATCTATGCAGAGTCGCTCTCCAGAGAATCGCACGATGTAGACCCCCAGCACGGCAGCCGGGAGCCGACTGTCGAGACCGGCCAGGGTATCGGCCATTATTGCAGCCAATTCAAGTTTGCTCACGCCGGCTGTTCGCCCCTCGCGCCAGCGTCTGCATAGAGTCTCCCGGAAATCTCCAAGCCATCGGTCCAGTGTGTCTATCGCAGAACCGCGCGTCGGAACGACCAGTCCTGAAGCGACGAGGCTGCGAAAAGCTTCATCGGCCAGGACCGCTCGGCTCGAGAACCAATTCGGATCGAGTTCAGGTACCTGAGGGCTCATCCCAGTCCTTCCCAAACAAGCCGGCACACATGCCGTGCAGGATGCGTCCGGTGCACTCATTAATGGTCTGGAAGGATTCCAGGCCGAGCGTGACCTGGAACTCCTCCCCGTAATCGGCCAATGCACGACGGAGCAGTCTCATATACCGCTCCAAATAATGACGGATCATGTCGGGGTTGTAGTCTTCGTAGAGATTGTATGTTCGTTCGCTGTCTTCGAATCGAGTCTGTTTGTTGAATACATAGACGCTGGAGGCCGGGTCGGGAGGAATGTTGCCGAACCTGCTTACCAGTTCGATCTCTTCGATCTCCCCGTCTTCGTATTCCGAGATCACCAATCCGAATCGGGGTGCCGAACTCAGCCGGCGAACATGGTCGATCAATTCTTGTGCGCGGGTCGCCCCGCGTGAGGCAAGATAGCCACGCAGAACGCGAGCGCTCACGATGGACAGAAGTGTCTTGCTCCCGGATTCGACCAGATTTCCAAATTCCTCGATGTATTCCATCAATGCACGCTCTGAACGCAAACTTCTTTCAGCATCCATAGGGATTGCGTGGACCCATGCTCGGACATCCTTCTCGTCCCAGATGATCCAAGGGAGATCATTGACGGCCAGAAGTTCCAGACCGGGGTATTCGCGCTCAAGCTGGATGATACGGTCGATCCCTATGTCATTGACATAGGGCCCGGCCGTCAGTTGTGGCTTGAAGATCGGGAGCGTCTCTGCTGGGTCGCCGAACAGTACATATGCCAGAGCATCGGGGGTTTCCTCGCTCTTTCGAGCAGCGAATATTGCCTCTCCGGCAGAGTCGCCGGCCATCACATTCTTGTAGAACGTCTGGGCGACGCGTCTTGCTGGTGCGTCACCGACAGGCCAGAGAGGGGCGATATAGGCGACTGCTCCACCCGTCAGAAATTCGGCGGCAAGACCGCTTACGGCACCAAAGCTCGCAACTCCGTCCGGACTTGTTGCGGCGGCGCGGCACCCGTTGACGAAGACGAACGGCGAGCACCCGAGGTTTCTGGCCTCAAATCCCCTGAAGTCCCCGTCGGACAAGGGGAGTGAGGAGTTGGAGGGGTCCCGGGGATCGAATTTTGCATGACCTGCGTAGTGCAGAAGATCGATGTCCTGGCTGGGATCCATCAACAGGTCGAGAAGAACCGCCTCCTTCGTCGCTTCGGCTCCGAGCAGAAGTCTGACGCTGCCATAGATGGAGAATCGCTGCTTGAGGATCGCCAATGCATCGCGGCACTTCTCTGCGATTTCCTCTGCCTCCCTGCGCGCCTCGGGCAGGTCTTGTGTGGGATCGCCCACTACCGCGACACAGACGCTCTTCCTCGCGGAGTTCTCCATCACTTTTGATGGTCGGATCAGTGTTCGGCCGAAAGCAATCCTGCGAGAAATGAACCCGTACTCGTCACAGATCAGCTCCCAAGGAACGTCATGATCCTGGAGCTCAAGCGCAATGATCCCTCGTCGGCTCGTGTGGAAGATGCTTCTTTTGACTTCCGGAGGAAAGAACAGTGCGTATAAGTGGCGGCCGAACCTTGCCAGTTGATCGGAGGAATCGGTGGACCAGCCGGTCACCGTCACCCTGGACGTGAGGTCGTACAGACGTCCGAGAAGAGTTCGCCGAGTGCCGATATCAACCGTGGTACGCCCCAGAAATGTTCCATCGGCGTAGAAGGAGTAGACGATCTCTCCCTCTGCTCGATCATCCTGGGAGAAACGGTCGAACCGTTGAGCGTGAATCTGCAGGTTGACTGGTCTGTCCGTCACGATCTGTGGCCCCATATTCATGCCCGGTTGTTGGAACCCAAGTCAGGAGTGTTGGCATCGCACGCCGGCCGTAGGTATTGACTGCCTGACTCGGTTGGGCTTCCGGTCCGCGATGAGAGATTCGAGCAAGGGATACACATCACGCCCTGGAGATGATTCTTCCAAGTGGAGCGCGCGTGGAACGCCATCGGCCAACCTGTTCATCCACTGGGCCAAGTATGCGGAATCACCGGAAACGAGATGGGAGACCGTCAGGCCCAGTAGCTCGGTGATTCGCTCGGAGAATACATCTGGATCGCTGATCGCTGTTTCTATTCCGCCTGACTTGAGTAGCCAGCCGTATTCGATCCGCGCTGCGGTGGCGTCTGCGAAGAGAGCCGGAGACCGCCGGGCATAGCGCAACATCTCTGCGACGAGGATCGCGGGCGCCTGATCGCTCGAATTGGCCACGGTGAGGAATCCTATGAGATCTGCCAGAAGCTCCCTGGCGCAATGGATCAGAGGGAGATCCAGGCCTGACCGGCGGCATAGTCCATCGGAGTATGAATGGGCAATATCATGCGCTCTAAACCATTCAAGGAGTACTGGCCCGGCAGCCAAAGAAATATCTTGACGTGTTGTGGCTTGGGCCAGGAGGGTGGCGTCGAGTAGTGGAGCCGAGACCCTTTTGAAGCGCTCAAGGTAGAAGTTTTGATAGACGACCGTCTTCTTGGTGGTCCCCAGATCGCCCTCGTCCTCTGGGAGGAAATTTGCGAAGTGGCACGGGTATCTTGCTGCATCCCCTGCCAGGCCGACCAAATCGACGACGCTGTATGATTGCAGTTTGGCGAGGGTGGGAATGGCGTTTGGGTCGGATGCGGCGAGAAATGATTGCGCTATGGCTTCGACGGCCGAGTCGACCGATTCCGTCACTACTCTGGGAGCGCCTTGAGGCTTAACGGCGAGAATCGCACTGAATTCTTGTCGGTGATCGGGCCAGCGCCATGAAGGAACCAGCCCGATGAGTAATTCTACCTTCAGCTCGGTGGTCGCTGCGTACTCGCGGGCTGCGGCGTAATCGCCCGTTGCCACAGCTTCGGACCTGAGACGGAGATGGTGTGCGACTGCAGCGTCATCAGACGCGTCGGCGGCGTCTCCGAGCCTATTTATGAGCTGACTCTCCAGCGATTTGCGAACCGAGGAGAGACTCTGCCCCTCGCGTGGCGCGCCGATGGCATTGAGGCCGTCTGCACAGCAAAGCGCATCGTCCAGTGCACTACATATTTCCGCGCTCAGATAATCCCCTGACGTCTCCAATTTTCTGACGTCAAGGGAGAGCATTTCGGGGACTGCGAAGAATCGCGCCATGACCCCCCCGGGGCCTCGCTCGGCAGTTCATGGAATTATGGATCATTGAGCATAGCATGTGGCTTCGGGATTGTGGAGGATGCGTTCGCTGCCAATTCCTGGTGGAACTGGTTGAGCTTGTGGTGTCCGCGCATTGGTGAGGTTTCTTGATCCCTGCGGTATTAGGGGATCATGCGGTTCGCGTAGGGGGGGCGGTCAGATCGCGTGTGGGCCCTCCCGCTGTTCGCCGCGGTGGCGGTGTGGCTCGGGGACAGTGGACCGTGGACCGGCTGCAGCAACCAAGAACCGTGCGCGCGGAATCTGCGTTGTAGAGAACAGAGATCCGTCCCATCTGCCCAATCCGGCTCCAGTGTCCCAACGGGATGGAATCATGGCCGAGTTGGACGTCAGCCGTCCGGAGAGGTGGCCCCGTGGCCGAGCGCGTGCTCACTGCCGAAGTACTCCTGCGTGCCACCGTCACCCCGGAGCAGGAGCGGTTCCTCGCGGAGCTGCTGGACGAGGCCGGGTATCCGCCTCTCGTACGGCGCACCCGGGCCCATCGCGAGCCCGTGGACCTGACGTGGATCGCGCTCGTCGCGCTGCCGCTCCAGGCGTTCCTCAGCGGGCTCGGCACAGAGGTCCTCGGCAGCGCGTACCGGGGGATCAAGCGGTTTGTACGGGGTGGATCCGATGGCCCGGAGCCGGCGCTGCCCGCACCGATGGTGCTGCAGGACACCGTCAGCGGGATCCGGGTGGTGCTGGACGCGGGGCTGCCGCCGGAGGCGTTCGAGAAGCTGCTCCGGCTCGATCTGAGCGCGTACCGGTCGGGGCCTGTGCACTACGACGTGGCCCGGGCGCGGTGGCGGTCGGTGCAGGACGAGGCCGCGCAGGCCTGACGGGGAAGGGTGGCGGGATGTTACGGGGGATCGCACTGCGCCGGGCCGGGCGCGTGCTGGCCGAGGGCGAGGAGTTGCTCGCGGGCGGGGACAGCTATGGCGCGGGGCTGAGGTTCGACGAGGCGCTGGGGCGCGCAGGGAAGCATCTGACGAGCGGGGAGCCCGAGGTCGCCGGGGTGGCAGCCGGTGCGCGCGTCGGCCTGGGCCGGGTCTGTCTTGTGGGCTCGGACTTCGAACAGGCCCTGGGGCAGTTCCAGGAGGCGCAGCGGCTGCTGCCCGGTGGGGTCGACGGCTACTACTGGGCCGGGTGTGCCGCCGCGCATCTGCAACGGCTCGCCGACGCCGAGCGGTACTTCGATGCCGCCCTGGAGCGGGGGCCCGGCGATCCGCGCGCGCTCGCCCAGCGCGCCCGGGTGTATTTCGTGCAGGGGCGGCAGCCGCTGGCGCGCGCCGATCTGCAGGCCGCCGAAGGGGTGGGGCAGCCGACCGCCGACGACCGCTGGCTGCTGTCGGTCCTGCAGGTGCGCGGCGCCGACTGGGCGGGCGCCGAGAAGTCGCTGCGCGGTCTGGTGCACGAGGACACCTCGCGCACCCCCGTCGCCCTCGCCCTGCTCGCCTATGCGCTGGAGCGGTCGGGGCGGCAGGCCGCGGCCCTGCCGATGTACGAACAGGCCCTGGTCGAGGGGTTCGAGACCGACAGCGTCCTCTACCGGCAGGGGCTTGTCGCGTACGGGTTGGGGCGCTACGACGTGAGCGTCCGCGCCTGGAGCGCGCTGTGCGAGCGACGCCCAGGTGATGCGGCGTGCGCGGACGCGCTGGCCCGCGCGACCTACGCCGCGGCCGTTCCTCTCGTACGGAGGAAGGACTTCGCGGCCGCCGCGGAGCAGCTGGGGCGGAGCGAACCGCACTGGCCCGCGGGCGCGCTGGACGACACGATCGCCGATCTGCGGCTGTACGCGGCGTGGAAGGACGCGGACCGGGGCGGGCCGAGGGCGGTGCGCGGGCATCTGGAGGAGGCGCTGCTGCGGAGGCCCGGCGATGTCAGGGCCGTGCGGTCGATGGCGCTGGTCGAGTTCTGGGCGGGGAAGCGGGAACGGGCCGCCACGCTCTGGACGCGAGCGCTGGAGCTGCGGCCCGAAGACATCAGGGCTCGTCTCGAACTCGGACTCTGTTACGAGAAGTTGGGTCGAAAGAGTGACGCCGAGCGAGAGCTCACCTATGTGGGGCAAGGTGCCGAGGGTGCGCTGAGAGAGCGGGCCGGTCTTGCGCTGGCCGCGCTGAGTCTCGCCGACGGCGCGTGGGGGCGGGCGGCCGACCTGCTGATGGAACTGCCCGACGAGTCGCCGCGTGACGTCCTTCTGACCGAAGCCCTCTACCGAAGTGGCCGCGACCGGGAACGCTCCCTGGGGCCGCTATGGCGGGCCGCGGCCGACGCCAGGGCCGGCGACGGCGCGTCGGCGCGGCGCGCGCTGGAGCGTGCCGACCCCGCCACTGCCGGGCGGGCCGCCCGCGAAGTCGCCCTGCTGGTAAGGAAAGCCGCGCTGGAGGAGGGTGCCGAATCGGGCTCGCTGGTTGCTGCCGTGGAGTTGAGCGACCGTCATCTCGGCGAGTCCGGCGGCCGGTTCGCGGCCTCGCATGCTGTTCTGCGCATCAACGCGGGCCGGCGGGACGCGGCCGTCACCACCCTGCGTGCGGCGGCGCGACGCGACCCCACCGACCACCGCACCCTGCACACCCTGGCCCTCGCCCTGCTCCATGGACTCGGTGAGGGCAAGGGGGAGGGGGCGGGCCTCAAGGAACAGTGCATCGCCTCCTGGGCGGCGCTGCTCCACAGTCCCGCTTTCTGGGAGGACTTCCGCATCAAGGCCGGCGGACGGTACGGCGAGCCGGTTCCGACGGCCCGCATCGACTCCGTCAAGGGCAAGCTCAAGGAGTACGCCGAAGCGCGGCTGGCAGCGGCCGGCGGCGGTCCCTCGTCCCGCGTCCTGCTGGAGCGCGAACTCCGCGCGGCCCGGCTCCTCGCGGAGTCCGGCGGGTTCCCGCCCGCCCCGGGCTCCGCACGCACCCTGGCCTGCGGGCCGCTGTTCCTCGCCGAGTGGGGGCTCGTCGATACGTTCGGCGACTTCCTCCGGGCGGCCGAGGAGATGCACGCGGGGAGGGCGGCCGCCGGGCGGCGCGGGTCGGGCGGCCGTACGTACGACGCCGGGCAGTTGCGTCGCTCCTTCTCCGTGCTCGGCATCGCCGAAGCGCAGGCGGAGGCCGGCCTGTACGCGGACGCCCTGGAGACGCTCGCCGATCACCGCTGCGTGGACTGCAGGACGCAGGAGTACATCCGGCGCCAGGGCGTCCACACCCGCCAGGTCCGAAGCCGCTCGCCGCAGCAGTGCCGCAGCGGCTGCCCCTCCTTCGACACCGTGCACCCCGGGTACGCGGGGCGCGCCGGCAAGGAGCGGCTGCTGGCCGAGGACGCCGACGCCCTGGCCGCGCAGATCCTCCTCAAGCGCTCGCGCGCGACCCTCTCCGAGGCCGAACCGGATCTGGAGGAGGTGTCGGCGAGCTGGCGCGAGGCCGTCGACCGGAGCAGCGCGGGCGGACAGGCGGGGCAGGTGCACACCGAGATCGCCGACATGGCCATCGGGCGCGCCGAGTCACTGCTGCGCGCCAAGCGGCGGGACGAGGCCGTCGCGGTACTCGAATGCGCGCGGAGCACCACCGCGGGCGGACAACTGGACCGGGTACAGGGTCAGTTGGCAGGTGCGCTCAACGCCCGCGGCGTACAGACGGTCAACGCCCTCCACGAGGCCCGCGAGACCATGGCGGACGGGACGATGATCGAGCGGCTGCGCCCGCCGGTCGCCGATCTGCGCCGGTCCGTCGAGCTCAACCCGCACGCGGCGGTCTCCCATCTCAACCTCTGCCATGTGCTGAACGTGCTCGCGTCCCTGCTCATCAAGGACGGAAGCGTCATCGAGGCGGTGGATCTGCTGCAGGAACGGGCCGACAAGATGGCCGTCGCGCGGGGGCACCACCCGGGCAACCCGGAGATCGAGACGATGAACACGCAGGCCGCCGATGACATGACCGCCGTCCTGGTCGCGATCGCCAACTCCCGCAGCACCCAAGGAAGGCGGTGACGGGCATGCAGCGCTACGAGGAACTGCGCATCCGGGTCCGCGGGATCGGCCCCGGCCGCTATCTGGTGCTCGCCAACGGGCCCGTCTCGGCCGCCGACATCATCGGAATCGGCGGGGAACCGGCCGCGTACCGGGCCAGGTTCGAGCAGCTCGTCTCGGCGGAGATGGGTGAGGAACCGTACGGAAACGAGCCGGTGACCTCCCAGCTGCGCGAGCTCGGCAGGGACGTCTTCGGGCTGCTCTTCGGCCCCGCTCTCACCGACGCGCTCGCCCGCTCGCTCGACCAGGTGCAGGAGCACCGGCCGCCGAGCGGGATCCGGCTGCGTTTCGACCTCCCCGCGGAGCTGCGGGAGCTGCCGGTGGAGGCGCTGACCGCGCCCGCCGTGCTGCCCTACCAGTCCATGGGCCTCAACCATCTCTTTTCTCTCGCCCGTACGCTGCACGGCTCACCGCCCGGGCAGCGGCTGCCCGATCCGCTGGAGGAGCCCGCCCACATCCGGCTGCTCGTGGCCGTCGCATCGCCGACGGGGGACGGCCTCGGGCCCGTACAGTCCGCGCCCGAGCTGGAGGCGCTGGGACAGCGCCTGCCCGAAGTCGCCGTACAACTCGATGTGTTGAGGAAGACGACGCGCCGGGGCCTGGAGGAGGCGCTCGCCGAGCAGCCCGACCGGCCGACGATCCTGCTGCTGATCGCGCACGGCACGTACGACGATGCGCGCGGCGAGGGCTGTGTGTACCTGGAGTCCGAGGACGGCTCCGCCGACCGCATCCCCGGGCATCTGCTCAGCGGGATGCTCGTACGGGCCCCGCAACTGCGCCTGGTGGTACTCAACCTCTGTTCCGGCGCGGGGAGTTCACCGGTCGAGCCCTACTCAGGGCTCGCCCAGGCGCTCGTCGGGCGCGGGATGCCGGCAGTCGTGGCGATGCACGGCGCGGTCTCCGAGGGGGCGTCGGCGGCGTTCAGCCCGGCCCTGCTGCAGGCGGTGTGCACCAACCGTACGATCGACGAGGCCGTCGGCACCGCACGCCGGTTCATCGCGGATCTCCCCGGGCACACGGCCATCGAGTGGACGACGCCCGTGCTCTTCGTGCACGAGGCCTACCGGCACGGCTGGCTCTTCAAGGCCCGTGAGATCAGGGACGATCCGGAGCCCGGCCTCGACCCGCTGAGCGAGGGCGCGGCAGCCCTGCGCGCCTACCAGGAGAAGCCGGGCAATGTGAGCCCGGACGACATCATGGCCGCCGCGCGGTTCCTGCGGGACGGTGGCGACTGGGACCGGGTCCGGCGGATGACGCAGCACCAGTTCCGGAAGTTCGCCCGCGAGCGGGGCGCGCTGCGCGACGAGGCGGCCGTCGAAATGGCCTGGCCCGACATCGAGCAGCTCTGCCGGATGCTGGCGGCCGACCAGGAGACGGACGGCCAAGTCGCGCTGGTGGGAGCGGCGTTGAGGGGCAAGGCGCATGCGGAGCTGGCCGAGTGCCTGACGGCGGAGGCCGCGGGGGCCGTACGGCTGGGCGGGCTGCTCGACGAGGCACGGCAGGCGGAGGCATCCGGCGACTGGACCGGAGCGCACCGGTGCTACACCGCGGTGCTCTCCGAGCGGCCCGGCGGATTCCGTGACGCGGACGAACGCCTGGCCGTCGCGACGGAGGAAGTCGATCTCGCCGCCTGCTGTACGGCGGCGGACCTGGCGCGCGCGGAGGGCGCCTGGAGCGTGGCCGCGGAAGGGTACGCCCGGCTCCTCGCCCGACGCCCGGACGGCTATGGCGACGCCGCCGCGCTGGCCGCGTACTGCACAGGCCGCGACGCCGAGCTGGAGGAGCGCTGGGCGGAGGCGGTGCTGTCGTACGAGAGCTGCGCGGACCACCTCGACACGAAGGCCCGCGCCGCGTACGCCAGGGGACGCCAAGCGGCCGACACGGACCAATGGGCTTCGGCGCAAGGGGAGTTCGCGCAGGCGGCGGAGGATGTGGACGCCTGCCGCTGGCGCCGGTACTGCGAGGGACGGATCGCGGAGGACGAAGGGCGGTGGGCGGCCGCGGCGGAGGTCTTCGGTGAGGACCCGGAGTTCAGGGACAGTGCTGTGCGCGCGCTGTCGGCACGGGCGCGGGCCGCGGCGGACGAGGAAGCGTGGCCGGAGGCGCTGAGCGCGCTGGAGGAGCTGCGGGGCCTTGGCGAGGACGTGGAGGCCAGGCTGGCCGACGTGCACAGGGCGGTGTACGCACGGGCGGAGGCCGCCGAGGAGGACGAAGAGTGGCCCGGGGTCGTGGGGTTCTGTCTGATGCTGCCGCCGGAATGGCCCGGCGCGGCCCGGCGCCTGCGGTACGCCAATGGGCGGATCGCCCAGGACGCGGGGGACTGGACGCAGGCGGCCGAACTGTACGAGCCCGTGGTGTCGTTGTTCTCGGAGGAGCTCGGCGCGTCACCGTACAAGGACTCCGTCGCGCGCATGGACTATGCGCACGGACGCGCCCGCGAAGCACGCGAGGCCTGGGCCGATGCCGCCCGGCACTTCGCGCTCGTACCCTCGCACGCCTTCGACTGCGCCGACCGTCTCCTCTACTCGCGCGGTCGCGACGCCGACGCCGAAGGCGACTGGGACGGTGTCATCGACGGGTTCGGGCGGCTGCCCGACTCCTACCGGGGCGACGACGTCGGTGCGCGCCGGCGCTTCGCCCGCGCCCGGCTCGCCGAGCGGCAGGGCGAGTGGGGGGCCGTGCTCAGCCATCTCGACGGCATACCCGACGAGGCCAGGGCCGGTGTGATCGGACTGCTGCGCCGCAAGGCGGGCGGGCGCCAGGCCGAGCAGGCGGGCGACTGGGCCGCAGCGCTCAGCCTGTACGCCTCCGGGGGCGAGGCCGACGAGGAGCTCGGGCGGCTGCGCGAGTACGCACGAGGCCGCGCCCACGCGTGCCGTGGCGCCTGGACCGAGGCGCTCGCCGCGTACGCCGGTCTGCCCGACTCCTACGAGGACGTGGAGACCCGCAGCGACTACGTACGGGCCAGGCTGGCCGAGCCCGACTCCGCCGACCCCGACGGCTGGCGTACGGCGAACGAGGCGTACGGCCTGCTGCCCGCCGACTTCGAGGACGTCGCCCAGCGTGCCGCGTACGCCCGCATCCGCCTCGCGGAGGCGGAGGAGGACTGGCACCTCGTGGCCCTGATCGCGGGGGAGTTGGGGTCGTACCGCGACGCCGACACCCTCGGCGACTACGCCGTCGCGCGCCTCGCCGAGGCTGCGGGCGACTGGCAGGAGGCCGCCGACGCCTACGGCCGGTGCGCCGGCCGCCGCGACGCCACCGGACGCCGGGCCTACACGCGGGGCCGCGCGCTGGACGGGGCAGGGCAGTGGAGCGCCGCGATCGAGGCGTACGGTCCCGCACGCGGCGTCGTCGAGCAGGCCGAGCCGCGCTGGCGGCGGCTGCGCCGGCTGATGGACGTACTGCCGTGGGCGGACGGCCTCGCCGGCGAGGTCCTGGTCGCCGACCGGTGCACCCTGCGCGACGAGACCTTCCCCTACCAGGCGCTGCGCAGCGCGGGGATCACCCCGGGATCCCCGTCCGAGAAGGTCAAGGAGGCCACGTACACGCTCATGGAACAGGGCGCCATGTCCTGGCAGGCGCGCGTGGCCTGGGACCGGCTGCGCATCCCGGCGCAGCGCATGCAGCTGGACGCCCTGCTCTACCAAGTACGTGAACCCCGACAGCTCCGAGAGGAGTTGAGCCGTATCCAGCCCGGTGACGCGGGGCAGCTGCTCGACGACCTCTGCCGGAAGCTCCCGGACGACGCACCGCTCCTGGTCTGTCTGGCCAGGGACCGCGAGGAGGCCATCGGGCTGTGGGAGGAGCGGCTGCGCGCCGCGCCCGACGACATGGACACCCTGCACGCGCTGACCGTGGCGCGTTATTGGGAGGCGCAGGAGCTGGAGGAGAGCGGGGCATGGGAACACGCCGCCGTCTCCTGGGAGTTCGCCCTCGCCTACGCGGCGGCTCTGATCAGCGCCGACGGCTACTGGGTGCGCTGGCTGAAGGCGCGATCCGCCTGCTACCGCCAGGCGGTGGCTCCTGAGGACGCGGGCGCGCTCCGCTGGGAGCTCGGCCGCCACTTCGCCGCGCGCATCGCCTCGTACTCCGCACGGCACCTGGCGGCGGGACGGACCCAGCAGGTCCGCGCCCACCAGGGCCTGGCCGCCGCCTTCGAGATCGAACTCGACAGTGCGGGCGCCCTCAGGGAGGTGGGCGGCCTGCCGTTGCGCGACGGTACGGGCGACACCCTCGCGGCGGGACCCGGATATCTGCGCATGATGGGCCTCGAAGGCGAACTCGCCCGCTTCGTCGCCGACCTGGACCAGGCCGGCCAGCAAGGTACGGGCGTCGGCGAGCAGGCCCTGCGCGATCTGCGCTGCGCCTTCTCCGAACTGGCCCCCGCCTTCACCGCCTTCGGGCGCGAACGTTTCGAGCAGGCCAACTCCCTTCTGCCGGACGGCGTTTCGCTGCGGGACCTGCCGCCCGAGTGCGGAGGCGGCCACCAGGACTCCGGCGCGGACTGCGCGGACTGCGCCGCGTTCCTGCGGGACAACCCCGCCTACGCGGCCCTCCCCGGACGCCGTACGCGACTCGTCCAGGACACCGTGGACCTCGCCGTACGCACCCACCTCGTCCTCGCGCGCACCGCCCTCGCCCACGGCGAACAGGGCCTGCCCCGCGCCAGGGACGAATGGACGGCCGCCATCGCCGTCTCGGTGCGCGCCGCCGTCGCCGCCCGTACCAAGAAGGCGATCCTGCGCATGGTCCTGGGCCGCGCCGAGGTCCTGGCCGAGGAGAGCGGCGAGCGGATGGGCGACTGCCTGGACGAGGCCGTCGTCCTGGTGGAGAGCGCGCTGCCGCTGCTGAGGCCGCTCAGCAGCAACGACCGGGGCCGCCTGGAGGCCAAGCTCTCCGACCTGCTCTCCTTCCGCGGCGTCTGGCGCGGCTACACCTGCGCGGATTACGGAATGCCCCGCGACCAGCGCGGCTCCGAGGACGACCTGCGGCGCTCGCTGGTGCTCAACCCCGAGTCCGTACGGGCCCGCAACAACCTCGTACGGGGCCTGGTCTTCGGCCGGGCGACACGCATCCCGCACGAGCACCAGGCCGAGCGGCTCTCGGTGCTCAGGGAGGCGCTCGGGCTGCTCGACGAGGGGCTTGAGCGTGTGCCGACGTACGCACGTTACTGGGACACCCTCGGCGAGATCCTCGAAGACCTCGAAGCGCCCCTGCTCTCCCGGCTCAGCCCCAGGGAGCTCGGTGAACAGATCGCCAGGGCGGGCGCGGAGACGGAGCGCGCCCGGGGCAACCCCCGCTCACGGGCGGGGGAGCTGGCCGCCGAGGCGGCCGGCCGGCAGCAGGACGGGGATCTCTGGGGGGCGCTGCACTGCCTGGTGCGCGCCACCAGGATCGACCGTACCAACGCGACCGTCAGGCACGACCTGATGAGCGTCATCGACGGGCTGCTGGCCTCGTTCCACGCAGCGGATGCGGAGGGCACAGCACCGTGATCAAGGACCCGGGGACCGTCTGGAACGGCCCGTTCCCCTACGACGTACTGGCCGCCGTCGGGGTGACGCCCGAGACGACCCAGCGCGACCTGCAGAAGGACATCTCCTTCGAGCTGATGCTCCAAGGGCTGATGACGCCCGAGGCGCAGACCGCCTGGCACGAACTGCGCACGCCCGACAGCAGGTTGCTGATGGATCTGCTGATGTACGACGTCGACCCGGCGGCCGGGATCGCGGCGGAGCTCGCGGAGACCGAGGCTGCGCTGCGCGACCCGGGCGTGCCCGAGGAGGCCGCGCAGTGCCTGGCGCTGCCACCTGTCAGGGAACTGAGCCTGCTCGTGGACGAGTTGGACGGGGTCGCCCTGGAGCTGCCGGAGCCCCCGGTGCTGCCCGCGCTCGCCGACCCTCTGCCACCGGACCTGCCGCACGAGCTGATCCGGTTCGACCGCTGAATCACCCAGGCGACCCACCCAGGAGCGAAGAGATGCATCAGAACCGGCCGCCCGGCGGTGGTCTTGAGGACCTGCTGGCCCTGCAGTTCCAGGACCAGCTGGCCGAACAGGACGAGCAGACGCAGGGGCTGCTCAAGGCGATCGTCGACGTGGTCGACGCGTTCGGCAGGCTGCTCGGGGACGGGCCCGTGGCCGAAGGCGCCGTCTACCGGGAGAACATCCGGCTCATCGACAAGGAGCTCAAGAAGGCCGTCCTGGAGCATGGCGTCGAGCTCATCGGCGTACTCGGCGAGAGCGCAGAACCGGACACGCACCTGGTCAGCGAGGTACGGACCGGAACAGGCCGCCCGGACGAAGAAGTCGTGGAAGTACTGCAGCAGGGCTACCGGTTCAGGGGCAGGGTGCTGCGCCCCGCCACCGTGACCGTCGCAGCACCGGAGCCCAAGAACCGTACGGAGGAGCAACGTTGAAGGCCATCGGCATCGATCTCGGCACCACCAACAGCGTCGTCACCCGCTACAACGACGTCCGCGGCACCGCCTCGGTGCTCGCCAACGCCGAGAGCGAGACGCTGACCCCCTCGGTCGTCGGCATGCGCGAGCGCGACGGCAGTCAGAAGCTCCTCGTCGGCCGCAACGCCGTCAACTTCGCCGCCCGCAACCCCACCGACACGGTCGTCTCCGTGAAGCGCCTGATGGGCCGCGACTACGCGCACGAGACCGTGGCCCAGGCCCGCGACCGGCTCACGTACGAGATCGTGCCCGGCGCCGATGACGACCCGCGCGCCCATGTCGTCATCGCGGGCAAGCACTACACGCCCGCCGAGGTCTCCAGCATCATCCTGGACAAGCTGCGCCGCGACGCCGCCCGCGCTCTCGGCGAGGAGGTCACCCACGCGGTGATCACCGTGCCCGCGTACTTCCTCGACGCGCAGCGGGCCGCGACCCGCGAGGCGGGCACCCAGGCCGGGCTCACCGTCAAGAAGATCATCGACGAGCCGACCGCGGCCGCCGTCGCCTTCGGTCTGGAGCTCAACGACCAGGAGCGCAGGCGAGTCCTCGTCTACGACCTCGGCGGCGGCACCTTCGACATCTCCATCCTGCACATGGCCAAGGACAAGGACGGCCGCGGCCACTTCCAGGTGCTGTCCTTCACCGGCGACAGCTGGCTGGGCGGCGACGACTTCGACCATGCCATCGTCAACCGCATCATCGAGTGGGTGAAGGCCGACTCGGGCGTCGACCCGACCGGCGACAAGAAGTTCCTCTTCGTCGCCAGGAGCAAGGCCGAGGAGGCGAAGCGGCAGCTCAGCCAGCTCGACGACGCGGACATCGTGATCCCGGCGGCGTACCGGATGCCCGAGGGCGGCGGCCTCGGCGACGTCGACATGGTCATCACCCGTGATGAGTACGAGGCGATGATCCAGCCCCTCGTGGAGCGGACCATGCGCCTCGTCCAGCAGGCGCTCGCCGACCAGAACCTGAGCCCCGAGGACATCTCCGACGTGCTGCTCGTCGGCGGCTCCACGCTCACGCCCAAGGTGTACGAGACCGTCGAGTCGTACTTCGGCGCCGGCAAGGTCCGCCGCGACGTCAACCCCATGGAGTGCGTGGCGCTCGGCGCCGGGATCCTCGCGGGCACCATGAACGGCGTGGAATGTCCGTCCTGCGCCCGTGCCAACGAGGAGGACGCCGAGGTCTGCGAGGGCTGCCACCAGAGCCTGACCGGCGCCCGTACACTCGACGCTCCCAAGATCTACGAGGTGACCGGCATGGCGCTGGGCATCGGGGCGGTCAGGGGCGCGCAGCAGGACGCCTTCGTGCCCATCATCCCGCGCGGCACGCCGTACCCGCTGCCCGAGCCCATGAAGCGCTCCTTCAACACCACCGACGGGCGGCGGATCCGCGTTCCCGTGTACGAGGGCGACTCCACGGTGGCGAGCAAGAACACCGAACAGGGCGTCGTCGAGTACGAGCTGCCGCAGGAGATCGACGTCAACACCCGCGTCGACGTCTCCTTCAACTACGACTCGGACCGCATCGTCACCGTGCGCATCAGCGTGCCGGGCACCCACATGATCAAGGAAATGACCCTGCGGACCGACACCCCGCGCACGCTGCAGCCGGCCGCCCAGGAGTACGCGGAGGAAAACATCGAGTGGCGCCAGCAGCTCACCGCCACCGCCGCCGAGACGCACAGGTTCCTGGAGACGCACGGCGAGTTCATCGACCCGGCCCAGACCCTCACCATCCGCCGCCACCTCGAACAGGCCGAGCGCGCCCTGCACTTCTCCGACGACACGGAGTGCCAGCGGATGGCCAACGTCCTGCGCAAGGATCTGTACGGATCGGGGGTCGCCTCGCAGTTCCTGCTCGCAGAGCGGGCCACCGCGGGGGCGCCGCCCGAGACGGCACGCCAGCTCAACAACGCGGTCGCCGACGTCCGGCGCTCGTACCAGGCAGGGAACAGCGAACTGGTCGGCGAACAGACCAGGCTGCTGCGGACCCTGATCGCGCAGGCGTTCACCGAGCGCGATGTGGCCGAGGTCGACGACGCGGTCGACTTCGACGGCCTGCTCCGTATCGACGAATGACAGACGAATGACCTGCGAATGACCCGCGAATGACCCACGAATGACCGACGATCCGGACAGAAGGGGGCCCTGTGCCTGAGGTGAGCCTCGGAGTGGACTTCGGCAGCACCGCCCTGCGGGCTGCCTTCGCTCCGCCGAACGAGCAGGCCAGGGCCGTCGTGCTGCCGCGCGAGCTCTGGCCGTGGCCGGCCTGCGAGCTCAACCGGGGCGGCCCGTTCCCGGTGGGCTTCCCCAGCGTCAAGGACCTCCTGGGCGACGCGCGGGCCGAAGCGAAGCCGCTGGTCGTCAGGGCGCTGCGCGCGCTGCGCGAGGGCGTCGAGAAGGAGACGTCGTGCTCGGTGGGGCCGACGGCCATCGCCGTGCCCGCACGGTACGGCTCGGCCGCCCGCACCGAGCTGCGCGATGCCGCCAGGGAGGCCGGACTGACCCAGGTCAGGCTGGTCAGTGACTCGGTCGCGGCCGTGATCGGCCATACGGCGGGCTCGGGGAGCGGCACCGTACTCGTCGTCTCGATGGGGTACGGCGGGTACGAGGCGGGTCTCGTCCGTGCTGTACGCGGTCACTTCCGCGCGCTGGGTTACGAGGGGGCGGCCACGCCGGGCGGCGCCTCTTTCGACACCTGGCTGCTGGCGGGCGTACTCAAAACCCTCCAGCAGGCGGGCAGTTGGGAGCCCGAGGACACCGCCGACCTCCGTGAGGAGGACTGGCTGCGGCTGCGCGAGGTGATGGAACGCCTCAAGGAGGGGACTTCGGGACGGGCCGAACTGCCCCTGGGGGACGGGATGTCGGGCCAGATCAGCTTCGACCGGGCCAAACTCACGGAGCTGCTGCTCGGACATGCCAAGGGCGCGGTGGACAGTGCGGCCGCACTCGTCGACCAGTCGGGACTCTCCGCCTCCGATGTGGACACCGTCCTTCTGGTCGGCCGTTCCACCACGATCGAGGGCTTCGGGGAGGCGGCCGCACGGCTGGGCGGGAATGTCGTGGTGGGGCCCCCGGAGCTGCTCGCGCACGGCGCGCTGCGGTACGCGCAGCGCCCGGGCGGCGATCCGGACGACTCCGCTGCCGCGGTGACCTCGGGGGATGCCACCGCGGCCGTGGGACTGGCCGAACTCCCGCTGCCCGACGCCCAGGTGCTCGACGCGCCGGTGCGCGCGCCCGGCATCCGCCAGGCGCGCAAACTCCTCGAAGAGGGCAGGCCGCGGGAGGCCCGGACGCTGCTGCGGCGGATCATCGACGACGCGCAACGCCTGCTCGACGAGATCGCGGGGACCGAGCCCGAGCCCGAGCCCGAGCCCGAGCGAGGGCCGGTGCCGCAACCGCGACCCGTGCCGTCCACCGGTACGGCCGCCGACTGGCTGGCCCTGGCGCATGACCTGCTGGAGAAAAAGCAGTTCGAGCAGGCGGTGCACACCGCGCACCGCGCCTGGAAGACCCAGCCGGACGAGCCCGACATCTTCGAGGCCATGATCCGCGTCCACTGCGACGCCGCGGCAGCGGCCTCCGGCGCCGAACACTTCGAGGACGCCCGCCGCTGGCTGATCTGTGCACACGCCCACGACCCCAGCAACGACGCCCTGCGCGGCACCCTGGTCCTGCACTCCTACGCCCACGCCCGCGAACTCGCCGCACAGGGCAGCACTGCCGAGGCGGCCGACGTCCTGCGCCAGTGCCTGGAGTGGGAGCCGGAGCACCCGGAGGTCCAGGAACTGCTGAACCGGCTGACCAGGCGTCCCGGCAGCACATCGGGTCGCCGCCGCATCACCTAGAGAGCAGGGAAAGAGGGGAGCAAGGGCTGCCCCGCCTGCGGAGCCTCCGTCCCCGTCACCGCGTGGCAGTTCGGGTCCGGGTTCGACCTGGGCGCACTCGCCTTCGACTTCTGGGGCCGGCCACCGCTCGCGACGCCGGCTTCCGCACCGAGTTCGGCCGACAGCTGGGTCACAGGACCGAGGAGCAGATGGGCAGGTTCTGACCCAGGTGTGGTGCTAGCCGCGTGCCCGGACCGCAGGGGCGGTGGAGTGCGGCAGCAGGTCCACCGGATGTTCCGGCAGCACCACCTCCACCTGCACCCCTTCGAGGAAGCGGTACGGCCGGTGCGCGAGGAGTTCCGCGAAGTGGCGGCGCACCCGGGACATCTCCGCCCGCACGGTCACCGTGCGCGTGACATCGCCGAAGAGATCGCCGGCGAGTTCGGCGGCGGTGCGGCCCCCCGGGTGCAGCGTCAGTACGTACAGCAGCTCGGCATGGCGCGGGGACAGCTCATGGGTCCAGCTGCCCGCGGCGCCCGAGACCGTCACCGAGGAGCGGCGCGGCCCGGTCAGGTCGAGCACGACCCTGCTCGCCGCACCCCGGGTCTCCTCGTCGATCCGTATCAGCCAGCCGCCCGGCAGCGGCTCCACCGCGCACATGCCAAGCGACGGCAGCCATCTGCGGCCCGCGGCAAAGGACTTGGGCAGCGGGAGGCGGTCGAGCGGCGGCATCCCTGTCACCGCCGCGAGCCAGCCGTGCGTATCGACGACCAGAGCCCGGCCGCCC
>NZ_JAFLRJ010001226.1 GCF_017315755.1 Streptomyces beijiangensis
GGCAAGGTCGTCCCTGGTCACGGCCTCAAGCTCGGGTACTACGCGCAGGAGCACGAGACGCTGGACCCGGACCGCACGGTGCTGGAGAACATGCGCTCGTCCGCGCCCGACATGGACCTCGTCGCGATCCGCAAGACGCTGGGCTCCTTCCTCTTCTCCGGTGACGACGTGGACAAGCCGGCCGGGGTGCTCTCGGGCGGCGAGAAGACGCGGCTGGCGCTGGCCACCCTCGTCGTCTCCTCGGCCAACGTGCTGCTCCTCGACGAGCCCA
>NZ_JAFLRJ010001227.1 GCF_017315755.1 Streptomyces beijiangensis
GCCTGGCGATCGAGTCCAAAGCACACGGCTTCGCCCTCACCCTCTCCGACGTCAAGTTCGACAGCGCGGCCGCCGAGATCACCGCGGACGTGACCCGGGGCGGCACGACCGAGGACGACGTCCCGCTCGCGACCGTCACGGTCACCCGCTCGATGACGGACATGGCGACCGAGCTGACCGAGGAGGCCGGAGAGGTCTTCGGCAGCGCCACCTACGCGGGCGCGACCGGCGACCTGTTGACGGTCGTCCAGAAGACCAAGCCGACCCCCACGGATC
>NZ_JAFLRJ010001228.1 GCF_017315755.1 Streptomyces beijiangensis
CAAGTGCTCCGTACAACGGCCGATCATCGACTCCCTGTGCGTGGCCCGCCCGTGGCACGCTTTTCACCGACGCGTATCGGACTAGCCCGGGGGGCGAGATGCTGGTGACGGAGGTCAGCACGGAGACGGTGGCGCCGCCGGAGCGGTTCGCCCTGTGGGAGGAGTTATCGGCGCAGTCGCACGTCCGCAACCTGCTGCGCAGCGAGAACCAGGACGACTTCCGTGCCAGGATGCGCATCCTGCATCTGGGCGACGTACAGGTGTCCGCGCTGGCCATGCCTCATCTGGATGTTGTGCGCACCTCCAGGGCGGTGCGGCAGTTCGATCCGGAGGTGTACCAGGTCAACTATGCCGTATCCGGAGGCGGACGTGTCACGACGGCCGGGCGCGATGCGGAGTTCCACGCCGGCCAGGCCGTTCTGATCGACACCAGCCACCCCATGAAGGCCACGCTCCACACCCCTTCCCATAGATGGACCTCGTTCGTCATCCAGCTCCCCCGTGTCCTGCTGCCCCTGCCGGAGAAAACCGTGCGGCGCCTGATCGGCGTGCCGGTGCCTGGCGGCCAGGGCATGGGAGGCGTCTTCCACCGCTGGGTCGCCGACCTCCACCG
>NZ_JAFLRJ010001229.1 GCF_017315755.1 Streptomyces beijiangensis
GAAGTAACCCTCCGGGAGGGTCATCTGTCCTCCAACAAGCGCAGAAGGCCCAGGCCGGAGACCCTTCGGTCTGGGCCTTCTCGAGCCCTGGCTGTTTCCCGGCCGGCGGGCCGGTCAGCCGCTGCATCCCTTCGCGCTCTCCAAGTTGATCGACGATCTCGGCGTCCCCCCAAGACTGCCAGCCGCACCGCAGCAATCCGAAAGCAGGCCCTGGGACGTCCGCCTCCGTCACCACCCCTGTCTGCCACCGCGTCCTCACATCCTGCTTCGCATCCGAGTCCGGTGGAATCCGGAACCAGCATGCCTCCGGCGACCACACACGGTCATTAACAGGGTGGATTCCATGGTGAATTGGCGACAGTTGAATACGCGAGCCCAC
>NZ_JAFLRJ010001230.1 GCF_017315755.1 Streptomyces beijiangensis
GGAGCGGGTGCCCGCAGGGCAGATAGAGCGCCCGGTGGAAGTCGCGGTTGGCGAGCGAGCGGTCCGCCTTGTCCTCGGCGGTGTCGGAGCGCCCCAGCGCCTCCTGCGCCGCAGCATCACTCGCAAGGCGTCGCTCGAAGCGGCGCAGCGCCTCGGGTTCGAGGAGCAGCCGTACGTCGTAGACCTCGCGCGCCATCTCCGCGTCGACCATCCGCACGGTGACGCCCTTGTACTGGCTCATCACCACGAGCCCGGTCCCCGCCAGGGTCTTCAGGGCCTCGCGCACCGGGGTCTTGGAGACCCCGAACTGCGCGGCGAGCTCGGTCTCGACGAGGGCCTGCCCCGG
>NZ_JAFLRJ010001231.1 GCF_017315755.1 Streptomyces beijiangensis
TCTCCAGGATCTTCGCACCGGCGCTCTCGCCCGCCCCGACAGCGGCCTCCAGGACTACAGCGGCACGCTCTCCTTCGGCTGGCTGGCCGTGACCGCCTGGGCCACGCTCGCCGTGGGCCGCCCCTTCACCATCGGCATAGCCCGCAAGCAGGCCCCGCGCGAGGTCTGGCACACACCGCTCTTCCGCAGGATCAATGTCG
>NZ_JAFLRJ010001232.1 GCF_017315755.1 Streptomyces beijiangensis
GCGCCCCTCACCTGCACCCGGGCTCCGCGGCGCGCCGCGAGCCGTCCGAGTGCGTCGCCCGGCGCGGAGGTGGTCAGGGTCAGCGAGGCTAGATCGGGGCGCAGCCGGTCGAGGACCTCCCGTTTCTCTCGCAGGGCGTCGGCAGCCGGGCCGCCGCCCCGGGAGTCGTCGAGGAGCCCGGCCCGGGACAGCCGGGCCACCAGCCGGTCGACATGGCCGTCGGGCAGATCCATCCGCCGGCCCTCCTCGCGCAGACGAT
>NZ_JAFLRJ010001233.1 GCF_017315755.1 Streptomyces beijiangensis
ACTGTGCTGCGGTTGGTGCCGGGAGCGGGGCATGCGGTGGGGCTGCATCTGGACCGGGACGAGGTGACTGCGGTTCTGGTGGATCTTGCGGGGGTTGTGGTCGCGGAGCGGTGCGGAGCTTTGGACTTCGGGGAGGGGGTCGAGGCTGTCGTGGACGCTGCGGTGCGGGTGGTCGCTGCTGTGGTGGGTGATTCCCCGATCCCGCCCCTTCC
>NZ_JAFLRJ010001234.1 GCF_017315755.1 Streptomyces beijiangensis
GGTACTTCTTCTCGAAGTCGGCGGCGGCCTGCTTCAAGGTGGGCTCCCATGCCCACACGGTGACGGTGCCGCCCTTCTTCAGCGCGGCCTCGATGTCGGTGGCACCGACCTTCTTCTGGGCGGAACCGTCGTCGTCGGAGCCGCCGCAGGCGGTGGCTCCGAGGGCGAGGGCACAGACGAGGCCGATTCCGCACAGCAGGCGGCGGGGGTTCTTGGGCATGGCGAGGCTTCCACTTCTTCGT
>NZ_JAFLRJ010001235.1 GCF_017315755.1 Streptomyces beijiangensis
TCAGCGAGCGGGTCAGCAACTGCGAGTCGGTCTCGCTGATCAGGCCGAGCCGCTCCGACTCCACCACCAGGTGGGTGAGCTGTTCCCGGTCGTGGACCGAGGCCAGCTCGTCGCGCGGGCTCACCCGGCACATCCGTACCAGTGCGTTGCTCACCACGTCCAGCACATGGATCAGCGGCCGCACGACCTTCACCACCGCCCGGAACGACGGGGCGAGCAGCATCGCGGAACGCTCCGGATGGGCGATCGCCCACGACTTGGGCGCCATCTCGCCGACCACCATGTGCAGGAACACCACCACGGTCATCGCGAC
>NZ_JAFLRJ010000128.1 GCF_017315755.1 Streptomyces beijiangensis
CCGCCCCACCAGAGGCACCGCCACCGCCCCCGCGAGCAACGGCAGTACGGACGCGCCCAGTACGGCCACCACCAGCGCCACCGGCAGACACAGCCACTCCCGCCCCATCCGACGCCGGTCCGCCCATGCGGGCGCCTTCCACGCCGGACCAGCACCGGCCACCGCCGCCCCGTCGGCGAAGAGCAGCCGCGCCCTCCGCAGGCCCCGCTGACGCCCCGCCAGCAGCCACAGCGCGGCCCCCGAACACAGCACCGCGGCGAACATCGGCCCGTTCATCCCGCACCCCCCGCGATCATCGAGCGCAGCCGCTCCCAGCCCCGCTCCTGGACAAATCCGGCCGTGCCCCACCGCAGTGCGGGCACCGTCATCACCAGCCCCGCCGCGTCCCGCTCCAGCACCCGGATCTCCGCGATCCGCCGCTGCCCCGCCCGGTCCCGTACGAGATGGACCACCACGGCCAGCGCGGCCGCCAACTGGCTGTGCAGCGCCGCCCGGTCGAGCCCGGCAGCCGACCCCAGCGCCTCGAGCCGCGCCGGCACGTCCGCCGCCGCGTTGGCGTGAACCGTCCCGCAGCTGTCGGGCAGCACGAAAGATTTCAGTAGGTATGGCCTTGACCTGCGTACTGAAATCTTTCGCGAGGTGATTTAAGTCACTTCTAACGCACGAAAGATTTCAGTACCCCAGGGGCTCTCCGCACACGCCACTTATTGCGGTCACTCAGCGTGACTAGCCTGGCTCGCGTCAAAGTCGCTTATCGGGCGGCCAAGGCCAGCAGATAGGCGAGATCATCCCGCAGGAAGCCCTCGGCCACTACGCAGCGGCATTCGTCAGCGGCGTTACGGACAAGACGGATCTCTCCAGGCTGCCACGCGACCGACCCCAGGATCACTGACGATCTTGCTTGACCGTGGATGTGCGCTGCATCCGGAGGCTGGCCATCAGGGCTCGTCGTTCCCGCAGTTCGTCCGCAGAGCTGAGGCTGAGCACCGTTTGCAACAGGTGGTCCAGCGAAGCGCTGGCGCGGAGCAGGTAACGCGGCAGTCCGTGATCGCCGGAGGATGCGAGGTCTCTGGGGTAAGGCACGTCGAAGACCTTCTGGATGGTCGATTCAACGTCGTCACTTGCGAGGACGGTGCCAATGACGTGGATCTCAGCCGCTACTGCGACCGGATCACGCGTCTTGTCACGGATACCCCGATCCGTGACCCGCCACGGGTGCAGGAATCCCGAGGCGGAAGAGTGCCACTGGGTGCCCCCCTCGCGCACAGTCTTGTCTACCTGCTCTCCACAGTGGCGCTGTTGGAGGGTGCAATCGAGGCTAGAGAAGCTGCGGACACGGACAGGGCGAGGTACGCCGAGCAGGAATCTCAGGGTGCGGAAGTCGTCGTACCACTGCCGCGTGGCAGATGGATGGAAGGGAGCTCCCACCATGAGGTGGGAGCTCAAGATCCGATGGACCTCTCGTACGACTGGATCGGTCACCGACGGCGTCTCAATCTTCCACAAGGGCCGAGCACACCGGCGGCGGCGCCCTGACGGCAACTTCGACGCCGGTCTCGAAGGTCCGACGAAGCCGGGGCACAGTCCCGGTGCGTCACCGCGCAGTGTGGCGGGGGTGAACGGCGAGCCGCAATCGGGGCAGAACGAGGCCGTGTAGCAGCGATGTACGGGGCACAAGACTGCCCAGGACTCATACCACCACGAAGGCCAGCGCGCGGGTGGCTTGAGGCACTGCGGGCAGAACGCCCACACTTTCCCGGGAGCCCAAGGAGTCTCGTCATTCCCGCTTTCCACGTGATGTATCCGCGCGCCCATCAAGCTCATCTGCTCCAGTCGTGCTAGGTCAAGCCCCGTTGCGTGTTGAAGCAGCTCCAAGTCAGGCCGGTCGATTAGGTCGGTGTACCTGGCCAACTGCCCGGCATGGGCCCCTTTCGGCTCCAGTCCGAGAGCACGCATCATCCGGCCCCGGTCTACCTCGTAGGTATGGGCGAGGTGGTCCACCCAGCTGAACAGTGATTCGCCCGGCAACGGAACCGGGACAGTCGGCAGACGCCGCAGGGTCCTGAAAGCGCGTGTCGCATACATGGGCCCCGTGCCGATGCCCGCTGCCCCGGTCATGCGGTCGCTGGCCGACGGTGTCTGTTCCATGTCCTTGTCCCCGTGCGGCCTTCTGGGGCGTCCGCCCTTGGTGCCGCGTATGTTGATCTAGCTCGCTTCGGCTTCCCCGGCTTCGTCCAGAGGATCGGAAGGGCGTCCAGGTGCCGGTGGAGGGTCCACCTGATGCCAGTGGGCGTCGTAGGTGCTTTGGGCGTGCTCGTTGATCGTGATGCCGGCGAGCAGGGCTCCGTCTATCTTCTCGGTTCCGGTGAGTACCGCCTCTGTTGCTGCTTCACGGATGAGTTCCGCCAGCGAACTGATGTTTCCTCCCGTGCGGCGGTAGAGGTACCTCCACAGTCCGACGAGAGTTCCGCTCTGGTGGCGGTACAAGACAAGGGCGTCTTCCATCGCGGTGATGACGGAGACCCAGTCGGCCTTCTCGGCCCTGGTCCCGATGTTGTAAGGGGTCATATGGAGCAGGGTGTTGCGGCCAGCGGTCTGAGTGACGCGCGTGTCACCGGTGCCTTCGAGGAAGAGACCGGAGTGCTTGAGGTCGACGCCCGTGTAGATGAAGGTCGCGGCAGTGTGGTTCGCGATGTACTTCAGATGGTCGTTAACGACCTTCCCCTCCTTGAGGGAGAGGTCCATGAAGTGCGCATCGTCGATGATCACGAGCTCAACGCCCGTGCGGCGCATGTTGTCCAGGACGAGACGGGTGATGTCGCTCTTGGTGGCGCCCGACCGGTAAGGCTGAGCGAGGTACTGCGCAAGTGCGACCGACAGGTCCTTCGGGGTGGCCTGGGAGGGGATGTTGACGTAGACGACGGGCGTGTAGTCGATCAGTCGCCCGTCAACGATGTACCGCTTCTCGAAGCGTTCGGGATGGCCCGCCCGCAGTTCGTGCTCGAAGTCGTACGCGAACGTCTTGACCAAGGTGGATTTACCGAGGGTGGCAGGGCCGTCGAGGACGATGCTGCGCCGTGCCCCGGCGGGCTGGAAGGCGTTGGTCATCATCCGGCGGCGGATCTGATGGTGGATGGTCATCATCTGGCTAGTGCGGACGATAATCAGGGCACTGTGGTGGGCGAAGCGGACCATGTTGTGCCGGCGTTTCTCCTCGGCGTCGAGCTGCTCGTAGTCCGCGAGGGGCAGCAGGACCGGCCGCGGCGGGAGAATGTAGTCGAGGTATTCGCGCCACTCCTCCTTGGTGCGCGGCTCGGACAGGCCCGGGTGTTTGAAGTCGCCCGTTCCGTACGGTTCTTCGGGCTGGTCATCCGAGGGGAAGAGAGTAGGCACTGCGGTCAGCCTTCCTGGCCGGTGTGGGGGTTCCAGACCTCGGCGGGCTGGACGGCGAACGGGTCGAAGTCGTCGTCCTCGCCGGGCAGGTCGGGGACAGCGTGGAGCGAGGGGACGGTCGGCTCGACGGCTTCCGGCACCGGCGGCGGGACAGTGGCGGGAACTGCGGGGGTGGAGCGTGCTTCGTCCTGGGCCTGGGCTTCACCGCGGTGCCGGTCGCGGGTGTGCCGCTTCCGTTCGGTCTTCGTCCACATCTCGGGGGCGTCGGTGCGGTTCTGCAGGTCCCACAGGGCCTTGGCGATCTGCTCCTGGAAGTCCTTGTCCTTCGGGTCGCCGCCGCGCAGTTCTACCAAGCGCCTGGCCTCGCGCAAGGTGATGTCGGTGAAGGGCTGCAGGTCGCTGAGCGCCTTGGTCCAGCGCAGTGTGTACCAGATGTCGTTGCGGGGGTTGTGGAAATAGGCGTGCAGCAGGTTGCGCGGGTCGTAGCGGACGGGCCAGCGTCCGTTGTCGTAGGGGGACTTGGCGCGGCGGAACTTGTACAGGATGTCCGCGTTGTAGATCAGGTGGTTGAGCTCAACCCCGTAGGGGTTGATGACGCGGCCGTCATCCGCGATGGGCAGCAGCTCGTAGTACATCTTGGGGTCGCGGGGGCAGTCGACGTAGCCGGCCGCTCCCAGCGCCATGGCGTACGCCTCGTTGGGCGAGACGTGCAGGTCAGGAAAGCCCTGCAGGGTCAGGCCCCTGTGGTGCTGGTTCTGGTAGACCGCGATGACGTACTCGGCGAAGAACTCGGCGATCTCGTCCAGAGTCCAGCGGGCCTGTTCTTCGACGTGCTTGCCTCGGTGGGCGACGTTGAAGCCCTTGTACCCGGCGAGGTGCATGGAGAACTGTTCCCGGATTGTCCCGAACAGGCGCTCCACTTGGGGTTTGTCGGTGGGCTTCAACTTGCGGGCGTCCTGCATGTCGATCCGCCATTTACGGCAGGCACGCTTCACGACGTCGGACTTGTAGGGCTTGCCCTGGTCGTAGAGCAGGGTCTCGGGGTAGATGACGGGCCGGGCGGCTGCTTCGGCGAGACGCTCGTCGACGCTGAGGTGACGCTCGTACGGGATGCGCAGCATCTGGTAGCGCAGGGCGTCGGCCCACTCGGGGCGCATCGGTTCGGGCGTCATGACGTCCGCCAGCAGCAGGCCGATGTCGATGGCCTTGGTGCCGAGCGGGGTAAGGCGCCAGGCGAGGACAGAGCGGGTGGCGACGTCGATGGCGACGGTGAGTTCGACGTTGTAGGTGTCGTTCATCGCGGGGTCGTAGGCCAGGACGTCGAGCGGGGTGGTGTCGAGCATGACGACCTGGCCGGGCCGGTGGGCGATGACGTTGCCGAAGGTGCGGTCGGGCTGGTTGGCGTCCGAGATCCGCTGGTAAGCGGGGTCGGAGGGGCTGTGGTGGAGGAGGAGTTTGACCACCCGGCGGAAGGTGTCCGGCTTGGGTAGATCTACGGTGCCGGAGCCGTAGTCCGCATCAAGCCGGTTCTGGGTGCGGCGCCTGAAGCGGGTGGAGACGCTGGAGGAACTGTCGCGGCGTTCGGCGGCGGCCTGCTCGCGGATCGCGATGATCACACGCTCGTCGATGTTGCGCAACGGGTTCTTCAGGCGTGCCTTGCGGCCATCGACCAGCGCCCACAGCCCCTTCTCCTCCCATTGCTCGAGCAGCTGCCAGATGCGGCGCTCGGTCAGGCTCAGCTCGGCTGCCTTGGCCACGACTCGCTCGGAGAGCAGGAGGTCGGGCTGGTACTTGGGGCGGGGCTCACCGGGCTCCTTGTCGAAGGAAGTTCCTGAGCGGTAGCCGGTGGTGGCCTCGTACAGGTGGGCTTCGAGTTCCAGGGCGTCGTCGCGGGCCTGCTTGTTCGTCAGCGACGCCAGCACGCCGCCGGGGTCCAGGCCCGCGGTGCCGTTGTCGGAGGCGGCTGGCGGCGCGGTCAGGGTACGGAAGGAGGAGTCGGTCAACAGGACGCTGAGCAAGATCGTCTGATGGTGTCCGGAGATCGACCGCAGACGGATCAGGGCGCCGGTGATGCCGGTGACCTGGTGCTGCTCTTCCTCGAAATCGATCCAGTCTTCGACTGCGATGCGGTGACGCTGGTCCATCAGGCGCGCTCCGGGACGGGGGCGGCCCACACCTTGGTGTGGTCGCGCAACGGACGGGTGAGATCGAACAGCAGACGGTGATGCCACATGAGGTGGTAGGTGACAGCCCGTTCAATGTCCGGCTCGGGCCAGATGGAGAGCAGCTCGGCGATGCTGACCGGGTGCTGGGCACGGAAGAGCAGGAGGTCCACGAGGGGGGCTGTGGCGTTCAGCGGTCGGCGGTAGCCGGCGAGCCATTCGACGGTGGCCCACAGCTGCGGATCCGGTTCGCCGACCATCTGGTAGTCCCAGCCGAGCTCTTGGCAGGCGGTCGCCGTACGGCGGGCCTTGAGCTGGACCTTGGGCTTGTCGAGCTGTTCGGGGTTCTTGACGTCCAGCAGCAGCACGGAGCCGTCACTGCGGCGGACGAACAGGTCCGGATAGTGAGTCCAGGGCCCGTCGGCGTCGACACCCTCGAAGACGAAGGGCTGGGCCGCGAAGCAGGCGATCTTCGCGTCGAAGTCGAGAAGCTTCATCCAGCGGGCCTCCAGGAAACTCTCGTAGTCCAGGACTGTGTCGCTGCTAGCTGCCCAGTACGAGCCGGGAGTGTGGTCCTGCCCCTCGTAGGTGGGGAAGTCGCGGGCCGGCCGGCAGGTCTCAAAGCGCACCTCGCGGGCCTTCTCGACGGGCAGGAGCCGTTCGAGGCCGCCTGCGTCGTAGTACACGATGTCCAGCTGGTGAAACGCATGCCGTAAAGGCCGCAGTGTCCGGGACCGTCGCGGGCTCATGCCCCCTTCCTTCCTGGGGTAGCTGCGTCGAGCAGGGACTCTCCGTAAGCGGTCAGTTGGCGGGCGACGGGGGCCGGAAGCCAGGTGGCAAAGCGCCGTCCGCCCTCTCGGACGGAAGACCTCCCGGCAGATGCCCACAGCCCCGGCGCGTAGGCGGGGGCTTCGCGGACGTCACCGCCGGTGAAGTGCTGCCAGATCCAGGCGGCGGCGTGGCGGCAGCGCTGCGCGGTGACGTCGCACCCCAGCGGGTGACACACCTCGAACAGCACGGCGTGGGGAACAGCGGTCAGGTCGGCCAGCGTCCGGCGCCGAGCGGCATAGTCGATCAGGCCGCGTTCGATAGCGCGGGCCCCGAGTTGTTCGATGTCCCGCCAGAAGCCGCCCGCGTCGTTGATGCGCTGGACGAGCGTGTTCGTGGCACGGGCGGCTTTGAAGGGATCCATGTCCAGCGCGGTGCCGGCCCCCCGCCAGCTGGCGGCGCCCGCGAGCCGGGCCAGAGCCAGCGCCGCCAGACGCCGTCCGCTCGTCTCAGCCGTGCCGGGCAGATGCCGGGCGATCAGTGCCGTGTAATCGCCGGCGTCTGCAAGGTGGGGCAAGTGTGCGGCGGTGAACGAGGGTGAAGGCTGGGGGCGCCTCGTGAGGACTCCCGCGACACGGGAGGCAGGCCGGACAGCAGCACGTACCAGGGGCTCCAGACAGGCAGGGCGGGGTATGGGGCGCAGCGGGTCACTCTTGCCAGGCGTACGGCGCAGGGCGACGGCGCGATCCATCCAGGTGGCCAGGGCGCTCTGGCAGGTGCTGCGGTCGGGGGCGAAGAGTGCTGGGGCGCTCAGGGCGAGTACGGCGGCGGCGTGCGCGGCGCTGGGCGGACTGGCCTGCAGCTGACTGCGGCCGCCGCCCCGGCTGGCGCGCTGCCGCTCTTGCTGGTCAGCCGTGAACACTGCCGCCGCCGTGTGGGGCAGGGCAGCGCATATGGCGATCTCCTCGGCGGTAGCCACCAGCCGCACCATTGCGGCGAAGAACCGCAGGGCCGCGAAGAACTCCGCCGGAGCCACCGGGGTGCCTGCCACCTGGGCGGGGCCGCCGCCGGCGATGACGAGGATGCGCTGCTGCAGATCGGCGAGCTCGGCCGACACCGGCACGGTGGGCAGCGTAGCCAGCCTCTGGCCGCATAATCCGGCCTTGCGTCTCCGGCTCGCGGGGCGCCGGTTGTTGCACAGGTCCAGGTCGAGTATCTGACTTCGGGTGGTCAAGCCGCGGGGATGACCGGTGTAGCCGGAGCCGAGACGCGCGTGGCACTGCCCGCAGGTGTCCACCAGCAGGACTCGGTGCTCAGGGCACACGGCGGCCATCCCCAGGCGCCACCACAGCGGCCATACCGGAACGCTGGCCAGGCATTTGGGGCACGCACGGCTGGAGGTGAACAGCGCCCACTCGCGGTTGCGGAGCCGGGCGTAGCTCTCTTCCCGCTGTCCCGGCTCCTCGCGCCCGGTGAAGTCCAGCACGGTGCCCGCATACCGCGACAGCTGCATCGCCTGGATCACCTGCGCCTCCAGGCCGGTGGCTGCTGTGATGCTCTGAAGGCTTCGCGGCGTGAGCGCGGCGCCGAACCGCAGCGCCCTGACTCCCGAGTAGCTCGGGTGACACTCCAGGCCCAGCGCCTGGGCGGCCTGGCCAGGGGCGATCTGCCAGTCGGCAGCCGCACGGTTGAGCCAGGACGGAAACGACTCGCCGTCGACGGGAACGGGGACCGCCGGAAGCCGACGCGGCAGCCCTCGGTTACCCACCGGCCCCTCCTCCGACTCCGCTTTGTAGGAGATCTCCTACAAACGTGGAACCGTACTACGGTTCCGTCTGTGGCGAACAGTGATTCCAGTACGGGTGTCCCGGCCCAGCGGCTGGCCTTCGGGCGGCGTCTGCGGGCTCTGCGTACACGTGCGGGGATGACCCAGACCGCTGTGGCGGCCGCTGCGGGTATGGACCGGTCCTTCTACGCGGAGGTCGAGGCTTCCGTCCACAGCGTCTCCGTCGACCGCATCCCGGCCCTGGCCAAGGCCCTGGGCGTCACGCCCTCTGAGCTGTTCCAGGACATGGGTCCAGACCACCGGTAAAGGCTCGTGTTCATGCCGGACCCAGGCGTCTACCCGCCTGCCCCGCAGGTCGGGGCGCCGCGTCGGCTACCGACTGTTCCCTTGCCCGGCGAACGGGAGTCACTGTCCAGCTGGATCAACCGGATCGGTCTCCTCTACGAAATACGCCAGCCGGACCTCCTCGCCTGTCTGGGGCTCACGGCCCAAGGAGAGATGCGCCCGACGACGGCAGGCCTGGGCCTTGCCTCCTCGTCCCTGGACGCGCTCTCCGTAGCGGCAGGCGTACCGGTGGAAACCATCGGCGGCATGCTGCTGTCGCGGTTTGCCGCCACTGCCCTGCCCAACCTCCCGCCCCCGCCCTTCCGGCATGGAGGAGACCTGACCGCATGGGCTGCCGGAGCGTGGGTTCTTCGCCGCCACTCCAACTTCTGCCCCAAGTGCCTCGCCCGGGACGGCCAGTGGCGGCTGGACTGGAAGCTGCCGTGGAGCTTCGTCTGCCTGGATCACCGGGTGTATCTGCGCAACTCCTGCCCACGGTGCAAGCGAGTACAGAGCGGACTGTCGTGGGGCCGGGACAGCCGTGTATGCCCGCTGCGGTGGCGACAATCCGTCCCCTCCCTCGATCGCAGCACCCCGCATCCGGAAGGCGACAACGCCACCGTGTGCCGTGGACGCCTGGACCAGGACGAGACAGTCCCACTCGCCGACAGACACGCCTTGCAGGGGCAGAAACGGCTGCTGCGCTGGCTGTACGGGACCCCGGAGGAGTCCGCCCAGGAGACGGAGTTCGCCTCGCTCACCGCCATCGCCGCCCAGCGCCTCGCCCCCGACATGCTGTCCAGGGCCCAGGCGGAACTCCGGCCTGTACTCCACTTCGAGTACAACGATGCCGGCTGGCCCCAGGGCGAGCCGGAACTGTCACCGCTGTGGACCGACCCGCTGCGGATGGCCGGCGCGGCACACGTGGCCCAGCGGCTGTCGGCGCATGGGTACCGCCCGCAACGGACGGTGCAGTGGCTGAAACTCAAACAGCCGCTCTTTGGAGATCCGTTCGCCCACCTCATGGACCACGGGCATCAGTTGTACGGAACCTCCCTGGTGTTCGGGCCGTTCCACCACGACACCGCGCACGTACGCGAGGCCCTACGCACCGGCTTGGTGTCCTTGCCCTACCAGGGCCCCGCCTACATCAATTCCCGGTCACCCCACCGCCTGCACCCCGTGGCCGGGAGCGAAGACCGGCAGTACCCCAGGGAGCAACCTCGATGACGTCGGACGCCCCCCGGCACCGAGGGCGCTGAGTCGTCCCCGCTGGCGAGCCAGCGAAGCGCCCTCGGAGGATAGTGACCTGCCGTCCTTCTGAGCGCCCCGCGAGCCAGAGGATCCCGCGGTCGGCTGCGGCCGGTGGGGTGGAGCCCAGGACTAAACCGCCGCCGGTTCCTGCCCGATTCTGCGCCGGCCGCGATATGCCGAGCCGCCCTTGCTACTGCCGGCTCCGTCAACTTGGTCGGGGCAGAGGTGCCAGTCAGGGCCGGAACTGGTGGGCCCCCACCCCTTGCCGTAGGCGATCACGGAGTTGGCGCCGTTGGAGGACTCCATCACGTTCAGGCCCTCCTCGACCTTCCGCTGCAGGTCCCGCAGTTGCAAGTAGCGGGCCACAAAGATGGTCTTTGGTGCATGGACCCCCTTGTCGGCAGGGGCATCCTCCGCGTGGAGGCATTAGTGGGCGGTTCGTAAGTTGATGTTCGTTCCGGAGATCGCTCCAGGTGGAAGCGGTTCCGGCACTCCAGACGTCAGATGACAGGTCGCTCTACCGCCTCACCCAGAACCGCCATGGCAACCTCGTGCCCGGCCTGGAACGGTCGTTCGGCGTCGAACCCGAGACAGGCACGGTCCGCTACGTCCTTCCGCAAAGCTAGGCGTGGTTCGCCAACTCCTGCATCGACCTGTGGCTGCGGACCCTGCACCACTACGGCCTGCACGTCAGTGGGTCCGAGATCCTCAGCGACCCGGATGACCGTGAGGACGAAGCCCTCGCCGAGTTCAGCCTGCTCGCTGACATACTCAAGAAGATCGATCCACCTGCCTTCGACGGCTACAACGGGTTCATCTGGTCCGAGTTCCTCGACCGCTGGCTGTGGCAATTGCGCGCGGCTGCCACGATCCCCAAGCAATCACTCACCGTGCTCGGTGCGTTGAGCGGCTCGCGAACACGCGACACCTCAACATGCGTGCCCACCAGTCCACGGCCGGCTGAGAACAGGTACGGCCGGAGGGCCAAGCACTCTTCCACGAACGAGGCCCGAAGGCGGCAAGGGGCCGTCTCCACAAATGATCTGCCTCCGAGCTTGCAGACGGTGTTCGTTCTTGGGCCCGGTCTACAGGGATCCAGAAACCCGGCTCCTCCGAGTTGCCGGTGTGCTGCCTCCACAGAGAGCGGCACTACGAGCACTCGGAGGATTTTCGGTACAGCCGTGACCCGCGCGGGGCGATACTGAACCTGGTCTCCGTTGTTCTGTGCCAGTGCCAGACCCGCAGCAGCCCAGGAGAGTCTTATGAGTACCTCCCGCAATGAATTCAACCTGTCATTCGACTTGATCGACTGCCGTGGGTGCGGCATTTCACGGGTTCGCGGCGTTCGATGCCCGGACTGCGAGGCGCGACCAGCACCATGGGAGATCGATCACCGCACATTGTCGAGAATTGCCGTCGCCAAAGGGGCGATGCTCCTTATTGACCAGCCAACACCTGTGCCACTCGTGGAAACTTTCACCCTGGATGACTGTTCCCAAATTTTCGAACGCCTGGATGGGTGGCTTTCAAGATTCTTTCAAGCATTGAAGTCGGTGACTTCCGAAGGAAGCGACTGCGAGGAGCAGCTTCTTTCCGCGATAAGTGATATCGCATGCGAGAGAGCTCTGATTTCGGCAACACCTCGGCTGCGGCCTTGGGCTCGCATTATTGAATATACTGATCGATGCGTAGCACGCCTGATCGAGATGGCCCGCTGCTACTTGCAAGCCCTGTGTTCTGCGACGCCACTGGAAGCCCAGAAGAAGGCAGGCCATGCACAGGATCAACTGGATGCCGCCACGCTTGAGATTGCGGGTTTGGGAGGCCTCAGCGAGCTGCTCGGAGCGTTGATCATTTCTGATAAAATTGACGAAAAATTGACAGTTCTGATTCTTCAAGCTCAAATTGAATGCAACGCCTCGGATCTTACGACGCTCTCTTCCGCGGCCGACGAATCCCTCCGAACGATCCTCCAGGCGCCCATGACTTCGAGCGGGGTGGCCGGACTGCAGTTCGTGCTGCAAGATGTCGCCGCGCACATTCATGGTGACCGACAGCGTTTCCGTCATATTGTCTCATCGACCTACTCGCTGTTTACCCAGGACCCCTCGCTCCTGTCGGTGCTCGCATCCTCTCAGGACTTCCTGCCGGATCTGCGAGAGAGCTTGCTTGAGCTGTATGACGCTTCAGCTCAAGCCACGCACGTGATCAATGGTTCATCAATTACGCGCCAGGTTGGTCGCGCTATGGTGGACATCGCCGCAAGCTTGGTGGAGGGCCCGGGCCAGCTGGTGGCCATTGCGCTTCTCGCAGGGACCGGCCGCAAGTCGCGTTCTTACGACAAGCTACGTCAGGACGATGCGACTGGCCTACTGCGTGCCACGCGCGCCCACGCCGACCTAGAGCACTTGGTCCAAGGATTCAACCTCGACATCAGAACGGCGCAAGCGCATCGCATGGTGCGCTATGCGGATGATGGAATCGAGTTCGAGACACGCAGCGGTTCCGGACAGCTGAATTGGCACGAACTCATTGATCAGATCCTGACAGCGTACGAAAGCGCGATGGGCTGCATAGTGGGATTGCAAGCAGCGCTGGCCGAGTCCGGCGTATCCACTCATGACGCCGACTTCTACAAGACGCTCGGAATTTCACCAGCCGAAATGTCCGTGATCGGCCTCATCCTGCAGGGTTGCGAAAATGCCACCGTGGCAGAAGAGGATGATCATTGGATCATCGCCCTGACGCCCCCTGGACCCGGCACACTCACCATTCTCGCCGGCAGAATCGCCAGTCTGATTCCTTACGAGATCCAGCATCTCACCTTGGTGGCCGAGATTGCATCGGAGGTCCATGTATTCACCGGGCCCGTAGCGCCGATGAGGTCGTTCTCCAAGGGAGATGTGGACGGTGATCAATTCGGAATCGCCATTGTTCGCTTGCTGCATCATTGGGAATATGACGGAGAATCATATATGACTCCGGACAGATTTCGCCGGTGGGCGGCTTATCAAGTTTTCCTGGCACAAACCGGTGGCATCGGGAACCCAATTCCTAGGCTCCGCGCCCTTCGCTCTCTGGCCTCGGAGCTTTGCGACAATGATCTGGTGGAGGTGCTCACTGCGACTATGCGCTCCGTGCGACTTGGTGACGACATCGACCCCGACACCTCCAGATTGATCGACAAGCTCTCCGATTGGGGAAGTCAGAGCTTGGACTTCGAGCCAATTTAAAGGCACCTGCTCACAGTTCGAGGTGCAACTGCGGCCTGGACCCGCTGGCTTCGAGCAACCCACTGGTAGTTCAGTTGCTGGGGTGTCGGCCCGAGGGCGGGGCCCCGCGGGTGTTCAAGGAGTCCGCCGATGGCTTCGATCGGCCGGTTTGAGACGCCGACCGCCATGCCGGCGACGCGCTTGCTCCGGATCCGGCAAGCGTGAAGGCCTCAGTCCGGTCGGCGGGTACACCCTCGGGGGTGGTTTGCCGGTCAGGGCGGAACCGGGCCCGCACATCGGATCGTCGCTGCCCTCATGGCGACGATGACTAGGCAACAGATCGCACAGGCTCTGGGCAGGCCCGGCCTCCTTTGTGTGGAGATGACAGCCCTGGACGAAGCGACAGTTCGGACAGCGGCCCAGGCGATCGCGGACATGTGGCAGTCATCGGGAGTCGGCCATCTCTGGCGCATTCCCGGAGCGGACGGAGTGCGGGCACGGGTCTGGGCAGACGTCGCCCGGGAGTCGGACGGCTGGGATCGCGGACAGTTGCTGCTGTTCGAGCATTCCTGAGTGCCTGAGTCACATGGGTGCCAGGCCGGGCGGCAGTTGGCCCCGGGGCAAACTCGACGACGCGCGGCACTATTTCGCGTACAGCAGCCACCCCGAAGCGTGCGCGGTCAGGGCAAGGGACGGGTCTCATTGCACTTCGACCCACTCACCGTGCTCGCTTAGGGCATCCGTCGTGACGCAGCTAATGGTGGCTGGCATGTCGAAGGCGGCAGTGATGCGTATCGGGGGCTCCGGGACGGTAGCGGCCTGGGGGATTGCAGCGGCGCAGGCGCTGCAGGCGTCTGCCAGGTGCCAGGTGCGGCCGTGGTCCGCCCGAATGAGCAGGAGCCGTAGAGAGCCCGAGCACGGCCCCTGCCGCCGGTGCCATGCGCAAGACCTCTCGCGGCATTGGCAGATCCGTAGGTGAACTGGCAGTTGGGACTCGGCCAGGTGCAGTGCAAGATGCCGGCGGACCCCTGATGCCCCGTTGGCCCCTGTGAGCGGAGTGGGCGAGCGACAGGCACTGCAGGTCAGCGCTGGCCGCCCGGTGGGGCTGCTGATCGTGACGCTCCACACACGCGAGGGCGGGGTAGCCATCGGTTCCCTCCAAGCCGAGACGGGACTGCTCCCAGCGCACCTCATACGGGGACGTCGGGCGCGGACACCGTAGTGCAGACCTGTGCCCTGCCGGAGATACCTTCGTATGCCCACAAATAGGGCAGAGGTCTGCACTGTCAGGGCAGTGTCCTGCACCGTCGGATGGGCAGGTGACGATCTCCCTGCCGCCAGAGCCCGACCCGATGGCGCTGCGGCAGTTCCTCGCCCGTCTGCGGGCGGATCGCGGATGGAGCTATGACCAGCTCGCCGCCCGTAGCGGCCTGTCCCGCCGCACCCTCATCGAGATCGAGCAGGGCCGTACGATCGGAACCCTGGGCACCTGGCATGCCCTCGCTCACGCCTTCAGCATCCCGCTGGGCGAACTCCTCGACCCGCTCTGCGCCGGTCACGAGCCCCCACGCGCTGAGCACTGAACTCCCCGACCAGCTGGTCACCCGAAGGGGACTGGCTCATCGCGGACCCGCCCGAGAGGCGCACATCCGTTCCTTTTCTGCCACTCGATCGGTGGGCCCGGGCGGTGGGGTCATGGGCGGCGGGCGTGTCTGCTGGCACTTTTCACTCCGGCACCTTCCACACGAATGCAGGCCCTCCCTCGCCAACCCAGAGCGGTGTGGAAGCCTTCAGATTCCGGAGACCCCCCTCACATGTCCTTCTCACCGACTGACGAACAGGCCGCCGCCCTGGAGGCGTTCACCAAATCCGACCATCTCGTCATTCAGGCCGGTGCCGGCACGGGTAAAACAACCACCCTCGCCTTCCTCGCCGAGCAGATGGCCTCCCGTCGGGGCCGCTACCTCGCTTTCAACCGCGCTATCGCTCTGGATGCCGCTGACCGCTTCCCCGCCTCGGTGCAGTGCAAGACCGCCCATTCGCTGGCGTATGCCGCCCTAGGACACCGCTACCGCGACCGCCTCAACAGCCCTCGCAGGCCCGGCTGGAGAGTCGGCCAAGACCTGGGCCTGAACACCCCCGCCCACGTCCAGGGTCGCGACCTCATGCCCGCCACCCTCTCGAACACGGTGCTGCGGACCGTGACCCGGTACTGCCAGTCCGCCGACACCGAACTCGCCCAGCATCACGTCCCCCGTCTGCGCGGCATCGACGGCGACGACGCCCACGCGGAACTCGCCGACCTTCTGCTGCCGTACGCCGCGAAAGCCTGGGACGACTTGCAGAGCCCCAATGCGGGGACGGTGCGTTTCGAGCACGACCATTACCTGAAGATGTGGGCCCTGACTGGCCCCGTCCTGCTCGGGGACTTCCTGCTGCTGGACGAGGCGCAGGACACAAACCCCGTCCTGGAGCAGGTCGTCCTGGCCCAGAGGGACCGCACCCAGATCGTCATGGTCGGTGACTCCGCCCAGGCCATCTACGGCTGGCGAGGAGCCCACGACGTCATGACCGGCTTCACCGGCCACCACCTCACCCTCACCTGCTCTTTCCGCTTCGGCCCCAAGCTCGCCGCCGAAGCCAACCGCTGGCTCACCCTCAGCGGCTCCCCCATCCAACTCACTGGAACCCCCGACATCCCCACCACCGTTGGGTCCCACAAGAGCCGCCCGGATGCGGTCCTGTGCCGCACCAACGTCGGAGCCGTCACAGAAATCCTCACCCTCCTCGATGCCGGCACGACAACAGCGCTCGCCGGTGGCGGAGGCGCCCTGCGCGCGCTTGCCCAGGCTGCTCGCGACCTCATCCAGGGGCGACGCACCCATCACCCCGAACTCGTGCTGTTCACCACGTGGACGGAACTGCGCGACTACGCCGAACTCGACCCTGCCGGCGCCGATCTGCAGCCCTTCGCCAATCTGGTCGACGAACACGGACCTGACGCCATCCTCCAGGCCGTCGACCGTCTCGTCCCCGAGGACAGGGCCCAGGTCACCGTCTCCACCGCCCACAAAGCCAAGGGCCGCGAATGGGCCCACGTGCGCATCGCCCCGGACTTCACCCCGCCCGCCGACACTGACGAAGTCGACGCCGCAGGCAAACCCGTTCCCGGGCCCGTCAACGAGTCGGAAGCCCGCCTGGCCTACGTGGCCGTCACCCGCGCCCGTCACCATCTCGACCCCGCGGGCCTGGACTGGATCCATCAGCACCCCGACAATCCTGCGGTGTCCGGTCTCTGAGGACACGGCCCTCGCGCTCAGCCCTCCTGCGGCGATCCCGTCGCAGAGAGCATCAGCGGGGCAGAACACCCGTGCCGGCGGCATCGGGTCGAGCAGGCACACCGTCGGTGGAGGAGGTCGAGACGTGGCCCGACATCAATGTTCGCCATCCGCCCACAGACGCTGTCAGGTCCGGCTGCCTCGAGGATCGCTCGCGCGGATCATGTGTGGCCTGAAACTGCGTTGGATAGAGGGTACTTGGGAGTGATACCAGTGAGGGCAGCACACAGAACGGGGGGATGGGGTGTCGGAAGTTCCACGCGCTGGGACAGGTCCGGGGGAGCCGCTGCCCCCGCCCCTGACCGTCCTGCCGCCCACGACGCGCATGGCACCGATGCCGTCGCCGAAGCAACTCGTCCCGTTCTATGACCCGGACGAGTTCGAGGAGTTCGTCAAGGAGTGGGTTCCGGCACTCGAGGGGAAGTACACCCTCGTCGAGCGACACGGCGGCGCTGGCGACCACGGCATCGACGTGGCCGGCTACCTGTCGCCGCAGCGGCTGGAGGGTGAGTGGCACAATTACCAGTGCAAGCGGTATGCCGCCGCGGTGACCTGGGCGACCGCAGCCCAGGAGATCCGCAAGATGTTCGTGGCCGCCGCGGCCGGGCACTTCACCGTCCCGTCTCGGTACGTCTTCGTAGCACCGAAGATCTCGCGCAGTCTGCCTCGGCTGTTCGCCACTCCCACCGGTTGCCGGGACAAATTCCTGGGGGAATTGGTCACGACCCGGGACAAGGTCGTGGCAGACCTTGATGCCGGCCACCGGCAGAAGGTGTCGGACCTCGCCGCGGTCACCGATTTCGCCATCTTCGAGTGTGTCGACCTCGACGAGATGCTGGCGCTGCACAAGACAACCGCTCACTGGGCCGGCCGCTTCCCCTTCGCCCCACTCGACCGCGGCCCTGAGGCGCTGGTCCCTCCTGCGCAGCACGGTGAGCGGGAAACCCGCTACGTCCAGCACCTGCTGGATGTCTACCGGGAACGCTTCCCCGCTGCGATCAGCAGTCTGGAGCAGGTTGCTGAGGTGGCCGACGCGGACGATCACCTGAAGCGGCAGCGCGAGGCCTTCTACGCGGCCGAGTCGCTGCGCGTGTTCGCCCGCGATGCAACGACACCGGCCTACTTCGACCGAGTGTTGGAGGACGTGTACGACATCGTCGTGGAGGTGGCGGGGCGCTCCTATCCCGACGGCTGGGAGCGCGTCGGCGCCGTCACCAGCGTCGCCGGGACTGTTCAGCTCACCCCGACGATCCTGACGCCCTTCGTGGAAACAAAGGCCCGTAAAGGGGTATGCCATCACTTGGCGAACGAGGACCGTCTGATCTGGTGCCGGAAGGGGGACACGTGAAGCCGCTGAACAGACCGCTAGAGGTCGGGGACGAACGAGGACCGTCTGAACCGGTGCCGGGAGGGGGACACGTGAACCCGCTCAACAGCCCACTCGAAGTCGGGGTGCGCGCCCTCGCGCTCTTGGCCGAGAGCCACCCTGAGCCATTGGACCTTGCGCAACTCGTCGCTCTCGATCATGTCCTCTTGCACAGCGGAGAGTTCAACGGCCCGCCGAGCCTGCACCCCAGTTTGCCGACTCGCGGCAGCGAACTCGGCATGAAGCGGTCCGTGTTGGAACAGGCGCTGCTGGTCCTGATCCGGGCCGGCCTGGCCGGTGTGGTGGACCAGCAAGACGGTCTGATGTACGTGGCCACCGATCGGGGACCGGTGTTCATCGACGTCCTCGAAGCGCCCTACGCCGAGTCGCTGCGTGAGCGCGCCGAGTGGGTAGTACACCATTATCCGCTGAAGGCAGACGCCCGCGGCGCGACGCAGCAGATCATCAGCCGTGCGTCCGCACCGTTCAGGCAGACAGAGGCAGGCTATGAATGACCTACGCCTGCTCCACCTGACCTTTGCCGGGTCCGGAAAGACCACGGCAAGTGTGGAGTTCGACCCCGCGCTGACGGTGATCTACGGCGCCTCCGACACCGGCAAGTCGTTCATAGCCGAGTCCATCGATTACATGCTCGGCGGTGCCGAGCTGACTCTGGTTCCGGAAGCAGAGGGTTACAGCCAGATCCTGCTGGGCCTGGGCCTGCCGGACGGCACCGCGATCACACTGCTCCGCGCCCCGCGCACCAACCCTGTCTTCATCCATCACGGAGACTTCCGGTCTCTGATCACGCGGCCGCCGGACGGCCAGGTCACCGCCGGTCACACGGCACGCAGCAAGAACAGCCTGTCGCTGTACCTGCTGGGCCAGATGACGCTGCCCGAGCTGAGGATCCGTAAGAATGAAGCTGGCGCCACCCGGGCCCTGGCACTGAGCGACCTCGTACACCTGTCCGTGGTCCCCGAGACCCGCATGGTCGCTCCCCTGTCCCCGGTCCTGCCCTCGGCCGCCGCCAGCCGGAAGACCACGGCGGCCTCCGTAATGCGGCTGCTGCTGACCGGGGATGACGACCTGCATATCGAGACCGGGCTGAACGCGGGTGAGCGGCGCGTCCAAAAGGGCAAGATCACCCTGCTCGATCAGATCATTCTCGACCTGCACGCCAAACTGACCACCAGTGAGAACGTCAGGGAACTCCGGGACCGCCAGGTGCGGCTGCAAGCCTCCATCGACGAGCACTCCACCACCTTGCGGGCCATCACTGACCGCCACCTGGCCGCCGTCACTGCCCGCATGCGCGACACCGAGGAACTGGCCGCCCTGGAAACACGCCTGGCGGAGGTCAGCGATCTCGTGCACCGGTTCCTGCTGCTGGAACAGCAGTACCGCTCCGACCTCGAACGCCTGGAGATGGTGACCGAGGCGGGAAGTCTGCTGGGTTACTTCCGTGTGGGTACCTGCGTATTCTGCGGTGCGGAGCCCGAACACCAGCACCCCGGCCACGGGGAGCAGGAGACCACCCAGCTACACATTGCAGTGCAGAGCGAATCCGCCAAGACCAGTGCCCTGCTCGCCGACCTTCTCCCCACGATCGAGGACCTGCGCGTCCAATTCGCTGAACTCACGGGCCGACGCGCGACATTGATCGGCAATACCGCCGTCCTGGACGTGGAGATCGCGTCGACGGTACAGCTCATGGCGCCCATGCGGGAACGCATGGAGGAGAACCTCAAGGCCAGATCGGCCATCGAACGCAACCTTGAACTCCACGCGCGAATCGACGAACTGGAAGAACGCCGGTCCCGACTGGACGGAGAGCGGGCCGGGCTCAAACACCGGCCTGCCGAGTACGTACCCACCCGCATTCTCGCCGGCTTCGACGACACCCTGCGTAGCACGCTGGAGTCCTGGCAGGTTCCCTCCGTCCAGTTCGCTGAGTACGACCAGTACGCCCTGGACATCCGCGCTGGAGGGCGCCTGCGGGCCAGCCGAGGCAAAGGCGTGCGTTCTGTCCTGCACTCGGCGTTCACAGCCGCGCTGGCCCGCTACTGCCTCAGCAACTCCCGCCCGCACCCCGGGTTCATCGTGCTTGACTCACCGGTAGTCACCTATCGGGACCCCATCAGCGATCCTGTCGGCGAGGACGTCGACCTGACCTCCAACGTGGTGGATCACTTCTACCGGGACATGCTCAGCTTCCCGGGGCAGGCCGTCATCATCGAAAACGGCGACCCGCCAACGGATGTGCTCTCCCAGGCCCACACCTACCGATTCGCCGGGTCGGGGGCAGACCGGGCCGGCTTCTTCCCCGCATCCGCCGCCAATGGCTGAGGCAGCAGCCACCTTCAGGGCAAAGGCCGCGATCCTCTGTGCGCGACCGACCCTTGCTCGCTATGGGCGTCGTGGCGCCTCCGTTGCCAGTACTGCCGCGCATGGAGCGGGGCCTGAAGCGCATTTGACGGCAGAGGATAGTACGCTCCCTCAGCTGACGAGCCCGTCGGCACCTCTGCGGACCTGGGCGGCCTGGGCCAACGAGGCCGGGCTGTCAGTGCCTGCGGGTTGGATGCCCCACATGTCCAGGAGTACTCCGCCAGATCAGGCCGTGAAGTTCATACGCAGCCAGGGGTTCGAGCCGCTCGAATCGTACTCGGAGGCAACACGAAGTGACGGTGCCGCTGTCTGAAGTGCAGAATCGAGCCGCCCAAGCGGGACGGCGTCGTCCGCAAGGGGCATGGCTGCCCTGCTGGCGCGGGCCAGGGCGTCACCGCCATCCCTCCACACTGGCTCTGGCTACGGGATTGACAGCGCCGCTACCTCGCCCTGGTCGACCACTTCGGCATCCGAGAGCCGGGGTAGCGCGCCTGCCGCGCCAGCAGGCAGGATCTGCTGGATGGCCGAAAGGTCCCGGGGCCCGAGATGGACGTTGAGGCGGGAGATGTCGATGCCGGTATCGGCCGCATACTTCGCGGCCCGCTGCTGGTAGCTGTCGGCCTGGCCGAATGCAGTGAGGAAGACGACCTTGCCGAAAGTCATGCCCGGGTAGATCCGCACCGATTTCGCGGCGCAGATCTCCAGCGTCCAACGGATCGCAGGGCCCTGGTTTCCAAGCGGCGCGGAGACGTGGACCGAGATGCCCAGGGCGCCGGACAACCCCGACACCTACGGAACTTAACTAAGCCCTGCTGCAAGGTGCCCCCAGCGAAAGGGGGCCGAGCGGGATCGCCGACACGGATCATGGGGCTCTACCCACTACTGCCATCCTTCGAGTCTCTGGGAATGCAAACCCATGAGCCTGCTCCTGAATAGCCTGAGTAACGCACTAGCGCTGGAGTGCCTGAGTGCGTTGGATTCGAAACAGAGAGTTCGAGGTGCCTGTCCCGGATGCCGCTCCGAGGGTCGCCAGTCCGCTCAACGACTTGAATCGCGATTGGGTTGGCGATGGGGAAGCAATTGGGCCTGATCTTATCGAGAGTGATGACGAGTTCATCACAGGACGGAGGAATGGTGAAATCATATTCAGTTTCGCAAATAAATCTGGTGAACGGCCCTGCGTGATAGGTCGTTATGGACCATCGGCTATCGCTCATGTGCCAGCTCATGAGATCTTCATAGTATGTTAGGTCGCTGTCGCCCGGGCCTGTCGGAACGCGAATCTCCAGCAGATTGCACCGAACAGGCTCATCGCCTCGGTTAGCGACGGCAAGGCGGAGCATAAGCTCGCCATTTGCGTCTATCTGATGGGTCAATTGGTACGTGAAAAGGGTGCTGGCGGCATCCCTCATGCGCGTTCTCCTCCAATAGGTCTAAGCGGAATAGTGAGGCCTTGAATGGGCATCTCATGGCGGCACCGGAGCTTTGGGCCTTTGGCAAGAGGTGAGGCTGTCATTAATGGGAAGGTGTCCACATTCTCAGTGCTGTCTACGCAGCATCTCAAGCGCCTGAGTAAGGCCAGCTCCCCGTGCCAGACCGCAATACAAAGGCTGGCTACCTGACCGGATGGCACGGGCCATGTCCTCGTAGACAAGCTGTCGAAACTGCTGCGGGCTGGGTGTAGGTATCGACCACGTAGACGAGTCGGTCTCCACGCGTACCGCCTCGTGGTCGACTGTCAAAACTTGCTGGAGGCCTATGACTTCAAGTCGCGCCACTGCGAGAGACGAACTCACCGTACTGGCCAGAGCTAGCTGAGCCCCAGACTCGAAGTGAATGGTGCCAGTTGCGGATCCTCGTTCGGCGTCAGAGAAGTGAACGCCGGTTGGGCGCCCCAACAGGTTGATGGCGAGATCAAGGTATGGCGCTAGCGACCTAATAACAGCTCGCCTCTTCCAGCGACCCTCCAGTGCGCTCCAGGAGCGGACACGGAAGTCCTCGCTAGGTAGGAATCCAGAGACGGTGACTGAGCCACACGCATCTCCAGTCCACGCGAGGCTATCAAGCGCCAAGTTGCTGTCGCTGAGCAGCATTCTCAGGGAACTTTGAGTGCCGATTGCTGCGCCCCCAACCTCTGCTGCCTCGATGAGTTCTTCCAGCTCAGCAGATGACAGAGGGGGCGGTTCCTCTATGAGAACTGCAATTCCTTTGGCTAGAGCGGCACGCACAAGCTCGACTCGCAACTCTGAACCGGAACAGAGCACAAGCAAGTCGACAGCTCGCTGTTCTATCAGGTTGTCGCACCTGTACTGACTGCCTGGTTTCGCCCGGATTGCGTCGGAGAGATCCAGCACGGAGTGGACCTCGAACCCACCCGCGATCCTCAGGCTGCTGGCGGCATAGAGCGCAGCAGGCCCCACGCCGACCACCCCTACCTTGATCGGCACGGTGTTGCCTCTCCTCCGGACGACTCGGCGTCAGATTCAAACAGGGAACAGGGATTCGCTAATCCCGGTAGGGAAACACCTTAGCCCGCTGTCAGTCGAGGCGAAAGATCCAGGGGGAGTTAGTTCGTCTCACATAATGAGAACAGGTGCAGCCTTGGCGGTATTAGGACATGGCCGCTCTTCGCATTGGCTGGACCTAGACACGCTCGAGTTGGCTTGAGCAGACTAAGTACTCAGATACAGCGAGGGGAACTCTCTCCTATCTTCACCTCGCATGAAGGAGCTATTAATGATGCCGGAGATCACCGCGCCGCGTTCTTGGACGGTCCCCGAGAAGCATTACATTTCGGTCCTTGAGTCGCCTTGGTATCGAAACCTGACTCAACTCCAGGATATTATCGCTCATCGGACAACCGATTTTTGGACAAGGCGTGGTGCACGCTTTCTGCACCTCCCCATCACTACTGGTTCAATCTCTAGCCCCATGGGGCGCGGGAGCGATAGCAGTCCTGTCCAGGTAAACCTGGAAGGGGTTCCTACCTACTTGGCGGACTCGATGCAGTTCATGCTCGAGTTTGGCTGCCGGCTGACGCCAGACGGTGCCTACTACCTCATGCCTTCTTTCCGCGGAGAGCCTGCGGACGAGACCCACCTGTGCCAGTTCTTCCACAGTGAAGCCGAAATCATTGGTGGCCTTGACGATGTCATCCAAGCAGTCGAGGACTACCTGAGGCATCTGGCATCGGGACTGTTGGAGTACGGGCGGGATGCGCTCATTAGCGTTGCCGGCTCAGTTGAGCACGTCGAGGCGCTGGCCTCTTCGGGCCCCCTGCCGCGCATCACGTTCGAACAGGCGGTTGAGCAGCTGGGCGAGGATCCGGCGCTGGTCAAGTCGCTGGAACCGCAGTGCCGTAGCCTCACGCGAGCAGGCGAGCGCGCTCTCATGGACCTGTACGGCGGGTATGTGTGGGTAACGCACCCTGACCACCTCAGTGTCCCCTTCTATCAAGCGTTCGATGAGAAGGATGAGTCCAAGGCGCTTGCTGCTGATCTCCTCTTTGGTATCGGAGAAACGGTCGGAGCGGGCGAACGGCACGCCAACGGCGGCGACCTGGCCAGGGCGCTGGAACTGCACGATGTGGAGGCCGAAGCCTACGAGTGGTACTCGACGATGAAGTACCGGCATCCCCAGCGCACGGCTGGCTTCGGCCTCGGAGTCGAGCGCTTCCTTCTTTGGGCGACCAAGCATGACGATATTCGCGACCTGGCGCTCCTCCTCCGCTTCAATGGGACGAACATCCTGCCCTAGGGCTAACCGGACAGTGGGGATGCGGACGAGGATCAGGCCCGAATGGGCAGGTGCGGATGCACCTCACGTCCGGTCTCAATGCGTCCGTGCTGCTCTAGCGCGTGGTCACTCTGACGTGACCTGTAGGCTCGAAGGCGGCTAGGCGTAGCTGAGTTGGCGTGTCGGAGAGCTGTGCCGGGACGAAGTCATTGCCTTCTCAAGGCGCTCAATCGAGGAGTGCAGCGCCGCGGGAGACGATGCAGCGGGCAACTTCTGCGTCACCACTGTCCAGTTGGCGAACACCGGCCCTACAGCTCTTCTCTCCAAGACTATGATCCGTAACACCTATCCTGACCACGCCCGAGAGAGTAGGCGTCACCAATGAGCGACCAGCGGCTAGTTCGCCCCGCACCTATCAGTGGCTTCCCGGAGTGGCTGCCCGAAGTCCGTATGGTCGAACAGCGATGGCTGGATCGCATTCGTGATGTCTTCGAACGGTACGGGTTTTGCTCGGTGGAAACACCTTCGGTGGAGGTCCTGGACGTTCTAATGTCTAAGGGTGACACGTCCAACGAGGTGTACACCTTGCACCGAGTCCAGAATGATGGGGGTGCTTCAGAAGCCAGGCTGGGCATGCACTTTGACCTCACAGTTCCTTTCGCGCGCTATGTGGCTCAGCACTTCAACTCGCTAACGTTTCCGTTTAAGCGCTACCAGATTCAGCGAGTCTGGCGCGGGGAGCGGCCGCAGGAGGGGCGGTTCCGTGAATTCACTCAGTGTGATATCGATGTCATCAACGTCGATCAGATCCCGAGGCACTTCGATGCGGAACTTCCGAGGATCATCCACGAGATCCTCACGGAACTTGAACTCCCGGCATGGACAATCAACATCAACAACCGCAAGGTTCTTCAGGGGTTCTACGAAGGTCTCGGCATCAGTGATCCTTTGGCAGTCATTCGCATTGCCGACAAGATCGACAAGATCGGTGCCGACGGGGTAGCCGGGCTGCTGACGTCTGAGCTGAGCCTTGAGCCGCGTCAGGTTTCTGCGTGTCTGGACCTTGCACAGATCCGTGGAACCGATGCCTCTGTTGTCGACGAGATCAGGAAGCTGGGCGTCACTTCACCCCTGCTGGATGAAGGGCTCGACGAGCTCTCCTTCGTGATGGATGAACTTTCCGACCTGCCATCTGGGAGTGTTGTCGCCGACCTGTCTATTGCTCGAGGTCTCGACTATTACACGGGAACTGTGTATGAGGGTAAATTCGTAGACTGGCCGAACTATGGAAGTATCTGTTCAGGTGGGCGCTATGAGGACCTTGCTGGATCATTTATCCGGCGAAATCTTCCAGGCATCGGCATGTCGATCGGGTTGACTCGAATCTTCGCGAAACTGGTGGCTGAAGGAATCGTGAAGCCCGGCCCGAGCTCCCCAAGCCAGGTGTTGGTAGCAGTGCCCGACGAAACCAGGTACGCCCTGGCCAGGGCTACGGCAGCGCAGCTACGCAGCCGAGGAATCAATACCGAGCTTTACCACCAAGCAGACAAGCTCTCGAAGCAGATGAGGTACGCCTCGCGCAAGGGGATCCAGTACGTATGGTTCCCGCCGTTCGACGAAGAAGGCATCCACGAGGTCAAGGATATGGCAACCGGAGATCAGGCCCCGGCAGATCCAGCCGCATGGGGGAAGTCGATCAACCCTGCCTGAGTGAGCTTGACTGCAGCCTGGAAGCGCGTCTGCACTCCCAAATGCTCTAGCAATTTCGCTAGAGTGCGGCTCAATGTACGAGGCGATACCCCCAGGTGGCGGGCGATAGACTCGTCCTTAGCCCCTAGGGCTAGCATGCGGATGATTATCAACTCGTCCGGGGTTAGTGCTTGTTTCTCTGGTATCGAATCCGTCGATACCTGCTGAATTGGCACTGCCCCGGACCAGTGGTAGTGGAAGAATGATTTCAGCGATCTGACGACCTCAATGCTCCGTATCGCGAATGCACCCAGCGATGAGTCATCTGGGTCACGCTGCACGATCGCCAACCCGTCATCGATCAGAAGCATCCGCTGCGGAAGAAAATGGGCGAGGCGTATATCGACGCCGTGGTGTGCAGCTTCAAGTAGGTACTCTCTAAGATGGTCTATCTCCAGTAGGTGGCGGGAGTAGAGAGCTTGAATTGTTACCCCGGATTCCAGAACTCCAATATCTCGCAGAATCATCTCATCTACGAGCTCCACTGGAGGCACCCCGCCTGGATGCATTGCGAGTTCCTGCTTCTCAATCTTCTCAAGTTGCGCTTCCAAGAAGCTGTTAACCTCCCCCGGGGTTAGGAGAAGTTCGATTGCTGCATCGTTGTGAGAGGCTGCCCCCACGGGGAAATCTTTGATTAGTGTTTGGATCTGTTCCTGTTGTTGGCGCAGCGATCTATGGAAATTGTCCGTCAGCTGATTCTCCGCAGTCACCAGTCGGGCGAGGGCCGCAGCGGGACTAGTGACTGAGTAGCCGCTGGCCGAGCCTGGCATCGGAGATAGCAGTCGAAGTTTCAACAATCGCTGCAAAGCTGCTTCAGCCTCAACGATGTCTACGTCAGCCTCGTCCGCGACGGCAGCTGGGTCCCAGGAAGTTCTACCCTCCGCCGACAAGTACAGCAACCGCGCTATGCCGACCACTGCATCGGTTTCACTGTGCATTTACGGGCTCCAGGTAGTGCAGGACTCGATGGACGGTCTCAACGTGCACGATTTCAGTCGGCACGCAGGCTCGCTTGGCGTCTTGCCGCGCCGCCATGAGGCGTCGACACCCAAGGGAAGGGTGGCGGTGAGCCAAGGTTGAGTCAAGGTCATCTTAATGCTGCGTACTTTCGTCCAGCATCTAGATACAAGCCAACCGTGCGAACCCACGATTCCGCTTAAGGGCTGTCCCGTAAAAGATCCTCCGTCTGACTCAGTGGGGGTACTGAACTTGAACTTGTGATGTCGGTCGGTTCGTGGCGGCGATGGCAGGAGCCAAGCTCGCCGGATGTTGTTAGCTCGGGTTCAGGACGGTGGCTGTAGCCAGCGCCGCGCTGCGGCGAGGTTCACCTCGACGTCATCGCTCCAAGAGCAGACCTCCAGCCATGAGAGGTAGCCGCCTTGCGCGAAGACCAGGACCTCTCCAGGGCACTCGCCGGTTTCGGTGAACAGCTGTGTCTCGGCAGCCACGACGGTGCCGGGGCCCGTCGGCGCGAGCTCTACCGTGCCGGCGTCAAGGTCGAAGTAGGCAGTGCCGCACCCGCACTCGCAGCGGGATTTCACCCTGAGGTGGGGCACCTGCCGTCGGAGGGCGACGTGAATAGGCTCGTCCGGATTCAGGACGAGATCAAGCACGTCGGCTACGTCCTTGGGCAGGCTGTCAGTCATGCCGCCACCGTAGCTGACCAGCAGCTTTGGGCTTCGACCAATATCGGTCCCGGGGACCGGAGGCAGTCGAGACGCTTACATATCTAGGGCCAGTCCGGTGCCGACGAGGCAGCCGTCGATGACCTCCGGCCGGTACTGCAGCATCTTCAGTTTGCGCTTCACCGCGCGGGTGATCTGGCTGAGGTCGGCAGCGGCGAGGTTGCCGATGTCACGCTTGACCAGCGACCAGATACCCTCCTGCGGGTTGAGGTCCGGGGCGTACGTCGGTAGCTGGAACACGGTGAGCCATGCGGCATTGGCCTCGAAGAACTCCCGCAGCGGCGCGACCAGGTGCATGCGCAGGTTGTCCCAGACCAGGACGATCGGGCCGCCGAGCTGGGTGTGAGCGCGGAGGACCAGGTCGCGGTAGTCCTTCCAGCCGAAGCCCTTCGGTTCGTCCTTGCGGCCCCGGTACTCGCGGATCGCGTAGATCAGCCGGGAGCGCTCGCCGGGCCTGTAGCAGGTCATCCCCGCCATGGAGACGCGGCCCGAGCCCCGTCCGCGGACCCGGACAACCGGGGTGGAGCCCCGGCGGCCCCAGGTCCTGGCACGCGGCGGCGTCATCGACTGGCCGGCCTCATCCTCGAAGACCACCCAGGCGCTGTTCACCGCCGCGGTGCTCTTACCCGCGGCCAGACCTCCCGCTGCCACAGCTCCACCGCATCGTCGTCACGCTCGATCGCGCGCAGAGCGGGCTGCTGCCAGGACCAGCCGTGCCGCCGCAGCAACCGCCACGTACCCTCCACCGTGTACGACACGTGGAACAGGCGGCCAATCAGCGTCTTCACCCGGGCCAGCGTCCACCGCTGGTCAGCCCACCCCTGTGCCAGCGGACCGCGCTCCAACTCCCGCTCCAGCCGCGCAATCTGCGTGTCCGACAGGCGCGGCCGGCCAGGCGACCCCTTCGACGCCACCCCGGCCAGGCCATCCTCGCGCCACTGACGCCGCCAGCGCTCCACCGACCGCTCCGAGACCCGCAATGCGGCAGCGATCTCCCGGTTCTTCTCTCCACCCTCGAAGAACGCCACGGCCTGGAGCCGGACCCGCTCACGAGCGGCCCTCTCAGCGTCAGTCAAGCCACCACCTTGCGGATATCTCACTCCACCAGGGGTACCGAAGCCACCTGCACGCTGTCCGGCGAACGGCCCGACATCACCCAATCAAGTTCAGTAGTCAGGGTGATCGGCGTAGGGCGCGGCGAGGTCGGGCAGGTCGGCGCATGGCCAGGTCTCGCCGTCGAACTGGCAGTCATCGCGGTTGTCCCACGGGAGTTCGGGGTCGCCCGTGGCTGGACTGAGCACGTGGCGGGCGAGCACGCGGCGCTTGGCCTCGATCTCTCGCAGCACCCGAGGCGGGTCGTGTAACGCCACATGTAGAGCGATGGTGGGATGGAATCCGGAGAGTTCTTCCTTGGCAGAAGTCGACCGTGTGCCCGTGAGCGGTCCACTCCCCGCATCCGTCCCCGTCACAGCGTCGGGCCAGGTCGGACTCTTCATCGAGCCGCGCGTAGACGAACGTCACCAGGTCTTCACTCATGGGGTCATCCTGGATGACAGGCACGCGCCGTCGCATGATTTGCATGGTGTGGACGGGTCCCCGCCGGCTGATGAGCACTGGAATGATCTTGCTGTGGCTGATGTGATCACGGTGTCTGAGCTGTCTTGGATAGCCCCGCTCACTGGGCTGAGCCCTCGCACCTTCGGGAAGTTGGTGACCGCGCTGCGCCGTGAGGGTGCGAATGCCGTGCGGCGGGGTCGGCCGTGGGGGCTGCCGCTGGAGGATCGGGTGCTGCTTGTCGCCGCGTACTGGCGCACGAACTTGACCATGCGCCAACTCGCTCCGCTCTTCGGCGTCTCGAAGTCGGCGGCCGACCGGATCATCAACCAGCTCGGGCCGCTCCTCGCGCTCCAGATGCGGCGCCGGTTCGCGCAGGGCACCGCTCCGTGGGCGGTACGTTGGTGCCCACCCGCCACCACGCCATCGGCGAGCAGTCGAAGAACTGCCGCTACTCGACCAACCACCAGGTCGTCATCGATGCCGACACGCGTTTGGTCGTCGTGGTCGGCCAACCCGTGCCCAGCAACCGCAACGACTGCAAGGCGTGGGAGGAGTCGGGCGCGAAGGCCGCCGTGGGCACGACGTTGACGATGGCCGACGGCGGCTACCCGGGCACCGGACTCCTGATGCCCCACCGCCGCACGGGCGAGGAGTTGCCTGAGTGGAAACGCGAGCACAACCGCTTGCACAAACAGGTCCGGGCCCGCGTCGAGCACGTATTCGCTCGCATGAAGACCTGGAAGATCCTCCGCGACTGCCCCCTCAAGGGTGACGGCGTCCACCATGCCATGCTCGGTATCGCCCGCCTGCACAACCTCAGCCTCGCCGGATAAACGACCGGTTCAGGCAGCAGCCCCCCCATTACCGTCTTCGTAGCCCCGCAACGGGGTTACCGGCCTCCGGAGTTGGCATGACTACCTCCCCTTGTCGAGTGCATGGCAATGCCGTTGCTTTTGGGGCGGGCAGCGCGTTGGGCCGTTCGTGTTGGTGTCGCGCTTGGAGCGCCTGGGTTTGGGGATCTTGACTCGGTCGTGTCCGCCTGAGCTGGTGGACCGTGTCGTTGCCGAGGCGGGGTGCGGGGAGAAGCGCCGTCGTCTGCTGTCGGCCCGGTTCACGGTGTACTTCGTTCTCGCGCTCTGCCTGTTCCCGCGGGTCGATTACCTGGAAGTTCTGCGCCTGTTGAAGGCGGGCGAGCCGGGGCTGAGATCTTGGTCGGGGGTGAACAAGTCGTCCCTGACCAGGGCCAGGCAGAGGCTGGGGTGGACAGTGATGCGCGATCTATTTCGCGCGATAGCCCGGCCGCAGGGACGCAGCCCCGAGCTCTTTCACGATCTGAGCGTCCTGGCCGTCGACGGAATGTTGCTGGCGGTGCCCGACTCGGCCAGCAACCGGGAAACCTTCGGCAAGTCCGGCTCCCAGCACAGTCCCATGGGCTATCCGATGGCGCGTGTGGTCGCGGTGACGGAGTGCTCCTCGCATGCGGTGCTGGACGCGGTGATTGGTGGCTGGAAGGACTCGGAGCGGATCGTTTCCGACGAACTGGAGCGGCATGTCGGCGCCGGTACGTTACTGCTGGCAGATCGCGGATTCTGGGGCCTGGCCCGCTGGCACCGCCTGCGTGAACGGGGTGCCCACCTGCTGTGGCGGACAGAGCGGCGGATGGCTCGGAGGGTCGAAGACGTCCTCGCGGACGGAAGCTACCTGGCTCGAATCCAGGCGAACAAGCACAGCAAAGCGGCCGGGACCGTCAAGGCCCCGCCGGCCCTGGTGAGGGTGGTCGAGTATCGGATCGACGGCCAGGCCGAGGTGATCCGGCTGATCACCAGTCTGATGGACCACGAGAAGTACCCGGCTGCCGAACTCGCCGAACTGTACGCGCGACGCTGGGAGATCGAGCTCGTCTTCGACGAGATCAAGACCCATCAGCGCGACAGACCCGTCCTCCGCTCACGGACTCCGGACGGCGTCCGCCAGGAGATCTTCGCCCACCTGATCGTCCACCACGCCACCCGGGGCCTGCTCGTCGAAGCCTCCCGCATCGCGCAGTGCCCGCCGGAGCGAACCTCGTTCACCCGGGCCCTGCACGTTGTCCGCCGCTCGGTGATCGCACCGACCGGCTTTTCCCCCCTCAGCACGCAGACATGACCGTCACCTCGGCCTTGCCGAGATCACCAGAGCGTTGCTGCCCCGACGACGGTCGCGTGACTGCCCACGGAAGCTGAAATCGTGCATCACCCCCTTCGGCAGCAAGGCATCCGACGAACCCGCCAGCCAGCACCGCCCAGCCGTCACCATCGCTCTGAACCACAGATGGCAGTAACCCCAAAAGCAACGGCATTGGAGTGCATGGCCCGGGGGGTGGTGTCACCGGCTCCGGAGGCACTGACAGACCGCTGATTAGGGGCATGACCACCGGCTTCTTCGCAGGTCGGGAGGCTCTTTGTAATGTGGATGTGGCGATCAGTGCCGTGGCGAGGCCGGGTGAACAGCACCGAAGGAACCACCACGTGATCGACACCAGCGACATCGACCTCTACCTCGGCCTGGACGTCGGCAAAGGCGAACACCACGCCACCGCCCTGACCCCCGCCGGGAAGAAGACCTACGACCGGCGCCTGCCCAACAGCGAGCCCAAACTCCGCGAGGTCTTCACCAAACTGCAGGCCAAACACGGCACTGTGCTTGTCATCGTCGACCAGGTCGCCTCCATCGGCGCCCTGCCTCTCGCCGTCGCCCGGAACCTGGGCTGCGAGGTGGCCTATCTGCCTGGCCTGACCATGCGGCGGATCGCCGATCTCTATCCCGGCGGAGGGCGGAAGAAGGCGGCCGAGCTGGACTCGGGGCTGCGGCCGGCACTGCTGGCGCTGGTCGAGCCCGACGAGCGGGGCGACCCGATGTCGCCGCTGCGCTGGACGACGAAGTCGACCCGGAAGCTGGCGGTGGAGCTCACCCGCCAGGGGCACCGGGTCTCCGCCGACACCGTCGCCGGCCTGCTGCGGGAGGAAGGCTTCAGCCTGCAAGCCAACGCCAAGACCATCGAAGGTGCCCAGCACCCCGACAGGGATGCCCAGTTCCGCTACCTCAACGAGCAGGCACGAGATCACAGGGACGCCGGTGACCCGGTGATCAGCGTGGACAGCAAGAAGAAGGAGCTGATCGGCGACTACAGGAACGCCGGGCACGAATGGCAGCCCGCAGGACAGCCCGTGAGGGTCAAGACGCACGACTTCCCCGGTCAGGCCGAGAAGGCAATTCCCTACGGAATCTACGACATGACGGCGAACACCGGCTGGGTCAGCATCGGCACCGATCACGACACGGCGGCGTTCGCCGTCGCCTCGATCTGCCGCTGGTGGCAGGCGGTCGGCCGGCACGACTACCCCGGCGCCCGCCGGCTGCTGATCACCGCGGACGGTGGCGGCTCCAACGGCTACCGCACCCGGGGCTGGAAGACCCAGCTCGCCGCTCTCGCCGCCGGGACCGGCCTTGAGATCACGGTGTGTCACCTGCCGCCCGGCACCTCGAAGTGGAACAAGATCGAGCACCGGCTGTTCTCCCACATCACCATGAACTGGCGAGGCAGGCCCCTGACCAGCCGCGAAGTCATGCTCCAGACCATCGCCGGAGCAATGCTCAAGACCTGTGGATCGGCCTCGGGTTGAACGCGAAGGGCGTACCTTCCCGAGTGATCGATTGATGGTCATCGAGTAGGCCGGTGCTACGAACACCGGTCGGGAAGGCACGCCCGTGCTCAGCGTAGTCAACGCCGATGGCACCACCGCCAACGGCTCCTCGCTCATCGACGAGATCGTCCGGGAAGGCGCGAGGCGGATGCTCGCCGCCGCGCTGGAGGCCGAAGTCGATGCCTATATAGCCGAGTTGGCCGACGAGAAGGACGAACGCGGGCGGCGGCTCGTGGTCCGCAACGGCCATCACCAGCCCCGGAAGGTGACCACCTCCGCCGGGAACGTCGAGGTCAAGGCCCCGCGCGTCAACGACAAGCGCATCGACGAGACGACCGGCGAGCGCAAGAAGTTCTCCTCGGCGATCCTGCCGCCCTGGGCCCGCAGGTCCCCGAAGATCAGCGAGGTACTGCCCCTGCTCTACCTCCACGGCCTGTCGTCCGGTGATTTCGTACCCGCGTTGGAGCAGTTCCTCGGATCCTCGGCCGGTCTGTCACCCGCCACCGTGACCCGCCTCACGACCCAGTGGCAGGCCGACCACAAGACGTTCGGCGAGCGCGATCTGTCCGCCACTGACTACGTCTACGTCTGGGCCGACGGCATCCACCTGCGCATCCGTCTGGAAGAGGCGAAGGCCGCCGTCCTGGTCGTCATGGGCGTGCGCGCGGATGGCACCAAGGAGCTGATCGCGATGGCCGACGGCTACCGGGAATCCTCGGAGTCCTGGGCGAGTCTGCTGCGGGACTGCCAGCGCCGGGGCATGCGCGCTCCGGTCCTGGCCGTCGGTGACGGCGCCCTCGGCTTCTGGAACGCGATGAACGAGGTCTTCCCCGAAACCCGGCATCAAAGGTGCTGGGTTCACAAGACGGCCAACTGCCTCGACAGCCTGCCGAAGTCGGCCCAGCCCGCGGCGAAAAAAGCCATCCAGGACATCTACAACGCCGAAGACAAGGAGCACGCGGCCAAGGCCGTCGCCGCGTTCGCCAAGCAGTACGGCGCGAAGTTCCCCAAGGCCGTCAAGAAGATCGTCGATGACGAGGACGAGCTGCTGGCGTTCTACGACTTCCCCGCCGAGCACTGGATCCACCTGCGGACCACAAACCCCATTGAATCGACCTTCGCGACCGTCCGGCTACGGACGAAGGTCACCAAGGGAGCCGGGTCCCGAGCTGCCGCCCTGGCCATGGTCTTCAAGCTCGTCGAGTCCGCCCAGGCCCGCTGGCGGGCCGTGAACGCACCTCACCTCGTCGCCCTTGTCCGGGCAGGCGCCCGCTTCGAACGCGGCCACCTCGTCGAGCGGCCGAAGGCGGCGGCGTGATGCGCCAAAACGGCCGACGCAGGTGGTCAGAGCCGAGAAATCACCGCGGCTACGTCCTGCTCAAGGTCGACACGGTCGAGGACACCGACTGGATGTCCCAGCCGGATGCCGCCCGCCGGCTGGGCGTCTCGCTGGCCCGCCTTGGGATGCTGATCGCCAATGGCCGCATGACACCGGCACACAACTCGGCCAGCCGGGCCGGGGTCACCATCGTCAGCGTTCAAGCCGAAGAGACTTGGCGAGCGAACGCGACAATCCGCGCGAAGATCGTCCGCCTGCTGAAGGACACGATCAACTGGTTCTGATCGATGATCCACAAGTCTTGACGATAGCTC
>NZ_JAFLRJ010001236.1 GCF_017315755.1 Streptomyces beijiangensis
GTGGAGAGCTGGGTCACGACCAGCGCGCCCGCCTGGTTGGCGAGCACGAAAAGGATGGTCCACTTGGCGAGCATCGCCGCCTTGCCCAGCCCGTGGCCCTTCCAGTCGAAACGCAGACGGATACGGAATCCCGTCTCGCGCAGGTACGGGATCATGGCCAGGGCCTGGACGACGAGGCCGAGCAGGACACCGATGCCGAGGAGACGCTGGCCCTCCGGCGGGATGCTCGTGACGGTCATCTTCGAAGCGGCGGCAGTGCCGTAGACATAGATGAACGTACCGAGCGTCACGATGATGACGATGTTGTTGAGGACCGGCGTCCACATCATCGCGCCGAACCGCCCACGCGCGTTGAGGATCTGCCCCATCACCACGTGCACGCCCATGAAGAAGATCGAGGGCAGGAAGTAACGGGTGAAGGTGACGGCGACCTCGTTGACCGCGGGGTCGGAGGCGACCGGGTTCGACAGCGCCCGCACGAGGAGCGGCGCGGCGAGCCATGCGGTGGCGGGGAGCGCGGCCAGGGCCACCATCACAAGGGTCAGCAGCCGGTTGGCGTAAGCGATGCCGCCGTCGGCGTCGTCCTTCATGGAACGGACGAGCTGCGGCACGAAGACGGAGTTGAGGCCGCCGCCGACGGTGAGGATGTAGATCATGGTCGGCAACTGGTAGGCGACCTGGAACGAGTCACCGAGGAGGCCCAGACCGAGCCCACGAGACG
>NZ_JAFLRJ010001237.1 GCF_017315755.1 Streptomyces beijiangensis
ATCACGGGGTTGGCCGTACGGCCAACCCCGTGATCCACGATCAGCTGTCCGCACTGTTCCGAGACACCCGACCACACCCCCGATTCCACACGACCGCAGTCTCTTTCGACATGTCTCAGCGCGACCTGCGCGACGGGGTCACCCTCGCCCCGGCCGGAGAAGCCGCGGCCACGGCACAACCGGCCGGTCTCACCTGGCGACCGCTGCGGGGCGCGCCCAGCCTGAC
>NZ_JAFLRJ010001238.1 GCF_017315755.1 Streptomyces beijiangensis
CCCTTCACGCGCTCGAAGAGGGCCACCATGTCCGGGCCGTACATGCGCGGCAGCAGTTCGGCGCGCGCCTGCCCGTCGCCGTGTTCGCCGGAGAGCGATCCGCCGTGTGCCACGACCAGGCCGGCCAGTTCCTCGGAGAAGCGGCGGAAGCGGGCGATGCCCGGACCGGTCAGCAGGTCGAAGTCGATCCGGACGTGGATGCAGCCGTCCCCGAAGTGCCCGTACGGGGCGCCGCGCAGTCCGTGCTCGGCCAGCAGTCCGCGGAAGTCCCGCAGGTACGCGCCGAGCCGGGCGGGCGGCACCGCACAGTCCTCCCAGCCGGGCCATGCCTCGGTGCCGTCCGGCATCCGGGTCGCC
>NZ_JAFLRJ010001239.1 GCF_017315755.1 Streptomyces beijiangensis
ACCATGGATGTCAGCGGCGGAATGATCATAATGCCGATAAACAGGAAGTAAACGGCTTGATTGAGCTTTGTTCTGCGCCTGGCGAGCGGATATGCCGACAGAGAGCCGATCACAATGAGCAGAGCCGCCGAAGCAAAAGTGATCACAGCAGTATTGAAAAACGAGCCGGCCAGACCTGCTTTATCCCATGCTTCTGCAAAATTACCGAGGCTGATTTCGTCCGGGAACTTCCATTTTGAACTGAAATCTCCCTTTGCTTTCAGCGCCGTCGTCAGCAAAATATAAAACGGAATCAGGTGAAAAACGGTAATCCATGCAGCCAGCAAAGTCCATAGCGCCCGTTTCTTTTTCTCTTGGCGATTCATCTAGGC
>NZ_JAFLRJ010001240.1 GCF_017315755.1 Streptomyces beijiangensis
CTTTTGATACTTTCGCTTCGTGCTCCAATGAAATGTTGTCGTTCAAAATTTCATTGTATGGGATTGTATCAGAAGTTGATTTGTTGTCCATGATCAGCGTATCGCACTCGATGTTTGAGCGGGCGCCTTCGGCTTTGCGTCCGAAGTGTACGATTCCGCGGTATGTGACTTTTCCGCCTTGTTTTGAGATTGATTTTGAAACGATTGTGGATGACGTATTCGGTGCAAGGT
>NZ_JAFLRJ010001241.1 GCF_017315755.1 Streptomyces beijiangensis
TCCCCGACGCCTCGCCCGCTTCGTCCACTTCGTCGGCGACCGTGTCCCCGCAGGCCCTGGAGAAGGCCGCCGCCGACGCCGAAGCCGACGGGAAGTCCGGTACGGACGCGGCCGAGGAAGTCGTCAGCCGCAGCGGCGACCGCTGGGGCGCGGTGTACGACGAGTACGAGGAGTTCGAGCAGGCCCTCGACGGCCGGTACACCGGCGTCGGGCTCGGCGCCCGTCGCGCGCGCGCCGGGCGCATCGAGGTCTCCGCCGTCCAGCCCGGCGGGCCCGCGGCCCTGGCCGGGGTCCGGGCCGGCGATCTGATCCGTACGATCGACGGCCATCGCGTGACGGCCAGCCCTGTCACCGAGGTCGTCTCGCAGCTGCGCGGGCACGACGGCGGCAAGGGCTCGTCCGCCGCTCCGCGCACGGCCGTGA
>NZ_JAFLRJ010001242.1 GCF_017315755.1 Streptomyces beijiangensis
CGCGTCTCCCTGACAGCTACGGCACGTTCCGCGAAGGAGCACGACATGGCCCTGTCCCGTGAAGAACGCGAACACTTCCTCGCCGAGCCGCACATCGGCGCCCTCTCCGTAGCGCGGGAGGAGGCGGACCGGGCACCGCTGACCGTCCCCATCTGGTACCAGTACGCACCCGGCGGCGAACTGTGGATCATGACGGGCCGCGACTCCGTCAAGGCCAGGCTCATCGGCAGCGCCGGCCGCTTCACGATCATGGCCGACCGCCTGGAGCCCACGAGACCGAGG
>NZ_JAFLRJ010001243.1 GCF_017315755.1 Streptomyces beijiangensis
CGGCCAGCAGGTCGAGCGCGTCCAGCATGGAGGTGCCCCCGACCTCGCCGGACAGATCGCGTCCGCCGACCCCGATGATCTGGCTGACCCCGGTGCCGTAGGAGTGCAGCAGGGTGGAGATCTGCTGAAGTCCCGTACCGGAGGCGCCGATCAGGCCGATCGGCCCGCGTCGCACCGCGTTGGCGAAGCCCAGCGGGATGCCGTCCAGGACCGCCGTACCGCAGTCGGGTCCCATGACGAGGAGGCCCCGTGCGTGGGCTTCCGTCTTGAGGAGCACCTCGTCGGCCACGGACACGTTGTCGCTGAAGATGAAGGCG
>NZ_JAFLRJ010000129.1 GCF_017315755.1 Streptomyces beijiangensis
GCTCCGGGGCGGCGGCGGGCTGCTGGGTGCCTTCCGGTCCGGGCAGTGCGCCCGCGTTCGTACGGACCCGGTCGCTGTCCGTCGTACGCGGCGGGGGCGCGGCCACCGAGCGGGCCAGGCCTCCTGCGACGGCGTCCAGGATCGTGGAGGCGAGTTCACGGCCGTGCGGGAGGCCCTGGTCGGTGAGCATCTCGGCGAGGCCGCCCGCATAGCCCTGGCCGACGGCCCTGACCTTCCAGGCACCCTGCCTGCGGTAGAGCTCCAGGGCGACGACCGCCGACTCGGCGTCCAGGCCGGTGATGGTGTAGCTGGCGACCTCGGAGCCGTCGAGCGAGGTGACGGCGACGAAGGGTGCGGCGAGGGAGGCGAAGGAGACAGGGCCGCCGACGCCGACCGGCAGGGCGAGCAGCACGCTCACCCGGTGCACGGTCTCGGGGACGGCCTCCAGGTCCACGGCGAGCCGGTGGTCGGCGGCCGCCTGCCGGGAGACTTCGAGGCCGGGCAGCTGGGGCGATCCGGGGTGGGCCACCCACTCGGCGCCCCGGACGGCGCCGTGCTCGTCACCGAGCGTGGCACCGGCCACGACCGGGCGGCCCGCCGACACCCTGATCTCCAGTCGCGTCTGGGGAAGGGGGTGGTTCTGTCCCCGTACCAGCTCGGCCGTCATCGCCCATTCCCCCTCGTCGCACTGCTGCTGTTGATGATGTGCGGCAGCTCCCGGCGACGGAGAGTCCCCGGGAGCTGCGAGCAGACCGAACCGCTTCTTCTTCTACTTCTACAGATGCGGCAGGATCGACGGCATCAGGTCCTGGAAGGTGCGGCCGTTGGCAGGGTTGCCGAGGGCCGTCATCTGCCAGCCGGAGCCGGAGCGGTGCACCTTCGCCATGATCTGCGCGGTGTACTGGCCGCCGCCGTCCAGGGTGTAGCGGGCGAGCTCGTCGCCGTTCGTCTCGTCGACGATGCGGCAGAACGCGTTCTGCACTTCCTGGAACGTCTGGCCGGTGAAGGAGTTCACCGTGAAGACGATCTGGTCGATGTGGACCGGCACCCGCTGGAGGTCGACCACGATCGACTCGTCGTCGCCGCCCTGCCCCGCGCCGCCGACGAGGTTGTCGCCGGTGTGCTTGACCGAGCCGTCGTCGCTGACCAGATGGCGGAAGAACACCACGTCCACCGGCTGCTTGTCGGCGAAGAGCACCGCGGACGCGTCGAGGTCGATCTCACGGGTACGTGAGCCGAACAGCCCGCGGCGCGGCGCCGCCTGCCAGCCGAGCCCCATCCGCACCGAGGTGAGTGTTCCCCCGTCGTTCTTCTGCAGGCTGATGGCCTGACCCTTGGTCAGGTTGACGCCAGGGCCCTTGGCAAAATTGGCCGTCACGGCTGTCCCTTCTCCGGATTCCCCACGTTTTCCCCGCACCCTATGCACTGGCGCGGAAGACGCGGTGACCCGGCCCGCTTTTGTGGCGGTCTTGCAACACACCGGGGGCGGCCCGGGGCAGGCCAGGGTCAGGCCCGGGTCAGGCCGGGACGGACGCCGGGCGCCGCGGTCTCAGGCGAGGCCGCCCTCCTTCATCTGGCGCAGCTCCTTCTTCAGCTCACCGACCTCGTCGCGCAGTCGCGCGGCCACCTCGAACTGCAGGTCGGCGGCGGCGGCCCGCATCCGCTCGGTCATCTCCTCGATGATCCCGGCCAGTTCGGCGGCGGGGCGGTCGGTGGGGACGGTCTTCGCACCCTTGGCCGTCCTGCCGCCCAGCGCGGGCACCGGCGCCTTGGCGCCCTTGCCCTCCTTCGCCTGCCGGTAGCCGGAACCGAGCAGCTCCTCGGTGTCGACCTCCTCGCGGGCGATCGTCGCGACGATGTCGTTGATCTTCTTCCGGAGCGGCTGCGGGTCGAGACCGCGCTCCTTGTTGTACGCGACCTGCTTCTCCCTGCGCCGGTTGGTCTCGTCGATGGCCTGCGCCATCGCCGGGGTGATCCTGTCGGCGTACATATGGACCTGACCGGAGACGTTGCGCGCCGCGCGGCCGATGGTCTGGATCAGCGAGGTGCCGGAGCGCAGGAAGCCCTGCTTGTCGGCGTCGAGGATGGCGACGAGGGAGACCTCGGGCAGGTCGAGGCCCTCACGGAGCAGGTTGATGCCGACCAGGACGTCGTACTCGCCGGCGCGCAGCTCGCGCAGCAGCTCGATACGGCGCAGCGTGTCGACGTCGCTGTGCAGATACCGCACCTGGATGCCCAGTTCGAGGAAGTAGTCCGTGAGGTCCTCGGACATCTTCTTGGTGAGCGTGGTGACCAGGACCCGTTCGTCCTTCTCGACGCGGAGGCGGATCTCGTGCACCAGGTCGTCGATCTGCCCCTCGGTGGGCTTGACGACGACTTCCGGGTCGATGAGACCGGTGGGGCGGATGACCTGCTCCACGAAGCCGTCGCCGCGCGAGAGTTCGTACTTGCCCGGGGTGGCCGACAGATAGACGGTCTGGCCGATGCGCTTCTGGAACTCCTCCCACTTCAGCGGGCGGTTGTCCATCGCGGACGGCAGCCGGAAGCCGTGGTCGACGAGGGTGCGCTTGCGCGAGGCATCGCCCTCGTACATCGCACCGATCTGCGGGACGGTGACATGCGACTCGTCCAGGACGAGCAGGAAGTCGTCGGGGAAGTAGTCGATGAGGGTGTGCGGCGCGGTGCCCGGGTCGCGGCCGTCGAAGTGCATCGAGTAGTTCTCGACGCCGGAGCAGGAGCCGATCTGGCGGAGCATCTCCAGGTCGTACGTGGTGCGCATGCGCAGCCGCTGGGCCTCCAGCATCTTGCCCTGCTTCTCCAGTTCGGCGAGGCGGCTCCCCAGCTCCTTCTCGATGCCGTTGATCGCCTTCTCCATGCGCTCCGGGCCCGCCACGTAGTGGGTGGCCGGGAAGACGTAGATCTGCTGGTCCTCGCTGATGATCTCGCCGGTCAGCGGGTGCAGCGTGGAGAGCGCCTCGATCTCGTCGCCGAACATCTCGATGCGGACGGCCAGCTCCTCGTACACCGGGAAGATCTCGATGGTGTCGCCGCGCACCCGGAAGGTGCCTCGGGTGAACGCCATGTCGTTGCGGGTGTACTGGATGTCGACGAAGCGGCGCAGCAGCTGGTCGCGGTCGATCTCCTCGCCGACCTTGAGGGGCACCATCCGGTCGACGTACTCCTGCGGCGTGCCGAGGCCGTAGATGCACGAGACGGAGGCGACCACGATGACGTCGCGCCGGGTGAGCAGCGAGTTCGTCGCGGAGTGGCGCAGCCGCTCGACCTCCTCGTTGATCGAGGAGTCCTTCTCGATGTACGTATCGGACTGCGGGACGTACGCCTCGGGCTGGTAGTAGTCGTAGTACGAGACGAAGTACTCGACGGCGTTGTTGGGGAGCAGCTCGCGGAATTCGTTCGCCAGCTGGGCGGCGAGGGTTTTGTTCGGCGCCATCACCAGGGTGGGGCGCTGGAGCTTCTCGATCATCCAGGCGGTGGTCGCCGACTTTCCGGTGCCGGTGGCGCCGAGCAGGACGACATCCTTCTCACCTGCGCGGATGCGCTTCTCCAGCTCGGCGATGGCCGCCGGCTGGTCACCGCTGGGCTGGTAGGGACTGACGACCTCGAAGGGCGCCACCGTGCGTTCGATCTTGGAAACGGGCCGCATGGAACCACCGTACGACCCCCCACTGACAACCGCGGCGGATCACCAGCCCTTGGGCCGCTCGGGAACCCGGGACGCGGGGGAAGGACCCTGCTCCTCCCAGGCCGGGGTGCCCATCACCACCAGCGGGTCGAACATCACGACCACGCCCGCCAGGAACAGGAAGACCACCGGGCCGATCAGCATCGGCGCGAGGAGCGCGGCGGACGAGTCCCCGCCCGCGGAACTGGTGCCGCTCCCGTGCAGCGAGACGCTGAGCGCGGCCATTCCGGTGTAGTGCATCCCGCTCACGGCGACGCCCATGACCGCGCTGGCGCCCAGGCTCGGCAGAAACCCGTGGATGGACACGGCGGCCCACAGCGCCGCGGTAGCGGCGACCACCGCGATCACCACGGAGACCGCGACGATCGGGGTGCTGTACTCGAAGCGCCCGTTGAGCCGCATTCCCGCCATGCCGAGGTAGTGCATGGTGGCGACGCCGAGGCCGGTGACGGTGCCGCCGGTGACCAGGGCCATGGGCGTCGCGCCGCGGTAGCCGACGATGAAGATCCCGATGCCGACCATCAGGATGGCCATGCCGAGGCTGGCGTAGGTCGTCGGCCGGTCGTACGTCAGCGGGGCGCCATCGACCTTGAAGCCCATCATCGCGATGAAGTGCATGGTCCAGATGCCCGAGCCTATGGAGAGCGCGCCGAGCGCCAGCCAGCCGGATTTCCACGATCGCTCGATCATCAGCGACCTCGTGGTGCAGCGCAGCCCGAGTGCCGCGCCCATGCACGCCATGAGGAACGCGGCGACGGGTGTGACGAGGCCGTAGCTGAAACCATCGACAGTGCCGTGCATGGCTGAACGTCCTTCAGAGAGGCCGTGCTTGACATGTTCGGGTGAGAGTAGCGGACGCCGCACTGTCAGTGGGCGGCCGTACCGTGGTTTGTGTGAACAGCAATGCGCAGGGCGCGGAACAGGACACAGCGGAGGACACCGCGGAGGACAGGCGCCAGGACGTCGAGTGGGCTGTCGTCGGGAGCGACATCGGGCCGCTGCTGCTCGCCGCCACGAGCAGGGGGCTGGTGAGCGTGGTCTTCCACGCCGACGCGAAGGTGCGGGACAAGGTGCTCGCACAGCTCGGGGCACGGCTGGGCGGGGAGCTCGTCGAGGCGCCGGATTCGCCCCGGCTGGCCGAGCCGATACGGCAGCTGAAGGCGTACTTCGCGGGCGGGCTGAGGGAGTTCACGCTGCGGCTGGACTGGTCACTGACGTCCGGCTTCAACCGCCAGGTGCTGCGTGAGCTCGCCGACGGTGTGCCGTACGGAGCGGTGGTCGGATACGGCGACCTGGCCCGCCGGGTCGGACAGCCGGGGGCGGCGCAGGCGGTCGGGGCGGCGATGGGCTCGAATCCGCTGCCGGTGGTGGTGCCGTGCCACCGGGTGGTGGAGAGCGACGGCGGACTCGGCGGTTTCGGCGGCGGCCTGGAGACGAAGCGGCAGCTGCTGGCGCTGGAAGGAGTGCTGCCCGAGCCACTGTTCTGATGGCACACTTCCGCGATGACCACCACCCCGGCCGTGCCCGAGCCCAGCGACTTCGTCGCCCGCCTGCCCATCGGGGAGCAACTGACGCTGCCCGCCGACTCCATGCTGAGCTGGGAGACCTTCCCCTTCACCGGGGACATTCACGTCAAACCGCTGACACCTCCGGTGCTCCCGGAGCCGCCGCGCAACGGCGAGGACGGCCCTGATGGCTGCCACGCCTGCGAGCGGCCGCTGGCGGACGCGATATGGGCCGACGAGCACTGGCGGGTGGACCCCGTACACGAGGAGCAGCAGCGGCTCCCCGCCATCGTGATGCTCCTTCCACACGGCCACCACGATCTGACCGACCTTCCGCCGGAGCGAGCCGCCGAGTTGGGTCCGCTGCTCCAGCGCGTCGAGCGGGCGATGCTTTCGCTCGGCGGGATCGCGCGCGTCCACATCAACCGCTGGGGCGACGGCGGCGCGCATCTCCATCTGTGGCTGCTCGCCCGGCCGGAGGGGATGACCCAGCTGCGCGGCAGTTTCCTGCCCCTGTGGGAGGAAACACTGCCGGCCGTCCCCGAGGAGGAGCGGCGCGAGACGCAGCGCAGGATCGCCACCGCGCTCGCGGCCGAGGGCGGCAAGGCATACGTTCAGTGACCGCCGCTTCGCCCGCCGCACCTGTCTCCGAGAGTGCACTGCCCGCCCTGCGGCGCCGTATCAACACCGTGCTCATAGCCAGCCAGATATTGGGCGGGCTCGGGGTCGCGACCGGCATCGCGCTCGCCGCCGTACTGGCCAAGCAGGTCAGCGGCACCGAGGCGCTGTCGGGGCTCGCGCCCACCGCGACCGTGACCGGCACCGCGCTGCTGTCCGTGCCGCTCGCCGCGCTGATGACGTCGCGCGGGCGGCGGCCCGGTCTGGTCCTCGCGTATCTGATCGGGGCGGTGGGCGCGGGGGTGGTCGTGCTGGCCGCCGTGATCTCCAGCTTCCCGCTGCTCCTCGTGGGAATGGCCGGATTCGGTGCTGCGTCGTCGGCCAATCTGCAGGCCCGTTTCGCGGCCGCCGACCTCGCGGAGCCCGAGCGGCGTGCCCGTGCGATCTCCACCGTCGTCTGGGCCACCACGATCGGGGCGGTCCTGGGCCCCAATATCGCGGCGCCCGCCGGCCGCAGTGTGTCCGGGCTCGGCATCCCGTCGGCCGCGGGCCCCTTCGTCTGGTCCGCCGGGGTCTTTCTCGTATCGGCGGTGCTCGTGGCCGTTCTCCTGCGGCCCGATCCTCTGCTCACCGCCCGCGCCCTGGCCCCCGCCGAGGACCAGCACCCGGCCGGACGCTCACTGCGTGCCGGCGTCCGGGCGGTCCGCGCGTCGCCCCGTGCGCGGCTGGCACTGGTGGCGGTCGCCGTCTCGCACACCGCCATGGTGTCGATCATGTCGATGACACCGGTCGCGCTCAGCCACCACGGGGCGGACATCCAGCTGATCGGGCTGGTGATTTCCGGCCATATCGCGGGCATGTACGCGTTCTCGCCGCTGATGGGCTGGCTGTCGGACCGGCTCGGCCGGCTGTCGGTGATCGGCCTCGCGGTCGGGCTGCTGTGCTGTGCCGCCCTGCTGGCCGGCACGGCTGGCGACAGCCACGGACAGACCGCCGCCGGGCTCTTTGTCCTGGGACTCGGCTGGTCGGCCGGGCTGGTCTCCGGCTCCGCGCTGCTCACCGACTCCGTACCGCAGCCGGCGCGCGCCGCCGTGCAAGGGCTCTCCGACCTCACCATGAACACGGCGGCGGGCATCGGCGGCGCGGCGGCGGGACTGATCGTCGCGCAGGCGAGTTACGGCTGGCTCAACGCGGCTGGTGCCTGTCTGCTGCTGCCGCTGGCCGCACTCGCCCTGTTCACCAGACGCGGGAAGGCGGCCCTTACAGGCTGATGTGGTACGCCTTGCGCAGCGTCTCGTGAACCGTCCAGGTCGTACGGTCGCCCTCGCGCAGGACGCATGCGGAGCCGGGGCCGATCTCCAGGGTGTCCCCGCCCTCGACGGCGACGGTCGCGCGCCCGCTGACCACCACGAAGAGCTCGTTGGCCTCGGTATCGGTCACCACACCGGGCGTGATCTGCCAGATGCCGCGCAGCTGCTTGCCGTCCGCCGACTCCCACAGCACCTTGCCGGTGACCTGCGGGGTCCCGGACACGATCTGGGCCGGGTCGAGCGGCTCGGTCTCGAGTTCGGCGTCGGGTATGTGCACGGCGAAGGAGGCGGGGGCTTGATCAATTGTCGTCATGGCCGGTCACCTTAGCGACCAGGTCCGGAAGGACCACGCGCTGCCCTTGTGGGAACGCTAGCCGGACCGGCCCGCCGGTAGCAGACTCCACCTCGCGCACGAGCCGCATCATCCGCGAGCGAGAGCCGAAGGGACGGCGAACCATGAGCGGAAACAGGGCAGTCGCGTATCTCAAGCCGGGAGCGGTCGAGGTCAGGACGATCGACTACCCGACGCTTGAACTCCAGGACGGGCCCGGGGTGGCCTCCAAGAACGTCGGCCGCAAGTGCCGGCACGGGGTCATCCTCAAGGTGCTCGCCACCAACATCTGCGGCAGCGACCAGCACATGGTGCGAGGCCGCACCACCGCACCCGAGGGCCTGGTCCTCGGGCACGAGATCACCGGAGAGATCGTCGAGCGCGGCCCTGACGTGGAGTTCCTGGACGTCGGGGACATCGTCTCGGTGCCGTTCAACATCGCCTGCGGCCGCTGCCGCAACTGCAAGGAGCGCAAGACCGGCATCTGCCTCAGCGTCAACCCGGCCCGTCCAGGCGCGGCCTATGGCTATGTCGACATGGGTGGCTGGGTGGGCGGCCAGGCCGAGTACGTCATGGTCCCGTACGCCGACTTCAACGCGCTGCGCTTCCCCGACCGGGACGCGGCCCGCGAGAAGCTGCTCGACCTCACCATGCTGTCCGACATCTTCCCGACCGGCTTCCACGGTGCGGTGACGGCGGGCGCGGGCGTGGGATCGACGGTGTACGTGGCCGGTGCGGGCCCCGTCGGGCTCGCGGCGGCGGCGTCCGCACAGCTGCTCGGCGCCGCGGTCGTGATCGTGGGCGATCTCAATGCCCAACGTCTGGCGCAGGCCAGGAGTTTCGGCTGCGAGACCGTGGACGTCAGCCGAGGCCCGGTGGAGGAACAGATCGCCGAGATCCTGGGTGAGCCCGAGGTGGACGCGGCGGTCGACGCGGTCGGCTTCGAGGCGCGCGGGCACGGCAGCGCGGACGCCCCCGAGGCGCCGGCGACCGTACTCAACTCCCTGATGGGCGTCACGAAGGCGGGCGGGGCGCTCGGCATCCCCGGTCTGTACGTCACGGACGACCCGGGCGGCGTCGACCAGGACGCGCGCACCGGAACGCTCAAGGTGCGCCTGGGGCTCGGCTGGGCGAAGAGCCACCACTTCACCACGGGGCAGTGCCCGGTGATGAAGTACCACCGCGCGCTCTCGCAGGCGATCCTGCACGACAAGGTGCACATCGCGAAGGCGGTCAACGCGACGGTCATCGGGATCGAGGAAGCGCCGCGCGGCTACGCCGAGTTCGACCAGGGCGCGAGCCGTAAGTACGTACTGGACCCGCATGGTGCACTGAACGGGGTGCGTGCGGTCTGACCTGTGGTGATGACTCTGTGCGGTCGATTGTCAGTGGTGCCGTCTACGTTGGGATCACTGAAGATCGGCCGCACAGGCCGGTCCGTGGGGAGGGGTGTGCCATGGCGGCTGGGCAGGCGGGGAAGACGACGTATCTGGAGCTTTCGCAGGACGACGGCGGGGCGCACAAATTCTACGAGGTGACCGTCAACGGGACGACGGTTTCGGTGCGTTACGGACGGATCGGCGCGGACGGACAGCACCAGGTCTCGACCTTCCCGTCGGCGGAGAAGGCGAAGGCCGCGGCGGCGAAGAAGATAGGCGAGAAGGTACGGAAGGGGTACGCGCCATCGGTGCGGGGGCAGCGCGCCGCGCGCCCCGTGACGAGACGTCAGGTGACCTCCGCGCCCTCCACCGCGCGGGCGACCGCACCGGTGCTGTGGCGGTTCCGTACGGGCGCGTCGGCCTTCGGGATCCATATCGACGAGGACCACTGCTGGGTGGGCAACCAGCGCGGCGATGTCTACACCCTGGGCCACGACGGCGAGGTGCTGGCCAGGTTCTCGCTGCCGGACGGGGTCAAGTGCCTGGTGGCGGACGACTTCTGGATCTATGCGGGGTGCGACGACGGCAAGGTGTACGACCTGTCCTCGAAGGTGCCCTTCGCCGCCTATGAGATCGCCGACGACGTCGACATCTTCTGGCTGGACATCCATGAGGGCGTGCTGAATGTCGCGGACCGCAACGGCGGTCTGACGGTCATCGACCACGAGGACGAGTTCCAGTGGTCACGGCGGTCCGCGGGATCCGGCGCGTGGATGGTGCGCGTGGACGACCGCGCGGTCTTCCACGGGCACAGCCACGGGGTGACGGCCTACGCGGCCGACGGCAGCGGGGAGTTGTGGCACACGAGGACCACGGGGAACGTCCTGTTCGGCTGGCAGGAGGACACCGCCGTGTACGCGGGCACGGGCCGGCGCGTGGTGGAGCGGCTTTCAAAGGCGACGGGCCGGATCGAGGCGACGTACGCCTGTGACACGGCGGTGTACTCGTGCGCCACGTCCCCCGGCGGCCAGTACGTCTTCGCGGGCGACTCCGCCTCCTCGGTCTACTGCTTCGACGCGGACGGCAACCGGCTGTGGAAGCTGGGCACGGGCGGTGGCTCGGCGCTCTCGATGCAGTACCGCGACGAGAGGCTGTACATCGTCACGACGGACGGCTCGCTGGCCTGCATCGACGCGAGCGAGGCGGCGATCACGGCGGCGCAGACCGGCACGGTGCCGGTGGCCAGGGACGTCAAGGAGGCTGCCGCGCTGCCGACTTACACCCCTGCGGCGACCGTGGCGACGGTGAGCGCGATGCCCGCGCCCGGGGCCGGGATCGTCGTGGAGTGCGTCCAGGTGAGCGGGCGGCTGCGGGTCCAGGTCGTCTCGGACGGCTATGAGCCGACCTGGCACGTCCAGTTCCCCCGCTCCATACGGCAGGTCGGCGCCCGCTATGTGGTGGACGCGCTGCACACCTCGTCCGGTGGCTTCTACCGGGTGCGGGGCGAGATAAAGCGGCTCGTGTAGGGGCTTGCGGGTTTGCCGTCGCGGCCGCCGCGCCAGGAATGGGGACATGTCAGAGACCACGCTGTTGCTGTCCGAAGAGGTACGGGACGCGCTGACCCGACGCCGTCCCGTGGTCGCCCTGGAGTCGACGATCATCGCGCACGGCCTGCCGAGGCCCCGGAATCTGAGGGTCGCGGAGGAGCTGGAGGCGCTGGTGCGGGAAGGGGGCGCGGTTCCGGCGACGATCGCCGTGCTCGACGGTCAGCCCCATATCGGCCTGGACAAGGCCGAGTTGGAGCGGGTGGCGAGCGACGACTCCATACGGAAGCTGGGTCATCGTGACCTCGCCCCGGCCGTGGCGGCGGGCGCGAGCGGGGCGACGACCGTGTCGGCGACGGCGTTCCTGGCCGCGCGGGCGGGGATCCGGGTCTTCGCCACGGGCGGGCTCGGGGGCGTACACCGGGAGTGGACCGGGACGCAGGACGAGTCGGCGGACCTGCGGCTGCTGGCGAGGACGCGGATCGCGGTGGTGTGTGCGGGGGTGAAGTCGATCCTGGACGTCCCGGCCACGCTGCAGCGGCTGGAGACGCTGGGGGTGGGGATCCTGGGGTACGGGACGGCGACGTTCCCGGGGTTCTATCTGACCAGTTCGGGCGAGCCCGTGGACTGGACGGCGCACACACCGGAGGAGGTGGTGGCGGTGATACGGGCGCAGGCGGCGCTCGGCGGGGCGGAGACGGCGCTGATCGTGGCCAACCCGGTCGCTGTGGAGGACCAGTTGGACCCGGAGCTGCACGACCGGGTGCTCGAGGAGGCGCTCGGCGAGTCCAGGAAGCAGGGGATCACGGGGCAGGCGGTGACGCCGTTCCTGCTGGAGTACTTGATGAGGAGGACCGAAGGAGCGTCCCTGGAGGCCAACTTGGCGGCGGTGCGGGGCAACGTACGGCTGGCGGCCCGCATAGCGGCGGCATTGTGAGCACGGCGGCCGGTGCGCTTCTGGTCGTCGGGGACGTGGTCACGGACATCGTGGCCCGCCACCGCGGCCCGCTCGCGCCCGCGACGGACACGGTGGCGGAGATCCGGACGCTGCCGGGCGGTGCAGGGGCCAATGCGGCGTGCTGGGCGGCGGCTTCGGGGCCGGCGGACGTCACGCTGCTGGCCCGGGTCGGGACGGACTCGGCGTCCTGGCACGACCTGCGGCTGCGGCGCGCGCGGGTGCGGCCATTGCTGATCACCGACCCGCAGGCGCCGACCGCGACGGTCATCGCCCTGGTCGACGCGGCGGCCGAGCGCACGTTCCTCACCGACAGCGGCGCGTCCCTGCGCCTGACCGTGGACGACTGGTCGCCGGAACTGCTGGCCGGGGTCGCCCATCTGCACCTCTCCGGCTATCTGTTCTTCGCGGACACCAGCCGGGAGACGGCCCGGCTGGCGGCACGGGACGCCCGGGTGCGGGGCATCCCGGTGAGCGTGGATCCGGCGTCCACGGGGTTCATCACCACACTCGGCGTGGACCGTTTCCTGACGGCGGTGGAAGGCGTGGACATTCTGCTGCCCAATGCGGACGAGGCACGCCTGCTCACCGGACTGCCCGAACCGGCCGACGCGGCAGCCAAGTTGAGCCGGCACTTCCCCCTGGTAGCGGTCACACTGGGGGCGGGCGGGGCGCTCCTGGCCACCAATGGTGTGGTGACGGCCCGCGTCCCCGGAGTCGAGGCCAGGGCGGTGGACTCGACGGGTGCGGGCGACGCGTTCACCGGCGGATTCCTCGCGGCGCGGCTGTCGGGGGCCGACGACACGGCGGCCGCGGCGGCGGGCTGCCGGGCGGGTGCACGGGCGGTGACGGTGATCGGCGGACGACCGGAGGCTCCATGAGATCGCGTACGGCACTGGTGGTCGCGACCGCCTGCGCACTGGCAGCGGCCTGCACGGCCTCCCACGACAACAGGCCCGACCTGACCCGCAGCGCAGCCCCGACGACCACCGCAGCCCCGGCAACCACGGCCGCTCCCACCCCAGCGCCGACCGAGTTCGGCACCAAGGACTCCCGCATCGTCCGCTGCGTCAGCGCCGAGGCCCACATCTCCCCCGTCCCCACCAGGCAACCCAGCACACACGACGTCGTGGTCGGCCCCCTTCGCTGGCCGGGCCTCAAGGACCGGGCCCATTCCGACCTCGAAGGATTCGCGGCGCAGCAGAGCGACGGCTGGCACTACAAAATCGGCGCGGAGATAGCGGCGGGCGCGAGTGTCACCGTGAGCGTCGCACCGCAGGCGCGCACGAAGGCGGGCCTGGAATACGGCCAGCAGTGGGACTACTCCTCGGCCCAGGAGGTGGCGTTCCACGCCTGCCCGAAGGGCAGGACAGCGTACGTGGGCGGGTTCTTCGTCGCGGGCCCCACCGGCCGCATCTGCCTGCCGCTCGACATCCGGACCGGCGAGGCCCCGCCCCGTCGGATCACGGTCTCGCTCGGGGCAGGGCCGTGCCCCGACTGACCCTGGCCTTGCCCCCCGGCCCTGACCCTCAGCCGTTCCAGGCGAGGTGCTCGGGATGGTCCATCCGTACGACGACATCCGCGGTCCCCGCCGGGTCGGTCTCCTCCTCGTACCGCCGGAAGGCGGGCAGCGTCCACTGCTCGTCCTCCGCGGTACGGCGCTGGAGCGCCCCCGGCGAGAGCCGCAGATGCACGCCGAGGTCGAACGGGAACCAGTGCCCGAACAGCAGCGGCCCGTGCACCAGGACGACCGTGTTCTCCGGCAGCTCCTGATACGGGCTCCGGGTCGCGCGATCCCTCGCCGGGTCCCACAGATCGGGCAGCACCCGCCCGCTGCCGCCCGCCTCCAGCGGCCCGAACACCTCGCGCCACAGCGCCGCGGTGTCGAACCACCCGTCGAAGTAGGAGTCCGGGTCCTGCTTCCCGTACTCGAACCGCAGTGAGGCCGGCCGCAGAAACCCCTGCGTCCCCACCACGAACGCGGACCGCCCGCGCGCCCGGAGCGCCTCGGCGAGCGCTTCGGCCAGCTCCCCCGTCCCCGCTGCCGATGCCCCGTCGATCGCCACCTTGGCCCACGGCCCGCCGTCGCCGGCCACGAGCCGGTCCGTTCGGCGGGCAAGGAATTCCGTCATCCGTTCCCAGGTGATCGCTTCAAGTCGTCGCACCCGACCATCATCACCGACGCCGCGCCACTACCCTCCGCACCATGGACCTCGCTTTCGCGCAGAAGTTCGCCACCGAGTGGCAGGACGCCTGGAACTCCCACGACTTGGACCGGATCCTCGCCCACTACGGCGAGGACGTGACCTTCTCCTCGCCCATGATCGAGCGCTTCAACGGTGACCCGTCGGGCAGGGTCCGCGGCAAGGCGGCGCTCCGGGAGTACTGGAGCACGGGCCTCAGCCGGATGCCCGACCTGCACTTCGAGGTGATGGACGTGAGGGCGGGCGTCGACTCCCTGGTCATCGATTTCCGCAACCAGTTCGGCGGCCGGGTGTACGAGGTGCTGACGTTCCGCGGCGACCGGATCATCGCGGGCTTCGGCGCGTACGGAACCGTGCCGGCGGCGCACTGAACTACGGGCACGGAATTACGGGCACGGAATTACGGGCACCCCGCGGGCGCGTCCGCGTCCACCGAGATCGGCGCCCCCTCGGGCAGCAGATAGGTCACGTACAGCACGACCGGTGTGCTGCCCAGATTCCGCCCCACATGGATGTGCCTGCCCCCCGCGGGCTCCACGAACGACTTCCCCGCGGTGGTCGTCTCCACAGAACAGTCGTCGAGCGTGCGCGTCAGCGTGCCGGACTCCACGACGGCGATGACCTGCCCCTGGTGGTAGTGCCACCCGGTCGTACCGCCCGGCGCGATGGTCAGCGTCCGTACCACGACATCCGTGGCCCCGCTGGTCTTCAGCTTCAGAGCGCCCTCCGACGTGCCCTTCGCGAGAATCGTCCCGCTCACCCCACCGCCGGGCGTGGCCACGGCGGCCGAGGGCACGAGCGCGAGCGCGGCCACGCATCCGGCCACAGCAAACAGCTTCCTCATCTGCACTCTCCACCTCTCGCTTCCCCTGCAAACCGCCTCACCGTACTGGCCACACGCGTCCCCACGGGCCCCTCCCGCATGCGCCCAAACGATCTCGGCCATACGCTCCAGAAGACCGGCGCACCCCCTGTAAGTGGAGTATTCAAAGTTCACTCGTCCGTATAGAAGTATTCCCTTATCGGTCTTGAAGAGGCAGGATGGCTGGCGATCTGCCGAAGCCGATCTCCCGATGAGCGAGACGAGAGAGCAGCCGATGTCGAAACTGGCCACCCCCGCTACCGGCCTCGCCCCGTCACTCGACGAGGCCCCGCTGAGGCCCTTCCACCTCCGGGTGACGGCGACGACCTTCGGCGCCAACTTCTCCGACGGCTACGCGCTCGGCATGATCGGCGCGGTCCTCTCCACCCTCACCAGCACCCAGAACCTCTCCGGCATCTGGCAGGGCCTGCTCGGCGCATCGGCCCTGATCGGCCTCTTCTTCGGCTCGATCATCCTGGGCCGGGTCGGCGACATCATCGGCCGCCAGAAGCTCTACATCTACAACTTCGTCCTGATCACGCTGGCCTCGGCGGCGCAGTTCTGGGCGAAGGACCCGACCGTGCTCTTCACACTCCGCGTCCTGATCGGCTTCGGCCTCGGCGCGGACTACGCGGTCGGCCCGACGATGCTCTCGGAGTTCGCGCCCAGGCGCCTGCGCGGCGTCCTGCTGGGCTCGCTGACGGTGATGTGGACGGTCGGTTACGTCATCGCCGGCATCCTGGGCACGTACCTCGGCGACACCGAGAACGGCGCGTACATCCTGCTCGCGACCGGCGCGATCCCCGCGCTCCTGGTGCTCCTGCTCCGTATCGGAACTCCGGAATCACCCAGCTGGCTGATCAGTCAGGGCAGGGTCGCGGAGGCCAGGTCGATCGCCCACAAGTACCTCAAGGCCGAACTCGGCGACGCGGCGAACGCCCCGGCATCGACCCACACGAACCACTCGGACGCCTACCGGGAGATGTTCTCGCCGGGCCAGGCCACACGGACCTGGTTCGGCCTCGTCTTCTACAGCGCGCAGGTGCTCCCGTACTTCGCGATCTACACCTTCATGCCGACGATCCTGGAGACGCTCAACGTCCCGGACGTGAACCTCCAGAACCTCCTGCTCAACCTCTTCCTGCTGGCGGGCGGCATCGTCGGCCTCTGGTACCTGCAGAAGATCGGCCGCCGCCCCCTGGTGATCATCACCTTCGGGATCATGACGGTGGCGCTGTCCTTCGTAGGCATCTTCGCGAACGGCTCGACAGTCGCGCTGATGATCCCGTTCCTCGTCTACACCTTCGTGATGGCGGGCGCATCGAACCTCACCCAGGTCTATCCGGCCGAGCTCTACCCCACGCATCTGCGCGCCACGGGCGTCGGCTTCCTCAACGGTACGAGCCGTATCGCCTCGGCCGTCGGTACGTTCATCCTCCCCGTGAGCCTGGACGCCTGGGGCCTGAGCTGGTCGATGTACTGGCTGGCGGCGGTGCTGCTGATCGGCACGCTGGCGTCGATCGCCTGGGCGCCGGAAACGAAGGATTCCGTAACGACATCGGGCGGCTGAAACAACCCCCGAAAACGGGAGCGGGCCCGAGGGTATGTCCAACCCCCGGGCCCTTTTGATGCCGCCCTCCTGCACACGCCGGCACGCTTGAGGGCACAGGTCATTCGTTACGTCGTCGCGCTCTGCCATTGAGCTACCGCCCCACGGAGAGGGGCGGGCGGGGGTCGAACCCGCAACCGACGACCCTGCCCGGGCCCGGTCGATCCGGCGATGAGCGGCGAATGCTGAGTCTGGAGCAAGAGTCTGAGATTGATCGCGGTCTGCCTCTGCCAGTTGGGCTACCGCGGCACGTAATGCCGCGAGGAGGACTCGAACCTCCACTGGAACCGCGTCGTCACGACAAGCTTCAGTCTGAGCTTGCGCTCCTCGCGCACCCCGGCCGCGCTGTGGCAGCCGGGGGGTATGTGGGGGCTACCCGAACAGGTAGCCGAAGACGGCGTCACCCACCCGCTCGTCGGTCACGTCCACGCCGTTCGCCTCCTCGCGTGCGAACTTCACGGCCTGCTGAAGCTTCTCCACGCGGGCGAGCAGCTCATTGACGCGCCGGGCGGGCAGGGCACCCGAGAACTTCACGGTGGTCCAGTACCCCACCGGCAGGTCCTCGTAGTACACCTCGACCTGAGCCGGGTGCTTCTCGGTGGCCTCGGCCTTCACATGGTTACGGGGCACTTTCTTGGTCCGCACGGTCCGTACGGGCTCGGTCCGCCACGCGTCGGCGGACGGATCCTGCACCCAGGACTCGGAGGCGTCCAGCACGGGAAGCTTCCGTACAAAGGTATGGAGATCGGTGAGCTGCTTCTCGAGAAAGAGCAGATACGAAACGGGGACGGCCCCCACCAACACCCGTCCGTCCACGAGGACATCGGCCCGCGCGGAACAGTTGGCCCAGTCCTTGGTGGCGGTGACATCGAAGAGCCGCGTCAGCGTCGCGGCGGTCTCCCGCAGCACGTCCTCGGCCTGCACCTGCACCCTGGTCGACTCGGGCGGAAGCTGCTCGCCCTCCTCGTCCTTGGGCTGGTACGTACGGGAGATGCCCGACAGCAGCACCGGCTTCTGCAGCCCGTGATGGGCAGCGGTCAGGTCCTGGTGGGACTTGGACTTGATTCCCTTTTCGACGGCAATGATCTGATTGAGTTTCGCCACGAAAGGAAAACTACCAACACCAACTCCCTTTACTCGAACGATTATTGGAAGCAAGATGCCCCACCCGCCGCCCGACGCACCCGCCCTCACGGTCGTCGAGCCGCGCAGGCCACGGCACTGCGCGGAATGCCACCAGGGCCCGTACGCCCGCCTGTTCGTGGAGTCCGACACCGCACGCTGCCTGGACTGCGCGGACCTGGGCCACCTGGTCTACCTCCCGCGCGGCAACACCACACTCACGCGCAGGGCGCGCGAACACAGCACCCTCTCGGCAGTGGTGGTCCGCTTCAACAGAAACCGCCGGCGCTACGAACGCCAGGGAATCCTCGTGGAGGAGGAGGCTCTGGCCCGGGCGGAGGAAGCGTGTCTGGCGGACGCGGAGTCCAGAGCCCGCCGCCGTACGAGAGACGCACAACGCCGTTCGAAGGAGGACGCGGCCTTCACCAGAGCCCTCACAGCCGAGACATCCCGCCTCTACCCCTCCTGCCCACCGGAACGAGCTGTCGAGATCGCCTCCCACGCATCGCTCCGGGGCAGCGGCCGGGTGGGCCGGAGCGCGGCGGGCAGAGCGCTGCACGAAGAGACGACGACAGCAGCCGTACGAGCATCGATCCGGCACGTGGACACGCCCTACGACGAACTGCTCATGGCGGGAACACCACGCAACGCAGCCCGCGCCATCGTGTCCCCCGCCATCGAAACCGTACTCACCGCATGGCGCGCCCCCACCACCCCAACACCCAACTCCGCGCCCCGCCCATGACTTGACGGGGCATCACACCGGGCAACACTTACCCATGACAGAGCGCCCTTTGCTCCTCCTGGACGTGGACGGCCCGCTGAACCCCTACGCGTCCCACCTCCCGCGCCTCCACGGTTACGCCACCCACCGCTTCCTCCCCTCCAACTGGCTCTCCCGCCAGACCCCGGGCTCGCGCGCCCACCGCCGGGGCCTCCGCGTCTACTTGAACCCCACCCACGGCGCACGCCTCGCAGCGCTCCCCTACGAACTGACGTGGGCGACCACCTGGATGCACGAGGCAAACGAGATGATCGCCCCGGCGATAGGCCTGCCCGCGCCGCTCCCCGTCATCGAATGGCCTGAACTCTTCGCACACGACCCGGACGGTCTCTACTGGAAGACCCGCCACCTCCTCAAGTGGGCGGCGGGCCGTCCCTTCGCCTGGGTGGACGACATGATCACGGACCGGGACACGACGTACATCGCGGAGAACCACGACGCCCCGTCACTGCTCCTGCGGATCCACCCGCGCTACGGCCTGCGGGCGCCGGACTTCACCACACTCACGCGCTGGGCAAAGTCCTTGTGAGTGCGCGCGCCGCCTATGCTGCCGACCATGGCTGACACGCTTCTCGACACTCTCTCCACCGGCAAATACCTCCTGGTCACCACCTACAAGAAGGACGGCAGCACGGTACCGACGCCGGTCTGGGTGATCCGGGACGACGAGACGCTCGGCGTATGGACGGTGACCGACTCCTGGAAGGTCAAGCGCATCCGCAACCGCAGCGACGTCCTGGTCGGCCCCTGCGACCTGCGCGGCAACCCGACAGGCGACCAGGTCCCGGCGACGGCGGAGATCCTCGACGCCGCCGGAACGGCCCGCTACCGCACGCTGCTGGCCCGCAAGTACGGCATCGTCGGCCGCCTCACCCTGCTGGGCAGCAAACTCCGCCGAGGCGCGACGGGCACGATCGGCATCCGCATCACCCTCAGCAGCTAGCGGGCTTGGTCCAGGAGCATTCGAGACCGGTGCCGCCCCGAGTAGCAGCACGCGGACTCACTGCCCTCTGCGTGCCTCCTGTCCCGTCGGCCCGATACGAGGCCAGTGCGGCACCGATGGAGTCCTCGATCCCCTTCACGGAACTGGCCACGTAGTTGTTGCTGAGGACGCTGAAGACGAGCTCCCGCCCGTCGGCGTCGGTGACGTACCCGGAGAGCCCGGACACACCGGTCAGGGAGCCGGTCTTGCCGTGGACATTGCCTGCGGCCGGGGTGCCGCACATGCGCGAGCGCAGGGTGCCGCCGGTCATGCGGTCGGCCACGCAGGCGATCGGCAGGGCGTCGTACCAATCCTGGAACCACGGCTTGTGGCGTACGGCGACCAGCAGTTGGGTGAACTGCGCCGGGGACACCACGTCCATCCGCGACAGACCGGAGCCGTCGACCTGCCGCAGGGCGGCCGGGTCGACACCCAGGGTGCGCAGATAGTCGGAGATCGCCGACAGCCCGGCCGACCAGGTGCCGCTCCCCTTCACTTCATAACCGACGGTCTTGACCAGCACTTCGGCATGGTTGTTGTTGGACAGCTTCAGGAACGGGGTGAGCAGGTCCTTCAGCGGCATCGACGGGTGAGCGGCGACAGCCTTGGCCTGCTTGGGCGTGGCCTTGCCCAGCCGGACGGAACCGACCACCTTCACACCGTGGTCGGCCAGGGCATGCGCAAAGACGTTCGTCGCGTAACCGGTGGGCTCCCACACGCTGATCCACGAGCTGGCGGCGGCACTGCCGACCGGCACGGAGCCCGTAACGACAATGGTGTTGCTGCCGTGTTCGCGTTCGACGGAGAGGGTGTTGCTCTGGCCCGCGGCCACGGTGGTGGCGCGATTTTCGATGTGGACGTAGTCGTTGGCGGGGGTGAGGCCCACCACGGGAACATCGCCCGGGGCGGCACCCGGGGCGACCTTCACCAGCACGGTACCGGCGTCGTAGTCGGTGTCCGGGGCCACGGTCAGCGGGGAGATCTGCGAGGAGTAGTACGCGGACTCGTCGTCGGCCGCCCATGACGCGCCGAGCCGGTTGCTGTCGAAGCGGGTGTCGTCGGCGATCAGCTTGCCGGTGACCCGGTGGATCCCGGCGGCGGCGACCTGGGCGGCCAGCGTGTCGTAGTCCTTGCCCAGCATGGTGGGGTCACCGGTGCCGCGCAGGTAGAGGTCGCCCTTGAGTACGGCTCCGTGGCGCGTCCCGTCGGCGAGCACATCGGTGCTGAACCGGTAGTCGGGCCCGAGCAGTTGCATGGCCGCGGTCGCCGTCAGGAGCTTGGTGCTCGACGCGGGGACGAGCCTCTTGCTGCCGTCGCGCTGGTAGAGCGTCTGCCCGGTCTTGGCGTCGCTCACGACCACGCCGACCTGGGAGCCGTCCAGCCGGGTGTCGCTGATGAGCCGGTCGAGGGTCTTGGCGAGTACGGGATCGGTGGTGTCGGCCCCGGCCGGCGATCCGGCGTTGAAGGCGAGAGCGAGGCCGGCGACGGCTGCCCAGGTCCACGCCCGGCGGCGGAAGCTCCGGGACTTCGTAGTCATGTCCATGACTGAAGATGATCGCCTATCGACATCGCAGGCAGAAGCCCCCACGCCACCGAACAGCCCCCGCCCAAAGGGTGTCGACCAGGGCGAGGACCGTTCCGAGCGTTCCAGCCGGCCTCAGCTCGCCGGCTAACGCGGCCTGGCGATGAGCTGGCATGCGAGGTCCTTGAGGTTCCCGTCATCGAGACAGACCCTGACGTACGCGGCGCCGCCGGGCTGGTCCGCGGGAACGGGGAAGTCGTAGGACGCGATGGTGCCGCAGGCGATCGGGTAGCCGCCGCCCTGGCCGATCACGGCACGGTCCGCTTGGAGGGCGTAGGCCCACGTGGTCCGGCACGTGACCGCACTGTCCGCCACTGCGGACCTGTGCTGCCCGACGACTCGGACCGACCGGTTGTACCAAGTGACGGTTCCCCTGGTCCATGTGGCGCCGAACGTGATGTTGAAGTCGCTGGTGGGATAGGCGGTCGCGGCGGTCGCGGTCGCGGTCTGCGCGCCGGCGGCGGGAGCGCCCAGCAACGTGCCCGCGGTCAGCAGGACGGCACCGACGGCGGCGGCGATATGAGTCTTCATGCGATCTCCAGGATGGGATGAGCCGGTTGCGGCTCCACATCCTGGGCAGGCCGGCCACCTGCGGCCCACCTCTTAAGTCACGGCTTAAAGGGGGCCGGGACGGCAGCCGCGGTGCCCGTGGGCCTCACGGTTCCGTCAGGGCGCCGGTTCGCAGCAGGGCCAGCCCGAGGGGGGTGATGAGGTGCAGCACGGACCCGCCTCGGCGGCTCGTGGTGATGAGGTCCGTGTTCCGCAGCACTGTCGCGTGCTGACTGGCCGCTGCGGCGGTGACGTTGAGGCGGCGGGCCAGTTCGCTCGTCGTACAGCCTTCTGCCGTCACATGCAGGGCGGCAGCTCGCGTGCGGCCGAGCAGAGACGCCAGGTTCCGCCCGGCGAAGGCGTCCGCTCCCGCCGGTCCGGTACCGGTCAGCGGCCGACGGAGAGCCGGCACGGTGAGTCGGGGTGGCTGGGCGGTATCGAGCGGATCCCACAGAAAGCTCACCGGGCGCTTCGCGAAGACCGTGGGCGTGATGATCAGCCCCCTCCCCTGGAGATGCACCTCAACTCGGCGCGGGTAGGGCGTTTCGAGCACCGGCGGACGCCAGCGGACCAGTGGTGCGCAGATCGACCGCAGCAGCAGATCGATGCCTCCCTCCAGCATCAGGTTCGCGCAACGGGTGGACAGCGCGACCAGTTCGGACCGCCCTCGATGCCAGTACGGCTCCACGGTCAGCCGGTGGCAGGCGCGCACGGCCTCGGCGAGCTCCCGCCGCGCGTCACGGTCGCCCTCGGCCACCCGTCTCGCCCATGGCAGGTGTCCGGGGTGGAAGTCGAGACCCTCGAACTCGCGTCGCAGTCGGGTCACCGGCGCGTGCAGCAGATTGTCCACGGCGTGGTCCAGGGAGGGCACATCACCCATCAGGGCCAGCAGATCAAGCCCGGGACCGCGCACCGGAACCAAGGAGGTCAGGGGGCGCGTGTCCGCTCCCATCCGGCCCGCGACCGCTGACCGCCACGAGCGGAAGTGAGGAGGCTCCCGGTTGTCTCTCAGCAGCTCCAGGCTGTAGTAGACCTCCGCTGCGACGCCGATCGTTGCGGCCACCCGTGTCCGGGCGAGGTCTTCCGCCGTGAAGTGAATGCGTAACACCGACCGGACTCCTGCCACCGAAACAGAGTGCGTGAGATCACCCCCAGCATGCCCCAACCCGCCGCGTCCGACCCGGAGTTCAGACGCAGGCCGCGCCCGCATGCTGACTGCACATGCGCCCTCTTCAGCGGCTATTTCGCCGGGCCTGACCGCGGCTCGGACAACAGCCTGTGGGCGATCCGGGCCGTCCGATGCGGTCGGTGTCCGGTCCCACCGGGCCTGATGGTGTCTCACCTGTCCCAGGCGGTCTGCCTTTGGGCGATGAGCGGAGAGGTAGGTTCTGTGCAGGTTGCGCAACTGAAGGGGGTCAGCTGTGGCAGACATCGAGGTACCGGGGCCGGACCGGACGTGGGACCCGGCTTCTTCGCCACGGGGGTCCGATGTGGCAAACAAAGACGGAGAGTTGATCGGCGGCCGGTACCGGCTCGTGGAGCTGATCGGGCAGGGCGGCATGGGCCGCGTGTGGCGGGGCCGGGACGAGACGCTCGAGCGGGATGTCGCCGTGAAGGAGGTGATGTTCCCGCAGGGAATAACCGCCGATCAACGGGAGGTCCTTCTCCAGCGCGTCCTGCGTGAGGCGCGTGCGGCCGCGCGGTTGAACCATCCCGGGATCATCACCGTGCACGACGTGGTCGAACACGCGGGCGCGCCTGTGATCGTCATGGAGTATGTGGCCGGAATGTCCCTCGCAGCGGCGATCGAGCAGAGCGGCGGGCTGCCGGTCCGAAGGGTCGCGGAGATCGGTGCGGCGATGCTGCGCGCACTCAGCCGCGCCCACGCGGCGGGGATCATCCATCGTGACCTCAAGCCGGACAACGTCCTGCTGATGGACGACCGGGTGATCATCACTGACTTCGGGATCGCGCACCTGGTGGATTCCACGATGGCGCTCACCCACACCGGAACGCTCATCGGCACGCCCGCCTACATGGCCCCTGAGCAGCTCTCGGGCCAGACTCCCGCGCCCGCAACGGACCTGTGGTCGCTCGGGGCGACGCTGTATTGCGCGGTGGAGGGCGAACCCCCGTTCAGCGCCGAGACCTTCACCGCGCTGTGCATCGCCGTGGTCACCGGGATGCCGCGCCCCGCGCTGCGCGCGGAGGGTCTGTGGGTGGTCCTCGAGGCACTGCTGACGAAGGATCCGGTACAGCGCGCCGGCACGGCGCAGGCGTTGACGGCGCTGGAAGAGGTGGCGCGGACGGGCGGGGTCGCCTACGTACCGACGCGCGTCGACACCCCGCCCACGCCGGCACCGGGCGTCGGGCCTGCGGAGCCTGGTGCGCTCATCCCCGGCGCGCCCGCCCGCCCGACCCAGCCGCCGATGGCGGGCGGACCCGCGCCGTGGGGTGGCGGGCCGATCCCGTGGACAGCGCCGCCCAGGCCGAGGGCACATGCTTCGGCGGCGGTGATCGCCGGCACCCTTGCGCTGCTCACCGCCTGCATGCTCGGCTGGTTCGCGCTCCACAGCGTCGTCTACGCCACCGGGCCGACCGGTCGCTGGTCCAGCCTGGTGTGGGAGAACGTGGTCGGCGGCGTCATCAGCGCCGGGTTGCTGGTGGTCCCAGCGAGGTTCACGTTCGACCGCAGGCCTTCCGGCGCATGGACACTGTGCGCGCTGTGTGTGCTCTACGTAGTGGCGATCCTCGTGCTGGGCCCGCTGCAGGGCACCACCACCTTCGGCGCGCAATTCAAGTTCGTCTTCGGCTTCGACAAGAGCGACGGGGTCGCGATCGGGCTGGCCACGATCTTCGCGTTCCTCACAGCGATCGCCGCGGTGATCGCCGCGAGGGTGCGGTCTCCGCAGCGCTGACCTGGGCAGCGGAAGCGGGGGAACCGGAGACAGGAGTTCCAGACGACGCACGCCATTCGTGCCTCAGGCCCCAGAGACCGCGCCTGCAAGGCGTTCTGTACGTCTTGCAGGCCGTGCAGCACGAGCCGCGACACCGCCGGACCATGCCGGTAATTTCCCGCAAGGGCGCCCCGACCATGATCGCGTTACGCGCTCTTACGACCTCGTGCATGGTT
>NZ_JAFLRJ010001244.1 GCF_017315755.1 Streptomyces beijiangensis
GCCTTGCACTGTGTGGCCTCCGTCTGGAACTCGATGGACTCGGCGTTCCACAGACCGGGGACGTCGTTGGACGCCGTCATGACGAGTTCGAAGAAGTAGTAGTCCGTGTTGCCGGGCTCGGACCTGAGGACCTTCTTGGACGTGACCTCCGTGCCGTAGAATGTCGACTCGTCGTCGCAGAAGGAAACCGAGGAGCGACTGACGTCGTCCGTCATGTAAACCTTGGCCGGCGTGTAACGCGGAACTCCGGTGACGGTCCATCCCCCGTCGAC
>NZ_JAFLRJ010001245.1 GCF_017315755.1 Streptomyces beijiangensis
GGGCGCTTCCCTTCGGTATTTCGTGTTCCCGACTCTATCAGACTCTTACGCGTCCGATTTCCTCGGTGCCTTTCCGGTTCCAGCTCCGCGTTTCCGCTTCGCTTTTCCCTTTCCGGCGGTTCCGACTCTATCAGAGGAATTTCGCCGGTTTGACCGGCGGTCCGTTCTGGTGAATCGGTGGCTTCTCCGTGCGGATGCTTGATCCGGAGCGAGAAGCAGGAAGATGTTCAACCTTCGCCTCCAGGACTGTACCAGCTCCCTAGCAAC
>NZ_JAFLRJ010001246.1 GCF_017315755.1 Streptomyces beijiangensis
GGCTACATCCAGGCGTACGCCGACGCGATGCCCCGGATCTTCCTCTATCTCGTGCCGGTGCTCGTTCTCGGACTTGTCATCGCCTTCTTCCTCAAGGAGAAACCGCTGGTGTCCCACAACGCCCCCGCCGTCGAGCCCGACGCCGCCGTCCCTTCGGCCCGTAACCCTTCGGTTCTCTCGCCCTCCACCTCTTTCGGTGCGGGAGTGCCGG
>NZ_JAFLRJ010001247.1 GCF_017315755.1 Streptomyces beijiangensis
GCTCCGCCTCGGTGAACACCGTGGACTCGCGCCAGGCGGCGACCAGGTGGAGCCGGACCGCACTCTCACCGGCGGCCGCGGCCTCCTTGGTGTGCAGGTCGACGCAGTGACCGCAGCCGTTGATCTGGCTGGCGCGCAGCGACACCAGTTCCTGCGTGGACCGGGGCAGCGGCGACTGCTGGATCACCAGGCCCGCGCCCGCGAACCGCTTGGCGAACCTGAGGGAGATCTCGTTGGCGAACAGATCGAATCGGGCATCCATGGTGTCGTCCTCACTCGTGGTGTTGCATCGGACGAACACGAGATGCCGGCCGCCGGCTTCGTGTGACAGAACCTCCGTGTGACACAGCCCATGGCAGACGGGTGTCACAGATCCGCGGGGACCGGTGTCCCGTGCGCATGACGCAGCCGGAAGCGAAGGAGCGTGCGGTGAAGAACGAACGAAG
>NZ_JAFLRJ010001248.1 GCF_017315755.1 Streptomyces beijiangensis
TCTACTTCATCGACCCCGCGGCCGCCGTCGTTGTGGTTGATCTCGCTGGGGTGCATCCGGTGCGGATCGGCGAACCAGTCGACGCGGGTGGTCTTCATCCGGTCGAAGATCCCGTCGAAGTCCTCCTCGGGTACGAGGAAGGCGTAATGCTGCGGGACGATCGATTCGGCGGGGATGTTCGCGAAATCGAGGGTGACGCCGTTCTCGGT
>NZ_JAFLRJ010001249.1 GCF_017315755.1 Streptomyces beijiangensis
GTCTATGAGAGAGTCCCACTTCTCGACGAAGCTAGGTACGTATTCTTCGGTGTAGTGCCCGGTTTCCCGGACCTCCACGGGGTTGTCTCCGAACTCCTGTACCGGTCGCGCGGTAATGACGAAACCTCCACTAGCGAGACGGTGGCCTACGGCGCGGCCACCCAGGACGCCTCAATCGCCAGGTCACGGGAACCGCGCTCGGACTCAGCGCATACCTAT
>NZ_JAFLRJ010001250.1 GCF_017315755.1 Streptomyces beijiangensis
GACCGTGTGCTGACCGTCACATCGTGGGGGCGCGAATAGGCCCCAACTATCAGTCCTCACTGACAGTTGGGGCCACAGTTTCACCCAGTGCTATCGCCCCAGCCACGCCCCGTACCCCGCGAAGGTCTCCGGTAGACGGCGCTTCTGGGCGTCCAGGTGGGCATACGTCTCGCGCACCGTCGGGTGGTACCGCGTCTGCTGAGGTGCCAGCCGCCGAGCCTCTTGAAGCGCCTTGAACGCACCCTCCGCGCGCCCTGTCCACATCAGCGAGCGCGCCATCTCCGCATGGTGGTGAGCGGATCGCGAGCGCGGCCACGTGTCGGGCAGCTTGATCTTCTGCCCTGAGTCCACGGCCCCCTGGTAGTCGTCCAGTTCGGCCAGCACCGAGGTCTTGTGGACGGCGACGTTGAGTGGCCCGAACGACAGCCAGTGCACCTTCTCAGCTGGCCCGGTCGCTTTGGCCAGTCGATCCGCCTCGAACAGGTTGTGCTCGGCCTTGTCCTTGTCCTTGTCCCGGCCCGCGAGC
>NZ_JAFLRJ010000013.1 GCF_017315755.1 Streptomyces beijiangensis
GGGACGGGGCGGAGGTCGAGGCGAGGCTGGCCGCGCTCAAGTCCGGGGCGGAGTAGGCGCGACTCCTCCCCTGGGGGCTCCGCCCCCGGGACCCCCGCTCCTCAATCGCCGGAGGGGCTTAAAAGACGTCCTCAATCGCCGGACGGGCTTGATTTATCAAGCCCGTCGAGGGGGTCCCCCCTGCTCGAGCGAAGCCGAGAGCTTGGGGGAGATTGAGGACGACGCGGCCGGAGGTCGCGTGCCCCCTAGTACATGCTCAGCAGTTGGTCCTCCGTCAGTTCCGCCACCGGCCCCCCGTCCGGCAGCGCCAGTTCGAACCAGACCGTCTTGCCCCGAGGGGTACGCCGCGACCCCCAGGCCGCGCTCAGCAGACCCACGAGCTGCAGCCCCCGGCCTCCCTCGTCCGTGTCCCGCGCCCTGCGCCGCCGCGGCTGCACCAGCCCCGCGTCCCAGACCTCGCAGACCAGCGTCCGGTCCCGCAGCAGCCGCAGCCGGATGTCGCCCTCCCCGTACCGCAGCGCATTGGTGGCCAGCTCGCTCACCAGCAGTTCCACCGTGTCGACCAGCGACTCCAGGCCCCAGCTCTCCAGCTGCCGCCGCGCCAGCGTCCGCGCCCGGCCCACCGACTTCGGCTCCCTCGGCAGCGTCCAGTCGCCCACCGCCTCGGCGGGCAGGCCCTGGATGCGGGCCATCAGCAGCGCGATGTCGTCCTCGCCGTGTCCGGTGTCGAGCGTGGTCAGTATGTGGTCGCAGACGTCCTCCAGCGCCGGTACGGGATTCACCAGCGCGCGCCGCAGCTGTGACAGGCCCTCGTCCAGCGGGTGTTCGCGGGACTCCACGAGCCCGTCCGTGTAGAGCGCGAGCAGCGCGCCCTCGGGGAGTTCGACCTCGACCTCCTCGAAGGGTTCGCCGCCGACTCCCAGCGGCATGCCCGGCGGTACGTCGAGGAGCAGCGGCTCCTCCCCCGGCTCGACGACCAGCGGCGGCAGATGCCCCGCGTTGGCGAACGTGCACCGGCGGGTGACCGGGTCGTAGACCGCGTACACGCACGTCGCCAGATAGACCTCCGAGAGGTCCGCCTCCCGCGACTTGTGCGCGGCCCGCGACGCCTGCTGGGTGCCGCCGGGCGCTCCGAGGCCCCGGGCGATCTCGTCCAGTGCGGAGAGCACCTCGGCCGGTTCCAGGTCGAGCAGTGCCAGCGTCCTTACCGCCGTGCGCAGTTCGCCCATCGCGACGGCCGCCCGCAGCCCGCGCCCCATCACGTCGCCCACCACGAGCGCCGTACGGTGCCCGGGCAGTTCGATGACGTCGAACCAGTCGCCGCCGACCTCGGTCTCCATGTTGCCCGGCAGATAGCGGCAGGCGATGGTGAGCCCCGCCGCCTCCGGGTCGCCGGGCGGCAGCAGCGACCGTTGCAGTATCAGGGCGCGTTCGTGCTCACGCCGGTAGAGCCGGGCGTTGTCGATACAGACGGCGGCGCGCGCGGCCAGCTCCACCGCGAGTGCCCGGTCGCGCTCCCCGAAGGGCTCGCTCCCCTTGGTGCGGGCGAACTGCACCAGCCCCACCACCGTGTCGTGCGCGACCATCGGCACGGCGAGCGTCGACTGCACCAGGCTGCCGTCCGCACCGGGCACGGACTGCAGTTGCGACTCCCGCAGCGCCTTCGCGTAGGGCGAGGTGAACCCATAGCGGTGTACGGCACCGAGCGCGGGCGCCGCGCCCTCGTCACCGTTGCCGTTCTCCAGCGGACCGTCCGAGACGGCGCTGGCGAAGGCGACCCTGCGCAGTTCGGCGGAGCCGTCGGCGTGGCCGGGACCGGCCTCGTCTCCCGCCAGGAGCCCTTGGTACAGGTCGACGGCGGCGAGGTCGCAGAAGCCGGGGACGGCGACGTCGAGGAGTTCGCGGGCGGTGGTCTCCAGGTCGAGGGAGTTGCCGATGCGGGCGCTCGCCTCGTTCAGCAGGGCGAGGTTGCGCCGCGCATTGGCGGCTTCGCGCGCCGCGACATGGCGGCGGGTAACGTCCGTACCGAGTCCGGCGACCCCGATGGGACGGCCGGCCCCGCTGTGCACGCGGTAGAGGTTGACCGACCAGTGTCTGCGGTCGGCGGATCCGGGGGCCGTACCCACCACCTGGAGGTCGGTGACGGACTCGCCCGTATCCAGCACGCGCCGCAGTGCGGCGGTCATCCGCTCGGCCTCGGCGGGCGCGAGATAGTCGTGGACGGTACGGCCTCGGTGCGCGTCGACGTCGCCGCCGAAGAGCGCGGCGAAGCGCTTGTTGGCGCGCTGCACCGTGAGGTCCGTACCGAACAGCAGGAAGCCAAAGGGAGATTGGCCGAAAATCGCCTGCGAGGAGGCGAGGTCGGTCTCGATCTGCCGGAGCACCCGGACGTCCACGACGATGCATACGGCGCCGCGCTGCCCACTGGGCGTCTCGCTCGGCATGACGTACAGCTCGGCGATGCCGTGCGCGTGCTCCTCGCCCGGCATCCGGAACGGGACGAGGCCCGTCCACTCCTTGCCGTCGAGGATCTCCGCGACCCTGCCGCGCCCGCGTCCGTGCAGCTCGGCGGGCATGAAGGCATCCACCGGGTCCTTGCCTACGGCATCGCGCGCGGCCACGCCGAAGAGCTCCTCGGCCCGGCGGCTCCACTGCTCCACCAGTCCGTCTGCCCCGATCGAGAAGGAGGCGACTCTGATGTAGTCGTAGATCGAGCCGGGCGGGCTGCTCTGCCACACGACGTCGCCCGCCGTGTCCGGCGTCCCAGTAGTCCCAGGTATCTCGCTCACGCGACCGTCCCCTCCAGCTCAAGCACACCGGACCGGCCTTGGACCGCAGTATTCAGCACTACGGCCCCGGCAGGCACGGTGTTCACGATCACAGCACGGTCTCAGTCCCTTTCGGACAGCCCTGCGCCGTGATCCGCACTCATCCCACCCGTCTACTAACCAGGCTGGGCCAGCTCGAACCACACCGTCTTGCCCGTTCTGCCGCAGCGGGTCCCCCAGCGCTGTGCCGAACAGGCCACCAGCTGCAGTCCCCGGCCTCCTTCGTCCTCGGGTCCGGAGGTGCGTTCGCGGGGCGGATCCGGAAGCGGATCGGAGACTTCCACCAGGAGATCGCCTTGATCCAGCCGTACGAGACGCACTCCGATCGGGCCCGACGCGTACCGCAGCGCATTGGTGACCAGCTCGCTCACCAGCAGTACCGCGACATCGCCGAAGGCCGGAAAGAGTCCCCATTCGCCCAGGGCGTCGCCCACCGCATGGCGTGCGACGCGTACGGCATCAGGCTCAGCAGGAAAGGTCCACTCGGCGCAGTCGCCTCCGGTGTCGATCACGCCGACCACTTCCCAAGACCAGCAATGGACCTGCGTCCAATTTCAGGGGGTTAATCAGCAGATACCCGATATTGACGCCAAGGTATCGGGCCATATGGCGCACAGTGTCACGAACAGCGCATTACGTCAGTCGTGCGCCCCCGCCGCGAGCCTCCGCGCGGCCTCCCGTACGGCGGGCCTGTCCAGCTCCAGCCAGTCCACGGAGTCGATCTCGTGCGGGGCGAGCCAGCGCAGCTCGTCGTGGTCCTCCAGGGGCTGCGGTTCCCCGGCCAGCAGCCGTGCGGTCCACACCTGGAGTACGTAACCCGGCTTGAGCGGCCAGGTGCCGGGGATGCGCTCCAGGAGCTCGGACTCGATGCCGAGCTCCTCGCGCAGTTCCCTCACGAGCGCCTGCTCGGGGCTCTCTCCCGGCTCCACTTTCCCGCCGGGCAGCTCCCAGCCGCCGGCCAGCTCGGGGGGCGCACTACGGCGCGCGGCCAGTAGCCGCCCCCGGTCGAAAAGAGCTCCGCCCACGACGACGCGATCAGTCATGGACGGAGCCTACTGAAGTGCTGGGCACGGAGTGCTAGTGCGTGGTCTGGCCGATGCGCTCGACCGAGTACAGCTGCTTGTGGCCCCGGCCGTCGAGTTCGCCCACGATCTTGTCGGCCTCGGTCTTGGTCGCGTAACGGCCGACGCGGTAGCGATTGCCGTTGTCGTCCTGCCGTATCACCAGCCAGGGCAGAAGGACGTCACTGTCGTTCATCGAGCGCCCCTGTCCACCGGAGTGCAGGTCAGTAATGATCCCCAGGAAACCTCACTACGCATATGCCCGAGCGTACGCCTGACCTTTACTGAGCGGATACGTCTTTTCACAATGAGGTACGCATCCGGCCATGGGGCCGCTCAGGCCGTGCGTACCGGAATCGTCGGCACCGGCATCAGCACCGGACCCGCGGACGGATCCGTACGGCAGACATCGCCGCAGGTCGCGTCCAGTGAGCAGCAGAGCGAGCAGATCGGACCTGACTGGACGGGGCAGTCGGCGACGTCGGGGAGCTCGTAGTCGGTGTCGCAGACCGTGCAGGTGTGGGTCGCGGTGATGTCATCGACCTCCACGTCAGGACCGTTCACCGGGTTGGGCCGGGCCAGGTAGTACTTGCCCTTGGTCGCCCAGGCGATCAGCGGGCAGAGCGTGACGGCCAGACCTGCGGCGATGAAGGTGGAGAAGGCCTCGGGGTACTCGCCGAAGACCCCGAAGAAGGCGATGATCGAGACGGTCGACGCGATGACCATCGCGCCGAATCCCGCCGGGTTCACGGCGTAGAGGTAAGCCCGCTTGAATTCGATGTACTTGGGGCTCCAGCCCGCCCGCTTGTTGATGACCAGATCGGCCGCGACGGCCGCGATCCAGGCGATGCCGACGTTGGAGTAGAAGCCGAGCAGCTTGTTGAGGGCCGCGAACATGTTCATCTCCATCAGCGTCAGCGCGATGGCGAGGTTGAGGAAGATGTACCAGACCCGGCCCGGGTGCTTGTGCGTGAGGCGGGAGAAGAAGTTCGACCAGGAGAGCGAGCCGCTGTAGGCGTTGGTCACGTTGATCTTGACCTGCGAGACGATGACGAAGATCGCGGCGGCCGGGAGCCCGAAGGAGCCCAGCCAGGGCTTGAGGGCTTCGATCTGCGGGGCGATCGGCTCCAGCGCGTGGGTCTTGCCCACGGCTTCGAGCGCGGCGAAGGCGAGCAGTGCGCCGCCCAGCTGCTTGGCCGCGCCGATGATCACCCAGCCCGGTCCCGCGGCGAGCACCGCCAGGTTCCATTTGCGCTTGTTGCTCTCGGTCTTGGCGGGCATGAAGCGGAGGTAGTCGGCCTGCTCGCCGATCTGGGCGATGAGGGAGAGCGCGACGCCCGTACCGAGCCCGAAGCCGATCCAGTTGAAGCCCGATCCCGCGCCCTCCGTGCCGCCGAAGGAGGTGAAGGCGGAGAAGGTGTCGGGCGAGTGGAAGGCGATGACCAGGAAGGGCAGGACCATGCCGATCAGCCAGATGGGCTGGGTCCAGGCCTGCACCTTGGCGAGCGCGCCCATACCGCGGAAGACGATGGGGATCACGATCAGCGTGGTGATCAAGTACCCGAGCTGGACCGGGAGTCCGACGGCCTGGTGCATGGCCTGCGCCATGATCGAGCCTTCGAGGGCGAAGAAGATGAAGGTGAAGGACGCGTAGATGAGCGAGGTGAGGGTGGAGCCGAAGTAGCCGAAGCCGGCGCCGCGGGTGAGCAGGTCCATGTCGACGCCGTACTTGGCGCAGGCGCGGGCGATCGGTATCCCGGTGAGGAAGATGATCGTCGCGGCACAGAGGATCGAGGCGAGACCGCTGGTGAAGCCGTACGTGAAGACGATCGAGGCGCCGATCGCGAAGTCCGCGAGATAGGCGATGCCGCCGAGCGCGGTGGAGGCGACCATCGTCGGGGACCAGCGCCTGAAGGAGTGCGGCGCATAGCGGAGCGAGTAGTCCTCGCGGCTCTCGTCGGCGGCGAGCTTGGCGTAACTGCGTTTGGTGGGCGGCTCTTCGGCCGGTGCGGTGGTGGCGCTGCTGGGCGTCGCGGTGTCCGTCATCTGCGGCTTCCCGTTCGTCGTCGGTCCGGGGTGCGGGTTCGGACGCGACGGTAGGAGCCGGACATGACAATTTGTTGCAAGCGGTGATTGCCCCGGAGTTACGGGACCCGGCCGGAAGTTAACTCGCGATCACGCAGCACGGACAGAGTGTCCGTACTGCGGTGCTCTCCCGGCCGTGCCGCCGTCACTTCACGGGCAGGTGGTATGCGATCCGGTACCGGTCGGCCGGGACAACGATGTCCGCGGTCTCCACCGCTCGCCCTGAGGCGTAGTACGTACGGGAGATCACCAGGACCACATGTCCTGGCACTCCGCCGAGCGACATCAGCTCCTCCGCGAGACCGGGGCGGGCGCCGACCTCCTCCACCACGTTGTCCACCACGAGGTCGATGGCCGCCATCCGCTCGACGACCCCGCAGCCGCCGAGCGGACCCTCCTCGGGCAGCATCACCGGGGTGCGCCCGGTGACGGCGAGGGGCTCGAAGGAGGTGGAGAGCATCACCGTCTCGCCCGCGTCCCTGAAGACGTACCGCGTGCGCATCACGCGGTCGCCCTCCTTCACCCCGAGGCGCAGCGCGATGTCCACACTCGCCTCGTCCTGCTCACTGCTGGACTCCCAGGTGCCGCGCGCACCCTCTTCCGCCTGCTCCTGGCGAAAGGGGGTGGCTCCCGCGGCCAGGCGGTATCCGGAGCGGGCGATGCGGCGCGGGACGAGGCGCTCGCGTACGTACGTACCCGATCCGGAGCGTCCCTCGACGAGGCCCTCGGCCATCAGGACCTTGCGCGCCTCCAGGGCCACGGTGTCGGAGACCCCGTACTCCTCCCGGATGCGGGCCTGGGAGGGCAGGCGCGTGTGCGGTGGCAGTGAACCGTCGACGATCTTCTGCCGGAGGTCACTGGCGACGCGCAGATAGGCCGGCTGCTCACCGAATGTCACAGACCACTCCCCGAAAGTTGACGTACTGCAACAGCGTGACAACCGTGGGTCGTTGACCGCAAGCGGAGGCCAGAGTTTCACTCGAAGTGATGACAGGCCTTTACGCAGGGGCTCTTCGTGGGTATGGATCCTCCGCAGCTCTTGACCTCCTCTGGTCCAGACCAATACGTTCCGCGCATGCCACGAAACCGTCGAAGAACCCTTCTCGGAGCGGCTGTTGCCGCCTGCTCCCTCTCCCTGCTCGCCACCCTGTCGCCCGCCGCGCAGGCCCACGGCGGGGACCACAGGGCCTCGTACAAGCGTGTCGGCTACTTCACCCAGTGGGGCGTCTACGGACGGAACTACCAGGTCAAGGACCTCGACACCAGCGGTCAGGCCGCGAACCTCACGCACATCAACTACGCCTTCGGGGGCGTGAATTCGGCAGGTCTCTGCGCCTCCGCCGACTCCTGGGCGGACTACAGCCGACCGCTCGACGCGGCGACCTCCGTGGACGGCACGGCGGACACCGCCGAGCAGCCGCTCGCCGGGAACTTCAACCAGCTGCGCGAACTGAAGGCCAAGCACCCGGGGTTGAAGGTGCTCCTCTCCCTGGGCGGCTGGACCGGCTCGGCCCACCTCTCGGACGCGGCGCTCACCCCCGCCTCCCGCAAGGCGTTCGTCTCCTCGTGCATCGACCTCTTCATCAAGGGCAACCTCCCGGTGGACGGGGCACGCGGCGGAGCGGGCACCGCGGCCGGGCTCTTCGACGGGATCGACCTCGACTGGGAGTGGCCGGGCTCGGAGGCCGACGCCGGCACGGTGCACCGCCCCGAGGACAAGCAGAACCTGACGGCACTGGTGCACGAGTTCCGTACGCAGCTGGACGCCTACGGCCGCACCAAGCGCACCCACTACGACCTCTCCGCCTTCGTGCCGACGGCCCCCGCGAAGATCGACGCGGGGTACGAAGTCCGCAAGGTGATGCGGGACTTCGACTTCGTGAACCTGCAGGGTTACGACTTCCACGTCTCCGGCGAGACCACGACGGCCCAGCAGTCCGCGCTGTACGCGAAGAACGACTTCAGCGTCGACGGCACGGTCGACTCCTGGCTGCGACGCGGCGCGCCCGCCCGCAAGCTGGTGGTCGGTATGCCCTTCTACGGACAGGGCTGGACCGGCGTCACGGGCGCCGGAGACGGCCTGAACCAGCCCGCGGCAGGACCGGCCCCGGCGACCTGGGCGAACGGCACCGAGGACTACAAGGCGCTGAAGACCCTCGCCGACTCGGGCACGTACAAGCTCTACCGGGACCGGAAGGGCGGCAGCGCGTGGCTCTTCGACGGGACGACGCTGTGGACGTACGACGACCCGCAGGTGCTGCGCACGAAGGCGGAGTACGTGCGCCATCGCGGCCTGGGCGGGGCGATGTTCTGGTCGATGGACGGCGACACGGCTGACGGCGAACTGACGGCGGCGGTGGACCGGGGACTCGGCGGACGCTGAGCCCCTTCCGGGGCGGGCCGGGGGTTCGCCCCGGGCGGCGTCGTGGGGGATCCGCCCCCACGACGCCGGTCCTCAATCGCCGGACGGGCTTCAGCGGGCCATTCCCGTCTTGGCCCCCGCCCCGCACAGCGGGACCACGGCCGTGCGGTCGCCCAGGGCACCTGCCCGGACCGCCGCCCAGCACGCCACGCCTGTCGACTCCACGAACAGGCCGCGTGCCGCCAGGTCCCGCTGGGCCTCCCTGATCTCATCCTCCGTCACCGTCAGGAAGCTGCCGCCCGACGCCCGTACCGCTGCCAGGATCTGGCGGGCGCGCGGCGGCCTCGGGATCGCGATGCCCTCCGCCAGGGTGGGTGCCGTCGGCGTCTCGGGCAGCAGGTCGGCCGCGCCCGCGTGGAACGCCGCCGCGAGGGGCGACACCGCCGCCGCCTGGACCGCGTACAGCGCCGGGCGTTCGGGGATCAGGCCGTGTGCGTACAGCTCCTCGATCGCCAGGGATGCTCCGAGGAGCAGCGTGCCGTTGCCGACCGGGACCACGATCACCTCGGGAAGGGAGCCGCCGTGCTCCTCCCACAGCTCGTAGACGTACGTCTTGGTGCCGTGCAGGAAGTACGGGTTGTGGACGTGCGAGGCGTAGAAGACGCCGGGGCGGTCCGCCGCCTTGCGGGCCGCCCGCGCCGTGGCCTCACGGTCGCCTTCGACCAGTTCGAGGTCGGCGCCGTGCGCCCTGATCTGCTCGATCTTCTTCGGGGACGTCGCTCCGGGTACGTACACCGAGCAGGGCAGGCCTGCCCGCGCGCAGTACGCGGCGACCGCCGTGCCCGCGTTGCCACTGCTGTCGGCGATCACTCGCCGCGGGGCCAGGCGGCGGGCCAGTTCGGCGAGCATCACCGCGCCCCGGTCCTTGAAGGAGAGCGTGGGCATCAGGAAGTCGAGCTTGGCGGAGACCGTGGCGGTGAGCGCGACGAGCGGGGTGCGGCCCTCGCCGAGCGAGACGGTGGGGGCGGAGAGCGGGAGGGCTTCTTCGTACCGCCAGAGCGAATTGACGCGCGTGCGGAGGGAGTTGAGGGGTACGGGGGCCGTCGCCCACTCCAGGTCCCACGGGCCGCCGCACCGTGGGCAGCACCAGGGCGCGGACGCGTCCACCGCGACGGTCTCGGAATCGACAGGGCAGCGATAGCGGGGCGTCGTCGTCATACCCCGCAGCCTAGGGTTGCCGCCGCAGGTCAGGCGCCGTGCCACGACTCCCAGAGCGCCGCGTACGCTCCCCCGTCGGCCACCAGCTCGTCGTGCGTGCCCAGCTCCGCGATCCGCCCGTCCGCCATCACCGCCACCCGGTCCGCGTCGTGCGCGGTGTGCAGCCGGTGCGCGATGGCGATGACCGTACGTCCTTCCAGTACGGCGGCCAGCGCACGCTCCGTGTGCCGTGCCGTCGTCGGGTCGAGGAGCGCGGTCGCCTCGTCGAGTATCAGCGTGTGCGGGTCCGCCAACACGACGCGGGCGAGCGCAAGTTGCTGCGCCTGCGCGCCGTCGAGGTGTCTGCCGCCGGGGCCGCCGAGCTCGGCGTCCAGGTCGTCCGCCCACTCCGCGCCGACGGCCGCGAGCGCCGCCCGCAGCTTCTCGTCGCCCGCGTCCGGGGCGGCGATCACCAGGTTGTCCCGTACGGTGCCGAGGAAGACGTGGTGCTCCTGCGTCACCAGCACCACCTGCCGCCGCAGCTGCTCCGGATCGAGCCCGGCCACCGGGGTCCCGCCGACCGTCACGCTCCCCTCTCGCGGCGCGTCGATGCCCGCCAACAGCCGCCCCAGCGTGGACTTCCCGGCCCCGGAGGGACCGACGACCGCGAGCCGCTCCCCCGGCCGTACGGTCAGATCCACCCCGTGCAGCACATCGCGCCCGCCGCCGTACGCGTACCGCGCGCCCGCCACCTCGATCTGATCGTCCGCCGGGGCGGCCGACGAGCCGGGCTCCACCGTGGGCACCTCGCCCAGCCCTTCCACGCGCGCGAACGCCGCCCCGCTGCTCTGCATCTGGTCGATCACGAAGAGGATCGCGTTGAGCGGGTGCGACAGCTGCTGGAGATAGACCGCGGAGGCCACGACGGCCCCGAGCGACACCACCCCGTGCTGGTGCAGTACGCCACCGAGCAGCAGGACACCCACCACGGGGACGACGTACGACACGTCCAGCGCGGGGAAGAGCACACTGCGCAGGGCCAGGGTCCGGTGCCGGGTGCGCCTGTGGCGCTCCACCGCCGCCTCGCACGCGGCGATCCGCCGCTCCTGGAGGCTCAGCGCCTCGACCGTGCGCGCCCCGGCCGCGGTGGTGGCCAGCACCTCCGTGAGTGCCGAGTTGGCCTCACCCTCGGCGAGATACGCGGCGCGCGCCCGGCGCAGATACCAGCGGGCCGCGCACCCGACCCCGACCAGACCCACCAGTCCGCACATGCCGAGCAGCGGGTCGATGAACAGGACGGCGGCCAGGATGAAGAGCGCCTGGATGGCCGCGACGAAGACATCGGGGGCGGCGTCGCGCATCGTCGTGCCGACGGCGGTCACGTCGCTCGTGCCGCGCGTCGTGAGATCGCCGGTGCCCGCGCGCTCCACGACGGCGGCGGGCAGGGCGAGCGCCCGGTCGGTGTAGCGCTCGCGCACCCGCGCCGAGGTCCGCTCGCCGAAGCGGTGGGCGAGATAGCGGGCGTACCGCGCGAGGAGCGTCTGGACCAGCGCGAAGACGACGGCGACCGCCGCAAGCCGGTCCACCTCGGAGAGCGCGTGGGCGCCGGTGCCGCCCGACCTGATGGTGTCGATGATCCGGCCCAGCAGCCACGGGGCGACAAGACCGGCAGCGGCGGCGGCCGAGTTGAGTGCGAGGACGGCGGCGAAGGCGCGCCGGTCGATGCGGATCAGGTCGTACGCGGCCCGGCGCACTGTGCGCGCGGAGGCGACCGGCAGGGCGCTCATCGGGTCGCCTCCCGTACATCCGCTTCTTCCGCGTCTTCTTCTGCGACTTCTTCCGCGTCTTCTTCCGCGTCTTCTTCCGCGTCTTCTTCCGCGCCCCGCGAGACGAGCGCCCGGTAGCCGGGTTCGCCCGCCAGCAGTTCGCGGTGGCTGCCGGCGGCTGCCACCCGTCCCGCCACCAGGTAGTACACGGTGTGCGCCTGGTCGAGGAGCAGCGGCGACGTGCTCGTCACCAGCGCCGTGCGCCCGGCGCGCGCGGTCCGCAGCCGGACCGCGACCGCCGCCTCGGTGTGCGCGTCGACGGCCGAGGTCGGCTCGACGGCGAGCAGCACCTCGGGGTCGGCGAGCAGCGCCCGCACCAGCCGGACGCGCTGCCGCTGCCCGCCGGAGAGGTTGAGCCCCTGCGCGTCGACGCCGGAGTCGAGCCCCTCGGGCAGCCCCTGCACGATGTCCTCGGCCAGTGCCGCGTGCAGCGCCCGTTCCATGGCGTCCTCGTCGCGCGGGGCGTGCCCGCCGACGACCTCGCGCAGCGGCCCGGAGAAGAGGTGCGCCTCGTTGTCCGCCACCACGATCCGCGTCCGGACCTCGGTCTGCGCCACCGTGTCGATGCGCAGCCCGCCCCAGGTCGCGTCCGTATCGCCGAAGCGTCCGAGCCGGTCGACCACCGCGGCCGATGCACCGGGTACTGCGCCGGCCAGCGCGGTCAGTTCATGGGGTGCGACGCGCACACCGGACGCCGGATCGTGCAGTACGGAATGAGCGGGCGGCCCCTGCGCCGCACCGTCCGCGGGGGCGGGCTCCATCTGCAGGAACCGGACGATGCGGCGTGCCGCCACCAGCCCGCGGGTGAGGTCGTACCCACCCTCGATGAAGAAGGTGACGGGGATGACCAGCACGGCCACGTACCCGTAGATGGCGGTCAACTGCCCGACGGTGATGGTGTCTTCGGCGGCCAGGCGGGCGGCGAGCCAGGTCACGGCGGCGAGGAAGAGCGCGGGCAGTCCGACGGCGAGGGCCTGGATCCAGCTGAGCACCGCGCCGACGCGGTAGCCCTCGGCCCGCAGGGCCTGCGAACCCAGCCGGTAGCGGCGCAGGTACACCTCTTTCCCGCCGAGGCCGCTGAGCACCCGCAGGCCTCCCGCCATGTCGACGAATCGCCCCGACAGCCGCCCCTCCTTCTCGCGGTACGCGGACTCGGCCCCTTGCAGCCGCCCCATCAGCGGCCCCACAAGCACCGCGAGCACCGGCACCCCCACCAGCACGACCACGGCGAGGAGCACCGACACCGAGAGCAGCAGTCCGGCGACCACGATGTACGCGACGACGGCGCCGACTCCGGGTCCTGTGATGGTCATGATGTTGGCCACGGTCTGCACATCGCGGATCCCGATCGTGACCACTTCCCCCGCCGAGACGCGCCGCCGCAGGACGGCCCCCAGCCGCACGGTCTGGCGCACCACCGCCCGCACGGTCCTGTACTGCGCGTCCATCCGCGCCCGGGTCATGGTCCGGTGCCGCATGATGCTCAGCCAGGCGCTCACCAGGCCGACGGCGAACAGGGCGGCGGTCCACCCGGCCAGGGTTCGCATGTTCCCTTTCTGCAGGCCGTCGTCGATGGCGCGCGAGAGGAGATACGGCGGCAGGGCGAGCCCGACCATCCAGGTGCTGCCGAGCACCACGGCGAGGGAGGTCCGCCGCCACTGGGCGATCACCAGCCACCACACGTACCGGGCCGCACTCCGGCGTTCAGGGGCATCCGGGTCCGCCGGGTCCGGCCGGGTCGCGCCGATCGCGGCCGCCGTCGAAACACCCATGCCGTCCCCACCCCTGCCGCATAAGATTCGTGCGGCCGTTCGATGACCAAGAAGCAGGAGCACGGTAACCCGTGGACATACCCCCGTCGCAGCCCTATTACGGACCGTATCCGTACCCCTACGCCCCCAAGCGGCCCGCGATCAATGGCCTGGCCATCGCCTCGCTCGTCCTCGGCATCGTGTGTGTGCTGCCTCCCCTCGGCCTGGTCCTGGGCATCGTGGCCCTCGTACAGATCAAGAAGCGCGGCGAGGGGGGCAAGGGACTGGCCGTCGCGGGCGTTGTCCTCTCCTCGCTCTCCACAGGCCTGGCACTGCTGCTGGTGATCGCCGGCGCGTCCGGCGAGATCCTGGGCGGGCTGAAGGGCGGCATCGCTTCGGCCGGGTCCACGTCCGGACTCGTCCCGGGGGACTGCTTCGACGTCCCCGGCGGTGTGGGGAAGTCCACGTCGGGGCGCTTCCGTGACGTGTCGTGCGCGGGATCGCACGACGGCGAGGTGACCGGTGAGTTCAAGGTCGCCGATACCGCCACATTCCCTGGCAAAGCTGCCATCGCGGTGGAGGCGGAGAAGCAGTGCTGGGTGGTGAACGACGCGTACGCCATGGACATCTGGGCCGTTCCCGATGGGGCGGAGATGTTCTACTACCCGCCGACCGCGAGCAGCTGGCGGCACGGTGACCGCACGGTCAGCTGCGCGTACGTCATCGAGGACGGCACGTTCCACGGCTCGCTGCGCAACGACGCCAGGAGCCTGGACGAGGACCAGGTGACCTTCCTCACCGCGGCGGACTCGATCGACCGCGCGCTGTGGCAGAGCCCGGACGAGGACGCCGACGAGGACCTCCCGGCCAACAAGGCCTGGGCGAGGGACGTGGCGTCGATCCTGTTCAGGGAGGGCGAGGGGCTGCGGTCGTCCTCATGGAACGCGCAGGCCGACGCGCCGGTCGCCGCGCTGACACGGGACATCCAGGCGGCCAGGACGCACTGGGTGAAGGCGGCCGACGCGACCGACGAGGACGCGTTCTGGGCGGAGTTGGACGAGGCGGACAAGGTGCTCGGGGCGGGCATGGGCCTCGACGTACGGAAGGTGCTCGGGCTCGACACCACACCGCCGGCCCCGAACACCTCCGGCGGATCGGGCGACGGATCAGGCGACGCGTCCGTCTAGCGCGGCCCAGCGAGCTCCCGGCGCCGGGAGCTGATCGAGTCGGGGTCCCAGCCCGGCCGGGGTACGGACGCCAGCAGGAGCTGGGTGTAGGGGTGTCCGGGACTGTTGAGGAGGTCGGCGACGGGACGGTGTTCCATGGTCCGGCCCCGGTACAGGACGAGCGCCTCGTCGCAGACGTACCGGACGACGGCCAGGTCGTGACTGACGAAGACCAGGCCGATGCCGGTGGAGCGGCGGATGTCCGTCAGCAGGTTGAGCACCTGGGCCTGCACCGAAACATCCAGCGCCGACACCGCTTCGTCGAGTACGAGTACGGCGGGCTCCACCGCCAACGCCCTTGCTATGGCGGCGCGTTGACGCTGACCGCCGGAGAGCTTGCGGGGCAGCGAGGCCGACTCGCGCTCGCCGAGGCCGACCTGGGCGAGGAGCTCCCGCGACCGGGCGGCCCTGGCCGCCGGGTCGCGGTGCCCGTGCAGGCGCAGGACCCCGTCGAGGGTCGCGCCGATGCTGATCCGTCCGTCGAGCGAGAGGTACGGGTCCTGGAAGACGATCTGGACCGCCTTGGCCCGCGCGAGACGGGCCGCCTTTCCGCGTACGGTCGCGGCCAGCGGCTCGCCCTGCACCAGGATCTGTCCCGCGTCGGGTCGCTCCAGGCCGATCAGCATCCGGGCCGTGGTGGTCTTGCCCGAGCCGGACTCCCCGACGATGCCGAGTGCACCGCCGGCCGTGAGGGTGAACGACAGGTCGTCGACCGCGACGAGCTCCGACGCTCCGCTCCGGTAGGTCTTGCGCAGTCCGCTCACCTGGAGCAGGGTGCGCGCCTCAGGGGCGCCAGGGGTGGTCAACTGTCCTCCCTCATCAGGGTGTTCGGCTGTGCGTCGACGAGTTCATCGGCGCGGTGGCAGGCGACCAGGGCCGTGCCGTGGAGTTCGAGGGGTGGCGGCGACTGGTCGCAGAGCCCGGGTGCGGCGAAGCGGCAGCGGGCCGCGAAAGCACAGCCGGGCGCCGAGTCCAGCAGGCCCATCGGGGCGCCGGGGATCGGGATGAGGCGGGCGGGCGGTCCTTCCGGCGCTGTCAGCGGCGGGGTCGAGCCGAGCAGGCCCGCGGTGTAGGGGTGGCGGGGGGCCGCGAAGAGCTCGGCCGTGGTCGCGGTCTCGACGATCCGGCCCGCGTACATGACGTAGATCCGGTCGCAGGCGGCGGCCGCGAGATCGATGTCGTGGGTGATCAGGAGCAGTCCCAGGTCGCGTTCGCGCTGCAGCCGTCCCAGGACGGCCATGATCTCGGCCTGCGTGGAGACGTCGAGGGCGGTGGTCGGTTCGTCGCACAGCAGCAGCCGGGGTTCGACGGTGAGCGCGCCGGCGATCATGACGCGCTGGAGCATGCCGCCGGAGAGCTCGTGCGGGAACTGGCGCAGATGCCGTACGGGGTCCGGCAGGCCCACCGCGGCGAGCAGTTCGAGCGCCCGGGCGTTCGCGCGCTCCCGGGACCAGCGGTGGACCAGGCGCAGCGGCTCGGTGAGGAAATCCCCGATGCGGCGCACCGGGTTGATGCCCGCCCGGGGGTCCTGGAAGATCATCGATGCCGTGCCGGTGCGTACGGTACGCAGCTCCGCGGCGTCGGCGCCGACCAGGTCGGTCCCCTCGACCCGGACCCGCCCCCCGACCGTGGCGCCCGCAGGGAAGAGGCCCAGGGCGGCCCGCGCCGTGACGGACTTCCCCGAGCCCGACTCGCCTACCAGGGCGACGACTTCGCCCGCGCGGACGGTCAGGTCGATCCCGTCGAGGACCGGCCTGGCCGTCCCGGGAAGGGAGATGCTCAGGGCCTCGTACTCGAGCAGTGCCATCAGGAGTCCCTCCCCGCGAGCCGGTCGCCGAGGTTCTCCCCGACGACGTTGAAGGCGACGACGACCAGCACGACGGCGACCGCGGGCACGATCGCGGACAGCGGCTGTCCCTGCAGTACGGCGTCCTGGCTCTGGTTGATCATCGCGCCCCAGTCGGGTGTCGGCGGCTGTACGCCGAGCCCCAGGAAGGACAGGGCGGCGAGGTCGAGGAGCGCGTAACCGAAGTTGACCGTGGACTGTGCGAGCACGGTCGGGCCGATGTTCGGGAGCAGCCTGCGGACGGCGATGAACAGACCCGAGTGGCCCTGGACTTGGTAGGCGGCGACGTACGGCCTGGCCTGCTCCTGGAGGGCGAGGCCGCGTACCAGACGGGCGGTGTACGGCATGTACGCGATGGACATGGCGATCACCGGCGCCGTCATGCCCTTCCCGAAGACCGCCACCGCGAGGATCGCGACGAGCAGTGCGGGGAAGGCGAACAGGACGTCGAGCAGCCGGCCGAGCACGGTGTCGGTCCAGCCGCCACGCCAAGCGCTGAACAGGCCGACGGCGATGCCCGTGGCCGTGGAGAACAGCACCACCGCGAGCGGCCCGACGAGGCTGGTGCGGGACCCTTCGAGCAGCGCCGAGAAGGTGTCGTGCCCGCCCTGGTCGGTGCCCAGCAAGTGCCCGGCGCCCGGTCCCACGAGCCCCGCGCCGAGGTCCCCGAAGGTCGGGTCCTGCGGCGCCAGCCAGGGCGCGAACGCCGCGACGAGCACGAACACCACCAGGAACAGCAGGCACAGGCGTTGCAGCCAGTCGCCGCCCAGTGCCCTCAGCCGGGCGCCGGGGGCAGCGGTCAGCCCCGCGATCTGTGCGCTCATCGTGCGCTCCCCGCTGCCGCGACCCGCGGGTCGATCAGCGGATGCACCAGGTCCACCAGGGCGTTGACCACGACGAACGCGGCCACCACGAGCAGCACGATCGCCTGCACCACCTGGAAGTCCAGCTGGTTGACCGACTGGACGAGCAGCGATCCGATGCCCGACATCCCGAACGCGGTCTCCACGATGGAGGTGCTCACCAGCATCCCGGAGATGAGCAGAGCCGACACCGTGACGATCGGTCCGAGCGCGTTGCGCAGGACATGACGGCGGATCACGGTGCGGCGCGGTGTGCCGCGGCTGAGCGCGACTTCGACGTGTTCGCGACGGAGTTCGTCGAGCATCGACGTACGCGTCACCCGGGTCACCAGTGCCATGAAGGTCACGGACAGGGCGAGGGCGGGCAGCACGACGTGGTGCAGCCGGTCGAGTACGCCGGTGCCGTTGCCGATGGTGGGGAACCAGCCGAGCTTCACCCCGAACACCGACCGCAGCAGCAGGGCCGCGACAAAGGCGGGGGCGGCGGCCCCCACCGTCACAAGGAGCATGAGCGCAGAGTCGGTACGGGTGCCGCGCCGCAGCGCGCCCACCATGCCGGCCGCGACGCCCACCACCGCGATCATCAGCGCCGAGATCCCGACCAGGAGCAGGGTGGCCGGAAGGCGGGAGGCGATGACGGAGCTGACGTCCTGGTGGAAGATGTACGACCGGCCGAAGTCACCGTGCAGGACGCCGTCGAGCCAGTGCCCGTACCGGACGAAGAAGGGCTGGTCGAAGCCGTACTGCCGCCGGATCTGGGCGAGTTCGGCCGGCCCCGCGCTGCGGCCGCGCACCAGGAAGCTCGCCGGGTCGCCGGGCGCCAGGTACAGCGAGGAGAACACCAGGAACGAGGTGACCAGGAGGGTCGCGGCCATCCCGGCCAGTCTGCGCAGGCCCCCGAGCGCCCGGTTCGCCGCGCGGCTCAACTCTTCGCCCCGATCTCGGCCGCCCACGGGTAGTAGAGGTAGGCGATCGACGGCTGGACGCCGGTGATCCGCTTGCCGAGGAAGACGCTGACAGGCTGGGTGTAGAGGGGCAGCCAGGGCAGTTCCTTCAGGGCGATCTTCTGGGCCTTCGCATTGGCTTCGGCGTGCGCGGCCGGCTCGTACGTGCCGACGGCCTGCTCGACGGCCTTGTCGTACTCCTTGTCGGACCAGCCGCCGTAGTTGGTGAACGCGCCGGTTTCCAGGGAGGAGTACATGTCCAGCGGATCGGTGATCGACGTGTACCAGAAGGTGAGGAAGAGATCGATGCCCTTACGGGCGGCCGGGTCGGTGAAGAGCGTCCCGTACTTCTCCGCGGAGAGGGTCTCGATCTTCGGCTTGAGCCCGATGGCCGTGGCCGCCTGGGCGACGGCCTGCGTGATGATCGTCGTCTGGGAATCCAGCGGGCTGGTCGCGATGACGACCTGCCGGCCCTGCACTCCGGACTGCGCGGCGATCTTCTTCGCCTGGGCGGGATCGTACGGGTAGCGCGTCATCTCCTTGGTCAGGGCCTTGCGGGTCGCGGCGGGCGCCTCGCTCCACATGTTGTCGGTGACCAGCGAGTCGGCGACCTCGCCGATCCCGCCGGCGCCGGCCTTGACGATGCCCTTGCGGTCGATGGCCATGAGCAGGGCAGCCCGCACCCGCGCCTCTTTGAGCGGGCCCTTGAGGTTGCTGACCACCTCGTCGGCGACCGTGGTGTTGCGGCCGAAGTAGAGCTTTCCGGCCTGGGAGGAGCGGAGTTGGCCGTACGCGCTGGCCGGGACCATCCAGCCGCCGTCCACCTCACCGCTCTGGAAGGCGTTGACGCGGGTCGTCGCGTCGCTCAGGAACACGAACTTGATCTGGCCTGACCTGGCCTTGAGCTTCGGGTTCCAGTAGCCGTCGTACTTCTTGAGCACGAGGGACTGGCCCGGCGTCCAGGAGGCGAAGGAGAAGGGCCCGGTGCAGTTCACACCGCCCTTGGGGCTGCCGTAGTTCTTGCCCGCCTTGGCCAGGGTGGCGGCGGATTCGACGGTGCCGGGGCTTGCGGCCATCGACTTGTTGAAGGTCGAGTCGGGCTTCTTCAGCTTGACGGTGACTTCGAGCGGGCCGGTCGTGTCGATCGACTTCACATTACGGAAGGAGTTGACCCAGGCGCTGCCCACGGCGGGGTCGGGGTGGCGGCGGAGCGAGGCCACGACGTCGTTCGCGGTGAGGACCGTCCCGTCGTGGAAGTGCACGCCGGGGCGGATCTTGTAGACCCAGGTGGTGGGGGTCGGATTGGCGTACGAGGTCGCCAGGTTCGGCGATGTGGTCAGGTCCGGGTTCCAGCGCAGGAGACTCTCACAGACGTTGGAGAGGATCTGGTTGGGCGGGAAGTCGAAGGCGTAGGCGTAGTCGATCGAGGTCGGTTCGGCGTAGATCGACCAGGTGAAGGAGTCGATGGCGCCGGCCGCCGCCGGGGTCTTGTCGGTGAGGCGGTACGCGGCGGCCGCACCGGAGCCCTTGGCCGGGTGCGCCGTGCCGCTGCACGCGGCGGTGACGAGCAGGGCGGACGCCGCGAGGACGGCCCCCGCGAAGCGGCGGAGGGGTCTGACTGCTGTGCGGGATCCTGCTGTTGCTGGTGTTGAGGGCATCGTCTACCTCTGTCCGGGGCGGCGGGGTGGAGTACACGGTCGGGCGGGATCAGTCCGTGGCGGCGAAGACGAGCTGTCCCTCGACATAGGTGCGGCTGACGCGCGTCTCGGCGATCTCCCGGGCGGGGTGCGCGAAGGGGTCGCGGTCGAGGACGGCGAGGTCCGCGTACTTGCCGGTCTCGACGGTGCCGGTCACGTCGTCGAGATGGTTGGCCCAGGCGCTGCCCACGGTGTAGGCGGTCAGCGCCTGGGCCAGGGTCAGGGCCTGTTCCGGGAAGAACGGCGGGTACTCCCGGCCGGGGCTCTCCTCCCGGGGTACGGCCCGGTTGACCGCGACATGGATGCCCCACAGCGGGTTGGGGCTGCTGACCGACCAGTCGCTGCCGGCGACCAGCCGGGTGCCGGCGCGTGCCAGATCCCCGAACGGGTACTGCAGGGCGGCGCGGTCGGCCCCCAGGAACGGAATCGTGAGCTCGTCCATCTGCGGTTCGTGCGCGGCCCACAGGGCCTGGATGTTCGCGGCGACTTCGAGCTCCGCGAAGCGTTTGATGTCGTCGGGGTGGACGATCTGGAGGTGGGCCATGTGGTGGCGGTTGTCGCCCGCCCCGTTGGCCGCCCGGGCCGCGGCGAGCGCGTCGAGCGCCTCGCGTACGGCGCGGTCCCCGAGAGCGTGGAAGTGCACCTGGAAGCCCGAGCGGTCGAGTGCGCACACCGCTTCGGCGAGCAGGGCGGGTTCGATGAAGCTCAGCCCCGAGTTGCCGGTCGGGCAGCCGCAGTTGTCGAGGTACGGCTCCAGCATTCCGGCGGTGAAGTTCTCCGCGATGCCGTCCTGCATGATCTTCACGGAGGTGGCGTTGAAGCGGCCCACCTGCCCGGTGCGGCGACGCTCCTCCAGCTCCGGGAGCTGTTCGAGGCCGCGTTCGCGGTCCCACCACAGGGCGCCGACGACCCGGGCGCGCAGCGAGCCCTCGCGGGCCGCGCGCAGATAGACGCCGAAGTTGTCGGGGTTGCCGGGGAAGGCGCCGATCATGGCGTCCTGCCAGCCGGTCACCCCGAGGGAGAACAGGTGCTCCTGCGCGGCGAGCAGCCCTGCGTGCGCTTCGTCGGGCGTCGCGAGGGGCATGTGCCGGGCGACCAGATCCACGGCGCCCTCTTGGAGGGTGCCGGCGGGGGTGCCGTCGGGCTCCCGCTCGATCCGCCCGTCCACCGGGTCGGGGGTGTGGCGGTCGACGCCGGCCAGCTCCAGGGCGCGGGTGTTGACCCAGGCGCCGTGGCCGTCGCGGTTGGTGAGCAGGACGGGCCGGTCGGGCACCACCGCGTCGAGCATGGCGCGGGTCGGCGTACCCCCGGGGAAGCTGTCCATCGACCAGCCGCCGCCGCGGATCCAGACCGCGTCCGGGTGATCCTTCGCGTACCGGCCTACCACCGCCAGACAGCCGTCGGCGGCGGACTGCCCGCTCAGGTCGCAGCCGAGCATCTGGACCCCGGCCACCGCGGGGTGGACATGGGCGTCCTGGAACCCGGGCACCAGCAGCCCGCCCGCGAGATCCACGACGTCCGTACGGGAGCCGGCGAGCGACCGCACCGTGGCCGCGTCGGAGACGGCGAGGATCCGCCCGTCCCGGACGGCGACGGCCGCGTCCACCGGCGTGGGCCCGGTCCCTGTGAAGACCCGCCCTCCCACGAAAACGGTGTCGGCCTGCTGGCTGGTGTTCGCCATCGACGCATCCTCCGGCTCGGCGGGGCGGGCCCGCTGGCTTGTGTTGAGGAGGAGTGAACGACAGCGCAACACTGTTGTCAACGGTGTTGCGCTGCGACGGTATTCGATCGATACACTGGCCGCACCATGCCGACGACACCCTCCACCACTGCCCGGAGCAAGCGCGCGGGCAGCCAGCTGACGCCCGACGCGATCATCGAGGCGAGCCTGCGCATCGCGGCTCGCGGAAGCCAGGACGCGTTCACCGTGCGACGCCTCGGCGAAGAGCTCGGCGCCGATCCGACCGCGATCTACCGGCACTTCCGCGACAAGGACGAGCTGCTGCTCTCCGTGGCGGACCGCACGCTCGGCGAGGTCCTCGACAGCATCCCCGAGGGGCTCGACTGGAAGGACCGCATCCGTGCGCTCGCCGCGGGATCGCTCGAAGTCGCCCTGAAATACCCGGTGGTGGGCTCGGCCATGGCCAGCCGGACCACCCGGCGCCCCCATGAGTTCCGGGTCGTGGAGCTCATCCTCGGCGCCGTCATGGAGGCCGGACTCACGGGGCGCGACGCGGCCGTCCACTACCGGATGGTCGGCGACTCACTCCTGGCCTTCGTCGGCCAGCAGGCGGCCTACCTCCTGTTCACCCCGGACGTCCGCGCGGCCGACGAGTCCTCCTGGAGCCGCGAGTACCGTCTGGTCGACCCGGAGCAGTTCCCGAACATCACCCGCCTGAGCGCCGAACTCCCCGAGGTGACGGACGAGCAGATCTTCCACATCAGGGTCGAGGCGCTGATCTCCGCGATCGAGACCCGCGCCAGGACCCTGCGCGAAACCTAGAGACCTGGAGACCTGGAGACCTGGAGGGTGTCCGCTACACCTCGTCCGGTATCCAGTTCCCGTGGAATCCCACCGGCACCCGCACCGGCAGATGGATGCGCGCCACCGGTTCGGCCGTGAAGTCGCCGGCGGCGAGGACCACCAGGTCCGTCGCCTGCCGCTCGGGGTCGAAGGCGTACGTCAGCACCCATCCGTCGTCCTCCGCCGCGTCGGGCGACGCCGGGACGAAGACCCCTTCGCCCACGTCCCCGTCCGGGTGGAAGCGGTGGATCTCGGCTCCGCCCGAGGCCAGGTCGTACTTGATCAGTCCGACCCCGACCTGCTGATAGCCGCCCTCCCGCACCGCATGCCGCTGCCCCGCGTATCCGTCTCGCGGCTCCAGCACTCCGTACCCGAACCGGTGCTGTCCCGTGGCCCGGCGCGGGTCGACGCGCGGGAATTCGATCGGCCGGTCGTCGAGCGTCTCCGTGCGGACGCTGCCCGCAGCCAGGTCGACCGTCCACCGCTCCAGCCGCGGCGGGTGGTCACCAGGGCCCTGCGCGCCCCCGGGCCCCTTGGAGAAGAGCTTCTCGTACCGCACGAGGTCGACGACGATCCGCTGCCCGCCGTCCGTCTCGTACGCGTTCATCGGGTGGAAGACGAAGCACGGGTCGATGTCCAGCCACAGCACGTCCTGGGCCTGGCCCTCCCTGGGCAGCACCCCGATCCGCGCCTGCTTCCGGTCGTCCCAGGCGTACGGGAAGGTCGACCCTGAGGTGGCCGCCTCCATGGAGAAGCCCACCGGCAGGTCGTACAGCAGCACGTACCGCTCCGTCAGGGAGAAGTCGTGCATCATCGGGCCGCCCTCGACGGGTATGTCGATGCGCCGCTTGATCCGGCCGTCCACCCCTGCCACCAGGTACTGGACGTACGGGTACGCCCAGCAGTACGCCACCGCGTGCAGCTCCCCGCTCGCCGGGTCGAGAACCGTGTGCGCGGCGAAGCCGCCCGGCAGGGTGCCCTGGAAGTCGTACGGGCCGAGGGTGTTGAGCTCCTCGTCCAGTTCGTAGGGCAGCGTCCCGCCCTCGACCGTGGCGAGATGGCGCCCAGCGAAACGCAGGATGTGCGTGTTGGCCGCGAAGTCCATGTTCTGGTGGTGCGGTCCGTTGAACGGCTTCTCGCCGAGCTTCTCGGCGACCGCGTCGCTGCGCACCCACCGGTTGCGGTACCACTCGGCACGCCCGTCCCGCAGCCGCACCCCGTGCACCATTCCGGCGCCGCTGAACCAGTGGTGCACCGCCGGGTCGTCGACCCCCAGCGGGTTCGGCCCGTTGCGCAGATAGCGGCCGTTCAGGCTGTCCGGTATACGCCCGGTGACATCCAGCCCGTGCGCCGTGACCTCTTCCCGTACAGGGGCGAAGAGGCCGCTCAGATAAGGGTTCGTCCCGTTGTCCTGGCCGTCCGTCATGACTCCACCATCCACCCATCCAGGGGACTGTGCAGGCGCGTCCTGCCCGACGGGCCGGACGCCCATTACGTGGTCTTACATGGTCGTGCGATGAGCCCTTTGCGCCCATTTCATAAACGCACCCGCACCCGCATGTCGCTGATCACCGCACCCCTGCTCACCGGCACACTGATCGCCGCTGTCGTACCCCCCTCGTCCGCACCCGTCTCCACCGCGGCCGCAGCCGCACAGACCGTCCCCGTCCCCGCCTGCGGAAAGGACGCGGCCGGCTGGTCGCTGACCTCCACCCGGCCCGATCCGACCGTCGGTCAGCATCCCTATATCGCAAACGGATACCTGGGCCACCGGGTTCCCGCGCTCGGCACCGGATACCAGGGATCCGACGAACCGAGCGGCTGGCCGCTCTACACGCCCCGTTACGACGGAGCCTTCGCCGCCGGCCTCTACGCCCACAACTCCCGCACCGACGCCGACCGCCAGGCCGTCGCCGCCCTCCCCACCTGGACCGGACTCGAAGCGGGCCTCGGCCCCGGCACCCTCTCCCACTACCGCCAGACCCTCTTCATGGCCTGCGGGGTGATCCGCACCTCCTACACCTGGACGGGAAAGGACGGCCGCGCGACCGACCTCTCCTACGAGGTACTGGCCGACCGCAGCGACGTACATACCGGCGCGGTACGCCTGCGCCTCACCCCGCGCTGGGACGGCGACGCGACGGTCACCGACCGCATCGACGGCCGCGGCGCGCGCCGCGTCACCGCGGCCGGAGTGTCCGCATCGGGCCGTACGACCACGGTCTCCTTCCGCGCCGACGGCACCCGCACCCCGGGCACAGTCGCCTCAACCCTCGTCACCGGCACGGGTGTTCACGCCACCACGGATCAGCGCTCCGCCTCCGGCCTGAGCGCGGCACACGCCCTCACCTTCCCGGTCCGCAGCGGCACCACGTACGAGATCGCCAAGCACATCGGCATCGACTCCACCCCCGAACGTGCCTCCGGAGCCTCCCGGCGCGCGGCCGCCCGCGGCTGGCAGACGGTCCACGGCGCGAACGCGGCGGCCTGGGCAAAACTGTGGGCGTCCGGCATCACCGTCCCCGGGCAGCCCGATCTCCAGGCGTGGGTGCGCTCGGCGCAGTACGGACTCTTCACCAACTCCCGTGCAGGATCAGCGGATTCGCTCGCACCCACCGGTCTGACCAGCGACAACTACGCGGGCGAGATCTTCTGGGACGCCGAGACCTGGATGTTCCCCGGCCTCCTCGCCACCAGCCCCGAGCTCGCCAAGTCGGTGGTCGACTACCGCTACCGCACCCGCGCGGCAGCAGCGGTCAACGCCGAAAAGCTGGGCTTCAAGGGCCTGTTCTTCCCCTGGACCAGCGGCAGCAAGGGCGACAACTGGGCCGAGTGCCACAGCTGGAACCCGCCGCACTGCATCATGCAGACCCACCTCCAGGGCGACATCTCCCTCGCCGTCTGGCAGTACTACCTGGCGACCGGCGACGGGAAGTGGCTCAAGGAGCGCGGCTGGCCGCTGCTGAAGGGCATCGCCGACTACTGGACGTCGCGCGTCACCGCGAACGACGACCGCTCGTACTCCATCAAGCTCGTCGCGGGCCCCGACGAGTACAGCAACGGCGTCACCGACGGCGTCTACACCAACGCGGTCGCGGCCACCGCCCTGCGCAACGCGGCCCACGCGGCCACCCTCCTGGACACCGAAGCCCCGGCCCGGTGGACGGAGATCGCGGACCGGCTGCGTATCCCGTACGACACGAAGGCGGGCGTCTTCGAGCAGTACGCCGGGTACAAGGGCTCGCTCATCAAGCAGGCCGACACCGTCCTCCTCCTCTACCCCCTCGACTGGAAGATGACCAAGGCTCAGGCATCGCGCACGCTCGCCTACTACGCGCAGCGCACCGACCCGGCGGGCCCGGCCATGACGGACTCGGTGCACGCGGTCGCGTCGGCGTCGATCGGCAGCCCCGGCTGCGCCACGTACACCTACCTCCAGCGCGCCATCCGCCCTTATGTACGGGGGGACTTCGACCTCTTCTCGGAGGCGAAGGGCGACAAGGCGGGCGCCGACGACGCCCTCGCGGGGCATCCGGCGATGGACTTCCTGACCGGCAAGGGCGGGTTCCTGCAGACCTTCACGCACGGCCTGACGGGGATGCGCCTCCAGGAGGACGGCGTACGCCTCGACCCGATGCTGCCTCCCCAACTGCCCCGGGGCGTCACACTCCACGGACTGCGCTGGCAGGGCCGTACGTACTCCGTCGCCATCGGCCCGAAGACGACCCGGGTCACCCTCACCCAGGGCGCGCCCTTCACACTCCACACCCCGCAGGGCGACCGCAGGCTCACCACGACCATTGAACTTCCCACCAGGCGCCCGGACTTGACCGCGACCGGAAACACCGCCCGCTGCCGCCCCGCGACGGCCACCTCCGAACAGCCCGGCCTCTACGCCGCCGCGGCGGTGGACGGCGACCCCGCCACCACCTGGTCGCCGGAGTCCACGGCGAAGACGGCCACGCTCACGGTGGATCTGGGCCCGGGCGCCCGCGACAAGGCGAAGATCACCCCGGACTGGGAGACCCGCCCCACCTCCTTCACCGCCACGCAGAACGGCCGGTACGTCCACCTCACGGTGCACGGACCGGCCGTTCTCAGGGAGTTGGAGGTCAGCCGAGGAGCTTGACGATCGCGTCGGCGGTGTCGGTCTCGCCGAGCCGCGGGAAGATGTTCGCGACGGAGTTGGCGTGCGTCTCGGGCGCGAGGTCGGTGACGGCGTCGGTGGCGATGGTCACGTGGTAACCGTGCTCGTACGCCGACCGTGCCGTCGACTCGACGCCGATGCTCGTCGCGATGCCGGCGACGACGACCTGGGTCACGCCGCGGCGGCGCAGCTGCATGTCGAGGTCGGTGCCGTAGAAGGCGCCCCAGGTCTGCTTGGTGACGACGATGTCGCTGTCCTGGCGGTCGAGCTCGGGCACGAGCTCGGCCCAGTCGGCCGGCGGCTGCCCCTGGGACGCGGCGCCCTCGTTGCGGCCGGGGGCGCCACCGGTCACCCGTACGAGAACGACGGGCAGCCCGCGCTCACGGAAGGCGGCGGCGAGGAACGCGGCACGCTCGACGATCTCACCGGCGGGGTGCACGAGCGGCAGCCCGACGATCCCCTTCTGGAGGTCGACGAGGACCAGCGCGGTGCTGGCGTCAAGTGTCGTTGCGGTCATGGGGGTTGCTCACTTTCCTACGTTTTGTGAATGAGGGATGCGAATACGGACACGTCAGCCATCAGGCGCCACGAGGCAGAGGGCGGCACTGCCCTCACCTCTGCACCAGACGCTCCAGGAGCTCCACGGCCTCACTGAGCGTCCGCAGCTCCCCCGCGTCCAGCTCCTCCTGGATGGCCCCGGTCAGCCACCCCTGCTTCTCGGCCCGTACGTCGGCGAGGACCCGTCGCCCCTGTCCGGTGACCGACACCACGACCTGCCGTCCGTCGCTCGGGTCGGGCGTACGCTCCACCAGCCCGTGCTCCTCCAGCGCGCCCACCGTCAGCCGCATCGACTGCGGCCGTACCAGTTCCAGGCGCGCCAGCTCGGCGGTGGTCGCGGGGCCTCCGCGGTCGAGGCGCGAGAGCACGGACCGCTGCGAGGGGGTCAGCAGATTGTCCGGGGACGCGCTCCGCAGCCGCCTCGCGACCCGCCCGAGGACGACGGTCAGCTCTGCGGCGACCTGCCCGGCGTCCGGCGCCGAAGAATCCGTGGTCATACCACTTACCGTACGAGATGAACAGGCAGCCTTGCAAGTTTCGCTGCCGAAAGCCACGGCTCAGCGTGGCGCGGCGGACATCGGGTACCCGTAGCGCATGGACACCTCCACCCAAGTGCTCCTGGTGCTCGCGGCGCTGCTCTGCGTGGCGACGCTGGTTTTCGCGGCCGTCCTGGTCGTCCGCCTGTTCCGGGCGCGCCGCCTGCTGCGCGACGCCGGTATCCCCGTAGGGAACAAGCTGGCCTTCTGGGGCGCCCTGATCTACACGATCAGTCCGGTCGACCTGATCCCCGACCCGGTCTACCTCGACGACATAGGCGTACTCCTGCTGGCTCTGCACGCCCTGCAGGCGGCGGCCCGCAAGTCCGGCCGATCCGGCGACGTGCCGGCCCGGCCGGACCTGTCCACCCGCTGACCCGGGACTACGGGGCGGTGCCCCAGACCAGCGCTCCGCCGACGTACACCGCCACCTTCGCGGCGTCCGCGAACGATGTGTTCGTACCGCGGCTGTAGTCGTCCGCCTCACTGAACGCCGACCAGTCGGACTTGTTGAGCCGCAGCTGCATCTCACCCGTCGACGCCCCCGCGGCCAGACTGCCCGCGCCGGAGGTGAAGCCCACCTCCAGGTAGCGGTCCGCCCCGGTCTTGGGAGTGGCTGCCGCGACGACCTGTGCGGTGACGTTCGAGGCGCCGACGGCCGCCCAGTCGCACCAGGTCTGGTACGCCGTCGAGCCCGCCTCGCCGCTGAACCAGTAGCGGAGCTTGACCTGCGACAGAACCAGCGGACCCGTGCCGGTGTTGACGACCTGCAGGCCGGGGCGGATCGCGTTGTCCGTGGCGCTGGAGTCGTTGTTCTTGTACTGGGCCTTCGCCGCGCCCCCGCCACCACTGCCCGCCGCTGTCGTGGCCGTCACCGCCGCCGAGAGCGCGGAGGTGTTGCCCGCCGCGTCCCGTGCGCGCACCTGGTAGGCGTAGGGGGTGGACGGGCTCAGTCCGGTGTCCGTGTACGCCGTGCCCGCGGGGCTGCCCACCACCGTGCCGGCGCGCAGCACTTCGTAGGCCGTCACCCCGGTGTTGTCGGTCGAAGCGGTCCACGACAGGGCGACCGTGCTGCTCGTCGTGGACGCCACCGTGAGACCCGCCGGCACGGTCGGCGCCTGGGTGTCGCCGGTGCCGCCGCCGCTTGCCGGGGCGTCCGCGAAGAGGATTCCGCGGCCGTTGGTGCCGAGGTAGACGCGGCCGTAGGTGCGTGGGTCGCCGGTGATCGCCGTGCCCATGTTTCCGTAACTGTGCTGGTCGTCGTTGATACGCCGCCAGGTGGCGCCGGAGTCGTCGGAGGCGTGGACCCCTGTCACCCCGCCCACGGTGCCCGCCAGATAGAGCGCGGGGTTGGTGCGGCCGGGGGCGGCCTTGCCGTAGCCGAGGTTCACACCCGAGGTGATGCCCGTGGCCTTGGTGAAGCTCGCGCCGCTGTCCATCGAGTGCCAGAGACCTCCGGTGCCGGTCAGCCAGATCTCGCCCTCCTTTCCTGGTACGGGCTTGAACGCGGCGTCGGTGGCGGGCAGTCCGGTCGCCGCCGTGGCGGAGAAGGTGGCGCCGCCGTCCGTGGAGACGTAGAAGCCGCCGCCCGAACTGCCGTAGAACTTCTTGGGGTTGACCCGGTCGGCCCGTACGAGCGCACCCTGCGGGACACCTGAACCAGCGTTCCAGGAGCTTCCGTTGGTGGTGGTGCGCTGCACCGCCGCACCCTGCGGGCTCCATACGACCGCCGAGCCGTCGGCCGCGACCGCGACGGTGCCGCCGCCCGTCACCCCGCTGGGCTCGCTGCTCGCCTGGAACCAGTTCGACCCGCCGTCGGTGGAGAACCCGGCCCGGTTGACGTTCGGGAGCGCGGTCTTGTCGGAGTTGCCCACGCGGGCAAGGACCGCGGGCTTGAGCTCCGCGAAGTCGATACTGGTGGTGCTGGTGAGATTGGGCTGGGTGTACATCAGCGCCGGGACCTTGGTGAGGTCCGTATGGGCGAAACCGCCGATGTCGCCGAGCGCGGAGAACAGGACGGTTCCGGTGGGCGGGCTGACGAGGTCGAGTACGGCGGTCTCTTCCAGACCCGCGACCATGGGCTTGATCGTGATCTGGGAACTTTTATCCCAGTTGGTGAGGTTGTTGGAGGCATAGAGGGTGGCGCCCGTGCCGTACAGGAGGCGGTCGGGGTTGTGCGGGTCGATCTCCAGGGCCTCGGTCATCCAGCCGAGTTTGGGGGTGACTTCGGGCAGGGCGGGGCTTGCGCCGAAGGTCAGCCAGGGGACGGCGGAGATGTCCATGGTGTAGCGGAAGGAGCGTGCGGGGTAGGCGGCGAAATCCCAGATCCTGGTCCAGGTCGCGCCCGCGTCCGTGGAGCGGTAGATGATGTCGTCCGGCCACCAGGAGATCTGGGTGGCGACCATGAGGGTGTTCGGGTTCGTACGGTCGATGGACAGGCCCGAGTAGCCGAAGTAGTCGTCCGCGCTGTCGGAGGGGACGGGGCTGATACGGGTCCAGGTCGCGGCGGTGATGTCGTAGCGCCAGACGTCGCCCTTGGCGCCGTCGTAGGGGCCGCCGGTGTCCGAAGTGGACAGATAGAGACGGTGGTTGACGTGGTCGAGCACGCCTTTGTGGGCGATGTAGCCGGTGGGCTGGCCCGCGAGGCGTGACCAGGTGGCGCCCGCGTCGGTGGAGCGGTAGACGGTGTTGTCCTTGTCGGCGACGCCGACGTAGATGTGCTGGCTGCGGGTGCCCGCGGTGCCGGTGGAAGGGTCGAACGTCACCCAGACGACGCCCTGGAGGTCGGAGTTGTAGCCGCTGGTGTCGTTCGGGTCGGCGCGGTACGTACCGGCGTTGGCGAAGCTCGTCACCTTGGCCCAGGTGACGCCGGAGTCCGTGGAGCGCCAGAGGCCGTTGCCGCTGGGTGTGCCGAGGTAGAGGACGCTGCCGAGGTTGGGGTCGACGGCGAGGCGCTCGCCCATGCCGCGTCCCGGCATGTTCCCGCCCAGCTTGAACGGGAGTGGGGCCGCCTGCCAGGTGGCGCCGAGGTCGGCGGAGCGCAGGACCGCGCCGTTGCCCGGGTCCCAGCTGTTGGTGTACATGCCCACGGCCGCGTACACCTTGTCCGGGGCCGACTCGTCGATGGCCATGCTGACCACGCCGTTCCAGCCCCAGTGGTCGTAGCCGACGAAGTCGAGGAGCGGGATCCAGGAGCTGGTGGCCGCGTTCCAGCGGTAGGCGCCGCCGATGTCGGTGCGGGCGTAGATGAGGTCCTTGCGGGTCCGGCTGAAGATGATGCCGGGGATGAAGCCGCCGCCGTAGATCGCCACGTTCTTCCAGGCCGGCGCGGCGGCGAGGGTGTCTACGGGTGCGGTGGCGGCGTGCGCGAGCGGGGCGCGAGCGAGGACGGGGGTGGCGGCCGCGGCGGTGGCGACGGCCAGGCCGATGAAGCGTCTTCTGTCCATGGGTGAAAAGCCTTCGGGGACGGTGAAGGGACAGGGGAAACCCCGGTGCGGAGCGCGGCAGTTGCCGCTGGGAGAGGCCCGCACCGGGGCTGGGCGACGTACGTGAGAGACCGGGTACAGGGCTACGGAGCGGTACCCCAGACCAGCGTTCCGCCGACGTAGACCGCGATCTTCGCGGCGTCCGCGAACGTGGTGTTCGTACCGCGGCTGTAGTCGTCCGTCTCGCTGAAGTTCGACCAGTCGGTCTTGTTGAAGCGCAGCTGCAGCTCGCCGGTCGATGCGCCCGCCGCCAGGCTGCCGCTGGAGAAGCCGACCTCCAGGTAGTGGTCGGCGCCCGGCGTGCTCGAACCCGATGCGCTGACGGACTGGGTGACCGAGCCGCAGCCGATCACCGCGTAGTCGCACGCGGTGGAGTACGTGGAGGCTCCGGCCTCGCCGCTGAACCAGTAGCGGACCTTCACCGAGGACAGGCCGACCGCGCCGCTGCCCGTGTTGACCAGTTGGAGCCACGGCCTGATCTGGTTGTCGCCTGCCGACGAGTCGTTGTTCTTGTACTGGACCTTCAGCGTGCCTCCGCCGGTCCCGCCGCCCGCCTGTGTGGTGCCGGTGACCGCGGTCGACTGCGCGGAGACGTTGCCGGCCGCGTCCTTGGCCCGCACGGTGAAGCTGTACGCGGTCGACGCCGTCAGACCGGTGCTGGTGAAGGTGGTGGCGGTGGACGAGCCCACCTGCGTACCGCCGCGGAAGACGTCGTACCCCGTCACCCCGGTGTTGTCCGTCGCGGCCGTCCACGACAGCGAGACCGACGACGAGGTGGCGCCCGTGACCGTCAGACCGGCCGGGACGGTCGGCGCCTGTGTGTCACCGGTGCCGCCGCCGCCCGTGTATCCGAGGGCCGTGCGCACCACGTCGAGCACCGCTTTGGGTTGCAGGTTGGAGTCCCAGAGGCAGGCCGACCCCTGGCCGGAGAAGGCGCCGGGAACCCAGGAGTACTTGTCCGTGTAGTCCCAGATCGTGATCCCGACACAGCGGGAGACGGCCAGGCACGCCTCGGTGACCTGGCGGTAGTACGTGGACTGTGCCGCCAGTTTGGTGGCGTCGGCGGGCAGCACCATCCGTACGTCGAGCTCGGTGATCGCCACGTCCACACCGAGGTCGGCGAAGCGCTGGAGGTTCTGCTGCATCTGCGAGGGAAAGCCGTACTGGGTGGCGAGATGGGCCTGGAACCCCACGCCGTCGATCGGGACGCCCGCCGCCTTGAGGTCTCTGACCAGGTTGTACATGGCGTCGCTCTTCGCGCCCGTGCCATCGGTGTTGTAGTCGTTGATGTAGAGCTTCGCGGCCGGGTCGGCGGCGCGGGCGGCCTGCAGCGCGTAGGTGATGAAGTCCTTGCCCATCGCGTTGTAGAACGGCGAAGTGCGGTACGTACCGTCGTCGTTGAACGGCTCGTTGACCACGTCCCAGGCCTTCACCTGGCCCTTGTAGTGACCTGCCTCACCGGCGATGTGGCTCTCCATGGCGGACCGCACCTCGCTCGCGGGCAGCGCCGAGACCCAGCCGGGAAGCTGGCTGTGCCAGACCAGGGTGTGGCCGCGTACGTCCTCACCGTGCGCCTGGGCGAAGCTCACGACCGCGTCGCCCTTGGCGAAGCTGAACTGGCCGCGCGTGGGCTCGGTGGTGTCCCACTTCATCGAGTTGCCGGGTGTGATCACCCCGAACTCGCTGCCCAGGACGGCCGTGTACGGCGCGTCGGACAGCTCCGGGTTGTCGGTGGCGGAGGCGAAGTACCGGCCCTTGGCGGCGGCGAGTTGGTTCAGCGTGGGAGGCGCGGCGGCGGTGACCGAGGCCGCTGCCTCGTGCGGCACGGGCAGTGCCGCGGCGGCGGCCGGGACCGCCAGCAGCGCTGCGGCGACGGTGGCCATCGTGATGCTCAGACGGCGCCGGATGCTCCGGTGCCGGTTGTTTCCGTACGGGGGTAAGGGCGCCGGCGTCATCGCTGGGATCCTCTCTCCGTTCTCCGTGCGTGGGAGGGGCACACGTGCGTGGGGCTCCGGCCCCTCCACGCGGCTCGGGTGGGGGGTGGTGCAAGTGCTGTTGCCTTGGGACCTTGAGGCCTTGAGGCCTTGAGGCCTTGAGGCCTTGGGAGCGCTCCCACAGTGTCGCCAGGGCGTGAACCTGTCAAGAGTTGGAGCACGGCCCGGTTACTCGCCGCCCGCGCCGTCATCCAATGAACGCCGCGCCGTCAACGCCCGCCGGAATCAAGCCACTCGCGAGGCCCCCGGGTCGTGACCGGTGACGGCGCGGGCGTAGGAGTGCAGGGCCGTGATCACCTCGGTACGGGTCCGGCGGCCGGCCAGGATCTCCATCTGGTAACCGTCCTCCATCGCCACGAAGTTGGCGGCAAGCAGCCGGGGCGGGTCGCTCAGAACGAAGTGCTCCTGCGCCTGCCCCAGCGTCAGAATCCCGGAGTAGACCGCGATCTGACGTTCGGTCAGCGCGCTGTCCAGCGCGGCGGCCCTGGCGTCACGCAGACAGCGCGGCCAGTACTCGAAGAGGAGCCGGGTCAGGGCGTCGTCGGGACCACTGGCGACGCCGCTCTCGATGCACGCGTCGAGCCGGTCACGGGCATCGTCGAACCGGTCCGCCGTCTGCTCGCGCTCGTTGCTGTAGCGCTCGATGGCCTGCTGGTACGTCTCGTAGACGAGGGCGTCGAGATCGCCGTAGTAGAGAACCGCGGCGGGCGTGACCCCGGCCTCCTCCGCGACGTCGCGCAGCCGCAGCCCCTCGAGCCCGCGCACCAGCAGCGCGCGCTGCACGGCCTCGCCGAGCTCCGCCCGACGGGCCTCCTTGCCCTTGCCACGTGCCACCGCAACTGCCCCCTCCGCCTCAGCCACTCATTAACTTCATTTTTAAATATGCCCGAACATCCCTTGACGGGCCAGCTTCACAGTCATTAAATCTGCGTTTAACAAATACCGGCCTACCCCTGGAGCCCCCGGTGACCCTCCCGCACACCGCAACGCAGGCGCCTCCGTCGCCGCCAGGCAAGGGATTCGCCGCCGACTCCGTGGGCCTGCTCTCGATGGTCTCCCTGGGCCTGGCCTCCACCGCACCGGCCTACAGCATCACCGTCACGCTCGGCCTGGTGATCCTCGCCGTCGGCCATCTCGCACCGGCCGCGCTGCTGGTCGGCTTCGTCCCGATCCTGTGCACCGCCTACGCGTTCCGTGAGCTCAACCGCACCATGCCGGACTGCGGGACCAACTTCGTGTGGATCACCAAGGCGTTCGGCCCCTGGCCCGGCTGGATCTTCGGCAACTGGATACCGCAGATCGCCACGACCATCGCCATGACCGCCCTGGCCCAGGTCGGCGCCGTCAACCTCCTCTCGCTGATCGGCCTGCAGCGTTACGCCGACCGGACGCTCCCGGTGACCTGTCTCGGCGTCGCCCTGATCGCCCTCGTCACCGCCGTCGCCTACCGTGGCATCCAGCTTTCCGCACTAGTTCAGACCGCAATGGTCACACTGCAACTAGTCGCACTTCTCGGCTTCGGTATCGCCGCCCTCGCCCACCACGGCGCGACAGCCCCGTCCCTGTCCTGGTTCAACCCGTTCCGATTCGACGGCAGCGGACCGTTCGCCGAATCGGTCCTGCTCTGCCTGTTCATCTACTGGGGCTGGGACGCGGCCCTGACCGTCAACGAGGAGGCCCGCGACCGCACCCGGGCGCCGGGCAGGGCGGCCGTCATCTCCACCCTCGTCCTCCTCAGCAGCTACCTCTTCACCGCGGTCGCCGCCCTCAGCTTCGCCGGTACGGGAACGACGGGCATCGGCCTGCGCAACGAGGACAACGTCACCGACGTCCTCGCCGCCCTCTCCCCCGCCGCGCTGGGCGGCCCGCTCGCCAAGGTGGTCCAGCTCGCCGTGGCCCTGTCGGCGGTCGCGGCCCTGCTGACCTGCGTGGTCTCCACCTCCCGCCCCAACGTCTCGGTCGCCGTGCACGGAGCGCTGCCCCGCGCCTTCGCCCGCGTGCACCCCCGCTTCCGTACCCCCACCGTCGCCACCGTCTTCACCGGCGCGCTCGCGATACTCCTGCTCACCGCGCTGACGGCGACCGTGCCCTCGTTCCTGGGCGACGCGGTGCTCTCCATCGGCCTGCTGGTCTGCGCGTACTACGGCGCCACGGCCTTCGCCTGCACCTGGCACTTCCGCCATGAACTGCGCGACTCCCCCAGGGCGCTGGTCTTCAAGGGAATCCTCCCCGTGGCGGGCGGCCTGATGATGCTGGCCGCGTTCGCCCGCAGCGCCGTGGACATGATCGAACCGTCCTACGGATCCACCTCGTTCGGCGGCTTCGGCGGCGTCTTCCTGCTGGGCATCGGCTCGATGGCCCTGGGCCTCCCCGTCACCGCCCTCATCCGCATCCGCTTCCCCGACTTCTTCCGGCACGGCCGCAGCACCGTCACTGACCAGCTCGTCACAGAGGACTGACCCCCATGCGTACCCTCGCCATCGCCGCGATCCAGACCCGCCCCGTCGCAGGCGATCCCGACGCCTCCTTCGACCGCTTCCGGACCCAGGTCCTGTCCGTACGAGACCTCTTCCCCCATGTCCAGCTGGTCGTGGTCCCCGAACTGCTCCTCGCCGCCGAGGGCCCGCTGCTCGAACTCCCCGCGCACGAAATGCACCAGCTGGCCGTTCCGATACCGGGCCCGCTCACCGACCGCCTCTGCGCCCTGGCCGTCGAGACAGGCCTCTGGCTGATCCCCGGCAGCGTCTTCGAGCGCGCCGAGGACGGCCGCATCCACAACACCGCGCTCGCGATCTCCCCCGAGGGCGAGATCACCGCCCGCTACCGCAAGATCTTCCCCTGGCAGCCGTACGAACAAGCCGCCCCCGGCGACGAGTTCATCGTCTTCGACATCCCCGGCGCGGGCCGCGTCGGCCTGGCCATCTGCTACGACGGCTCCTTCCCCGAGACAATCCGCCAACTCGCCTGGCTGGGCGCCGAGATCATCATCCAGCCCACCCTGACGACCACCCGCGACCGCGAGATGGAACTGGTCTGCGCCCGCGCCAACGCCTGGACCAACCAGGTCTACGTGGTCAACGTCAACGCCTCCGACCCGTGCGGTGTGGGCGCGAGCGTGATTGTCGACCCGGAGGGCATAGTTCGTCAGCAGGCGGGCCCTGGCGAGGAGGTCCTGGTGGACGTCCTGGACCTGGACACCGTGACCCGGGTCCGCCGCTACGGCACGGCGGGCATCAACCGCCCCTGGTCCCAACTGGCCCGCTACGGGGGCCGGATCAAGCTCCCGATGTACGAGGGCGGCACATTCACCACCCCGCCCTGGCACCACACCGAGGACTGAGCGGGCCCTCGCGTCGCGAAGTAGTTGTCCCAGCTGCCCAGGAGGACCTTGGCGCCCGCCCAGCGCAGGAAGGCAGGCACGTTCAGGACCTGCTCGGCCGCATCACGGAAGGCGTCGGACGCGAACCGGTCATCCCCGCCCGCCAGTTGGACTCCGTTGACGGTTCGGACGAGAGTGGCGAGGTCGTCGTAACCGCTGGCGGCCGGATTGTCCTCGTTCGTCTTGAGCCGGTACGTCCGGTCGTCCTCCAGGCTGCCCACGGTGAAGTACTGACGCCCGCCGACCACCCGGACCACCCTGTGGTCCGCGACAGCCTCCTCACCATGCTTCGGCTTCCCCCGGCCACCGAGCAGGAAGTACTGGACCGCCTCCTGGCCACCGCCGCCCGCACCGTCCCCGACGGCTTTCTCCCGTACGTTGCGGGCGATGAGGACGGCGCCTTCCAGCCGATTCTCAGATAACGGCACGTCTGAAAATCCGGCACCGGCAAGCGGGCCGAGTACAGGGATGTCACCTGCGGAAACGCGGATTTCAGGGCGTCAGCCTCAGTAGCGCGGCATGTTGGGGATCGCCTTCTCCGCGAGCTCGATGAGCGCCTCCACCTTTACCAGGTCGGTCTCAACCTCCTCCGACGTCACCGCAGGGGCCGCCGAGGACCGTTACTCGACTTCGTTGCGCCGGGCTCGCATGCGATTGAAGGGGCGCAGCATGGACCCGAGCGGCGGGTCGAGCTGCGCACGCACGGCCTCGTAGATGACGGTATGGCCACCGCGACTGGTCGCGCGCAGCCCCTGGTTCTGCAATACCGCGGCCAGCGCTCTGCGCGCGGCGTCATAGGCCAGTGTGTACGCGCCCTCCGGATCCGTCGCTGCCAACTGTCGCGCAGATCCGACATGCGTACGCGCCCGGACCAGTTCCGCCTCGGCGGCCTGCTGGGAAGCGGGCGCGCGTTCAAGCCCACCACTGTCGATGAGGGCGTCGACCGTCGCACGCCCTTGATTCCAGCGTGTCACGGAGTCTCCTGGTCAAGGTTCAGCTGAACCAGCGGGCGTTCACGCACACTGATGAGGAACGGATCACCCGTGCGGGCCTCCCACGCCTCAACGGAAGCCCGATGGACGTTGACCTCACGACCCAGCCGTCGGGACGCCTCCTCGGCAAGGTCGAAGAGCGCGTCGGCATCGGGATCGCCCACAACGAGGACATCGACATCAGCCGGCGGCGGCCCCGGCTCGCCGTTGTACCTAGCGGCCCAGGAGCCGTAGATATACGCCCGCTGCACGCCTTCAAGTCCCGCCAGCACGTCCGTGAGCAATGGCATGGGACCGAAGGAGACGGCCATGAGATCGCTCAACGGACGGTACAGCGGGGTATCCGTACGAGCCTTCACGAGGCGACTGCGCCCCACTCGCCGATCGGTCAGGATCCCGCCGCCGGTCAACCGGTCAACCTCACGCAGGACAGCTGTGGGCGTCACCCCGACGTCGCCGGCGAGCTCAGTGATGCTGTATTCGCGCTCCGGGTGCAGCAGTACGAGAGCAAGAAGCTCACCCTGCATACGCGACCGGAGGATGGGGAGCAGACTAGGGGACACTTTCATTGGGCGCAGCATATCAAGCGCCCAATGAAAGTAACAATGGGTACCCGGACGCTCACCAACGTCGCATGAGGGCAGAAGGAGCCGGTCCCACTGAAGTGGAACGTTAAGCGCAGGGCTGCCACCTGCGGAAACGCTGAGCTGTGCGGCTCAATCCAGCACAGATCCAGCAACCGTCGGCGCCTTCGCCCCATCAGGACCCGAGCTACCAGAGCGCATCCATCGGCAGGGCTCGAACCCGGTTGCACCGAATCCACGATGATGTCCCGCCGGGAACGCCTTCTCTTCCGGTCAGCCCGGACGCTTGGGCCTGGGGGCAGCGACCCTGCAAAACCGATATTCAGGACAACCGTGCTCGACGATGCTGCCCGCAGTGCAGCTATTAAGATGCCGAGCGGGTACGAGGGCAGTCTCCGTCCGAGCAGCTCCACGGACCGCTCCTGAGCCGGTTCACGGACCGCTCCACCCATGTTCCGTGCCCGTTTCTTCCGGAGGTCCTCAGGTGACACCGACCGCGCGGCCCGTTCCGAAGCCGGGCCCTCCCACCCACCAGGAGCACTGGTTCCAGCCGCGTCGGTCCGATTTCCGCTGGGAGCAGGAAGGGCTGGATCATGTAAGGGAGTTGATGCCGCGGGTCGAGCCCTACCGGGCCTGGGCCACGTTCCGTTTCACCGGCGTCACCGGCCGGGTCAACGAATGCGATCTGCTGATCGCCGTACCCGGCGGCGTCTACCTGCTGGAGCTCAAGGGCCATCCGGGCCGCGTGGTGAACCACGGCGACACCTGGCAGTTCCACGAGGAGCGGGTCCGCACCCTGCGCAACCCGCTGCATCTGACCGATCTCAAGGCGAAGGAACTCAAGGCCCAGCTGGAGCGGGCGGCGCGTGCCTCGGGGGATCCCTCCTGGAGGGTCCCCTTCATCAAGCCGGCGGTATTCCTCCACGACCCCGGCCTGGTGAGTGAGCTCGATCAGTTCCAGCGCACCGGCGTCTACGGGCGCAACGACGGCACGAGCGGCCTTCCCGGCATCTGGGACGGTCTGCTGGGGATGCCGCCCGAGCGGGAGAGCTGGCGCATCACCGCGCGCGACAGCCGACGGCTTGAGGAGCTGATGCGGTCCATCGGCATCAGCCACTCGACCGCCCATCTGCGGTTCGGGGACGACTGGCAGCTGGAACCGCGGGCCCTCGATGCGGGCCCGGGCTGGGAGGACCGGCTCGCGGTACGCGACGACGGCCTGGTCAAGGAGGGCGGTCGTGTTCGCATCTATTTGGCGGGCCAGGGTGCGGCCACGGAGCAGCGCAGCCGGATCGATCGCGCAGCCCGCCGCGAGTACCAGGTGCTGCAGGGCATCAATCACCGCGGCATCGTCCAGGCCGTGCAGATCCGCGAGCACCAGGGCGGTCCTGCGATCCTGTTCCGGCACAGTGAGCAGGATCTTCGCCTGGACGCCTACTTGGACGCGTACGGCGCAGGTCTCACCCCTGGACAGTGCCTGGACATGGTCCGCCAGCTGGCCGAAGCGGTGCGCTACGCCCACAACCGTTCGCTCTACCACCGGGCCCTGTCGGCTCGTTCGGTGTACGTCGCCGCGCGCGACGACGGTTCCGATCCGGTACTGCGGATCGTCGACTGGCAGACCGCGGCCCGCGACTTCGAGACCACCGCCCATCTCTCGCTCGGCGATACGCCCCTGGACTCCGGCCTGGTCGCGGACATCGCCCAGGTGTATCTCGCCCCCGAGACCCACCGAGAGTTCGCCGATCCGGTGGACCTCGACATCTTCGGCCTCGGCAGCCTCGCCTACCTTCTGCTGACGGGAAAGCCGCCGGCCGATGTACGGGGCGCACTGGTGGACCGGCTGGCCTCCGACGGCGGTCTGCACCCGTACGCGGTCTCGGACAGCGTCTCCGCTGCCCTCGACGACCTGATCTTCCGGGCCACCGCCTCCGACGTACAGAACCGGCTTTCGTCCGCGGACGACTTCCTGCGGCTGCTCGACGAGGCGGAAGCGGAACGCGCACGGGCCGGGCGCGCCCCGGCCGTGACAGCGGATCCGCTGACCGCACAGCCCGGTGACCGGCTCGACGAGGACTGGCGGGTCGTGCGCGTCCTGGGCACCGGCGCCACCGCCCGCGCGCTTCTGGTCACCAGGGCGCAGGACGACGAGTCGGCCGATGTCCCCGCCTCCCTGCGAGTGTTCAAGGTGGCACTCGACCGCGAGAAGGACGCCCGGCTGTACGCGGAGGCGAAAGCTCTGCGCGAAGTGGGCGGCGGGCGCATCGTCAAACTGCTCGCAGCCGCACGCGAGTTGGGTGGCCACACCGTTCTGGAGATCGAGTACGCGGGTGGCTACCGGCCCTCCGGCGACCGGGATCCTGTCAGCCTCGGCTCCCGGCTTCGCGGCGAAGGCCGGCTCGGCTACGGCCAGTTGGAGCGATTCGGCAATGACTTGTTCGACGCTCTCGACAGCCTCGCCGCCCGCGGGGTCCGCCACCGGGACATCAAGCCGGACAATCTGGGGCTCTTCAAGCGCAACGACGGCTCCTGGCAGCTGATGCTGTTCGACTTCTCCCTGGCCGACGCACCGGACCAGGACCTGCGTGCAGGCACCCGCGGCTATCTCGATCCCTTCCTGGGGGGCAGCCGCCGTTCGCGTTTCGACGACCACGCCGAGTGGTACGCCGCGGCGGTCACCCTGCACGAGATGGCCTCGGGTGTGCGCCCGGTATGGGGGGACGGCCAGGGTGATCCGCTCACCGTCCAGACAGCTGAGCTCTATGTGGCCCGCGAGCTGTTCGAGTCGGCGCTGAGCGAGGGCCTGACCGAGTTCTTCGAGCGTTCTCTGCATCGCGATGTCGAGCAGCGCTACGACAGCCTGCGCCAGATCCAGGAGGCCTGGCGTCAGGTCTTCCGGAAGGCGGACGCGACTCGTCCCGCGACCACCCCCGCCACGGTGGACTCCCAGGCCGAGGACGTGCAGGACGCCCGCGACCAGGCGGCGGCCGCCGCAGGCCTGGAGACTTCGCTGGAGGCGGCCGGGCTCTCGCCCCGGGCTGTCTCGGTGGCGGCCGGTCTGGGGGCGGTCACGGTAGGCGCCCTCCTCGACATTCCGCCGCACACGATCTCGCGGGCCCGGGGCTCCGGCAATGTGATCCGCAAGGAACTCAACCGGCGCCACCGTCAGTGGACCCAGGAGCTGCGCCGCCGTCCTGCACCCAAGCAGCCCCTGCCTGCGCCGGCCACCGGCCCACAGGGGCTTGTGGAGGAAGCACTCTCGGGAGCCCTCGCCGGCCCCCCGGAGCTGGTGTCGGTATCGATTCTGGCGGACCGGCTCACTCCGGTCCAGAACAACCAGCGCTCCCGCCGACCTGATGTCGTCCTTGCGACACTTGGCCTGCCGGGCGCCGCGCTCACCACCCCCTGGCCCGCCCAGACTGCCATCGCCAAGGCTCTGGACATCAGCCAGACGACCGTATCGGGTTACCAGAGCGCCGAAATCGAGCAGTGGGCCACACTGCCCTGGCTCCGCCGGGTACGCGACGAACTGGTGACCATACTGTCCGAGCAGGGCAGGGTGATGACGGCGTGGGAGCTGGCCGCAGCTCTGCGTGCCGGGCACTCCGCCTACGACACCGACGAGGCCGGCGACCTTGCGGCTCGCGACACCGCGGCGCTCCAGGTCCAGGCGTTGGCTGTGGTGCGGGCCGCGGCAGAAGCCGAGACCCGTAAGCGCGGAGCTGCCCCTGCCGACGGCGCCACCGAGGGTCCGGCGCGACTCTGCGTGCTCCGGCGGGGCGGCTCCGTCCTGCTGGCGCTGGAAGACGTCCCCGGCAGCGAGGAACCGGCCCCGGCGACACTCGCCGACTACGCCGTGCGCCTCGGTCAGATCGCCCAAGGGGTGGCTGGACGCGATCCACTGCCCGGCCGGGCGACGGTACTGCGCGAGCTCCGCGCCGAGAAGCCGCCGGAGGGCATGACTCCGCTGGCCGACACCCGCCTGGTGGCGCTTGCCGCCTCCATGGCAGGCGGTGTCGGCGTATCACCGCGCTTCGAGCTGTTCCCGCTCACGTTGGGGTTTGCGCCTGCGCTGCGGATCTCCCAGGCGGCTGCCGGCGTACGGCCCGGCATCGGGATCGGTGACGTCGAACTCCTGACCCGTCTGCGGTCCCGTTTCCCCGGCCTTGTCGTACTTACCGACCCCACTTATGTGGAGCTGGAAGAGGCGCTCGCCGATGCGGGATTCCCGCTCGTCCATGACCGGGCGCTCAGCCGCTTCTACCCTCCTGAGCGGGATCCGGACCTGACACGGACCCGGGTCAGCGGCTCGGTGCTGACCAACACCGGCGAGCTGATCGATGCCGCGCAGAGCGCGTTCGCTCAAGGACACAACCCGGGCCGTCTCCAGGCACTGCGGCTGGAGAGCACCGTGCGCCGGGGCGGTTTCCTCGCGCTGACTGTCAAGGGCTCAAGGCTGCCCGGCACGGCGCAACAGCTTGCTGCCCGTTTCGGCGTGCTGCCCGTCGCCCTGGACGAACTCTTCCTCACCGCACTGCACCAGCTGGCCGAGGAGCAACAGATCCGCTGGAAGGCGCTGTTGAAGGCAGACGCCACGTTCACGTCCTCGGGACTGGTCGGGGCGGCACTCGGCTCGTACACGCGCCTCGCCGCCGAACGCGTCACAGCACAGGTGACGGAACTCGCCGGGAAGGCCGGCCCGCGCACCGTCCTGCTTCTGCACCAGGCCGGTCTTACAGCCCGCTACTGGGAGGCCGGCGGCCGGGAACTCCTGGTGTCCCTGCAGGAGGCGGCCCGCCGCCCGGCCGACGTCCCGCACGGTCTGTGGCTGCTCGCCCCCATGGAGGACCCGCAGGCCACCCCGGCCCTGGACGGCCAGACGGTGGACGTGGTGGACCGGGTCAGCGAGTGGGAGGTGCTGGAGGGGCTGCTTTTTCGGGAACTGCCGGGCGAGAACTGAGGGTTGATGCCGCTTCGGCCCGGCCTGCATACGGCCCTCTCACCCTTCCAGAGCAACACTTCGGCATAAGATCAGCTCTGTGACGGATGCCGAAAGAGATGCCATACGACATTTCGCCTGCGCCGCATCGCGGCATCTCAGGGACGCCCAGTATCTCCACGACGACGAGCGCAGGCACACAGCGGACCATCTCTTCGGGTTCGCCGCGGAGTGTGCGGCCAAGAGCCTGCTGCTCCGCTTCACCACCTACGAAGTAACCATGAAGAAGAAGGAAGACAAGCCCTCGGATAGGCCTTGGATCCGGAAGTCCGCCGATGACGAGAATCCCCAGATGCTGGGGCACATCGGGGCCGTCCTCGGTGCCTTCCCGCTTCTCTCCCACGGCCGCTCCGGACCCAAGCTGATGGAGGCCGAAGACAAGATCTCGGCCTTTGACGGGTGGAATCTCAGCCACCGCTATGAAGACGAAGTCGGTCCGGACGGGCTCCCGCTCATCGCACCGTCCCTCGTCGCGGAACGCCGCCTGGCCGCCGAATGCCTGCTGGATCTGCAGGCGCATGTCGAACTCACAGGAATGCTGCCATGACCTCATCCGCCCGCAGGACCGTCCGCTTCGACAGCGCCCGCCCTGCCGCCTTCGACGTCGCCCGCGAGGTGGCCGGCGAGGGTTTCGAGTCCCTGCTGGTACGCGATGTTCTCGGCCGCTTCTCGCTGGTGATCGACGACCACGGCGAGGACGGCACCAGCAGGGTGACCTCCGAACAGGCCACAAGCTGGCGTTCGTTGCTCACGGACCGGCTCGGCCCGTACGCCGGTGAACGCCCGCTGGTCCTGGCCTCGGCCATGCCCGTGGCGCGGACTCTGCTGGCCTCCACCCGCACGATCCCTGATCCCGAAGACCCCACCGAGCGGGTCCGCTTCCTGGACAACACGGTCGTCGGCGAGGACTGGTCCCGGGTCTCCACCCCGGACCAGACCGGCACAACTCCCGTGCGCCGCACCGCCGTATACGGCTTCAAGGGCGGGGTCGGCCGTACGACGGCGACAGCCCTGCTCGCCCGCGACCTCGCGGACATCGGCAAGGTCGTCCTGGTGGTCGACCTGGACCTGGAGTCGCCCGGCGTCGGCCCGCTGCTCCTGGGCGACGGCAGGCTGTGCCGGCACGGTGTGGTGGACCACCTGGTGGAGTCCGCGGTGGGGAACACCGAGGACCTGGAACTGGTGACGCGCTCTGGCTATGAGCCGGCCAACCTGGGCGAACTGTGGATCGCCCCCGCCCGCGGCGCCGGAGAGGAAGGTGTCCCCAACGGGTACGTGGACAAGCTCAACCGGGTCTACGCCGACACGGCGGGCGCACGTTTCGCCGACCGCCTGGCCGCAACCCTGCGCGCCTGCGAGGACGCGGTGGAGCGGAGCGAGAGCGGACGCAGGCCCGATGTGGTGCTGCTCGACAGCCGGGCCGGTATCCACGACGTCGCCGCCGTGACCATCTCCCAACTCTGCGACCTGGCGCTACTGTTCGGTGCGGACAACGACCAGACCTGGGCGGGCTACGGAGACCTGTTCGAGGCCTGGGCGGCCTCCGGCCAGGCGCCCCGCATCCGCAAGAGGCTCCGCATGGTGGCCTCGATGGTGCCGGACTCCGTCCACCACTCGATGGACACCTACCTGGAGTCTTTCCGTACGAGTGCCTACCGCTGTTTCAGCGCTCTCTACGACACCATCGCACCGGGCGAGCAGTCAGGCCCCGACGCGTACTCCCCCGGCCTGGAGGACGACTCCGCGCCCCACGATCCGATCCCGATCCTCTTCGAGCCCGGCCTGGTCGGGATGAACGTCCCCAACTCCCCGCGCTGGCAGGAGCGCCCCTTCGTCCGGGCCGCGTACCTTGAATTCCTGGCCACCGCCGTAGAGCTGGTCCTGGCCGGACCGGAGGACCCCGAAGAGTACGGAGCCCCATGACCGAGCCGCTGACCCCCGGCGAGTACCGCGATCTGCTGTCGCGTGCGCTGGAGGGCACCGTGGACGCGGACACCCGTCCGCCGACCCCGCACACCCTGTACATGCCGGACCTCCACCGGACCGCGCTGTATGTGGACAGCACGGTGGTGCAGGGCGGCCGGGGCGACGGCAAAACCTTCTGGGCGCGCTCGCTCCTCGACCCGGTACTGCGTGAGGCCGCCGCGAAGGAGTACCGCATCTCCCGGCTCCACCGGCTGTACGTCCACCCCGGCCACGGCATGGACATCGGCTCACCCCACTATCCGGGTCCGCTGACCCTCAACAGCCTGGTGGCGGAGAAGGCCCTGCCCGAGGAGATCTGGTACGCGGTCCTGCTCACCGCTCTGGGCCTTCCGGAGATGAGCGAGCACGCCGAGTGGTCGCAGCGCGTGGCCTGGCTGCGCGCCAATCCCGGTCCTGCCGAACGCGCGCTGGCGGACGCGGACGCGGCCGCCTCTGCCAAGGACATGGTGCATCTGCTGGTCTTCGACGGCCTGGAACATCTGCACCACGACGGGGCGACGGTGGACGCCCTCATCGCGGGCCTGCTCCGGGTCGCCCTGAGGATGCGCTTCGGTACACGCAACATCCGTTTCAAGGTGTTCCTGCGCCCCGACATGTTCGACGCGGCCAAGCAGCTCTTCCCCGATGCATCGAAGCTGTCTGGGAACGCGGCACGGCTGGAGTGGTACCCCACTGATCTCTACGGTCTGCTCTTCCACCATCTGGGCAACGAGGACGATGACTCCTCCCGCCGCTTCCGCCGGATCACCGGTGGCTGGGAGCCGGGCCAGGACCAGGACCGGCTCGGTCCGGCCGACCGGTATGTCCCCCCGATCGCCCTGCGCAACGACCCCAGGGCACAGACCGAACTGCTCGAGCAGATCGCCGGCCCCTTCATGGGCAGCAACTTCCGCAAGGGCAAGACCTACACCTGGCTGCCCAACCACCTCAAGGACAGCAGGGACCGGGTCAGCCCTCGCGGCTTCCTCAAGGCCCTGTCCGTGGCCGCCGAGACCACCCGGCGCGCCTACCCCGATCATGACCGTGCCCTGCACTACGACGCGATCCGCAGCGGCGTCCGGGAGGCGTCAAAGGTGCGGGTGGAGCAGGTCAGCGAGGACACCCCGTGGGTGAAGCTGGCCATAGAGCCGTTGGCCGGCTGCCAGGTGCCGATCGCCCAGGGGACGGTCGTACGGATCTGGGAGGAGAACGGGCTGCCCCGGGACCTGGCCGAGACCTCTGCCCGTTACACCCAGACCGACCGACCCGAGCTTGTCCACACCGGCCCCCGCCACCCGGACGACCTGGTACGTCTCGTGGAGGAGCTGATCGCCCTCGGAGTGATGCGCCGCCGCGACGCCCACTCCGACGAGCACTCCCTGCTCGATCTGCCCGACATCTACCGCATCGCCTTCGACCTGGGTCGGCGCGGCGGCATCCCGCGCAGCAGCCGCTGACGGCCCCGCGCCGTCCCGTTTCCCCTTCTGAACTGGCAGGATGGACCGGTCCCCGGCCGAATGAAGAGAGGCGCCGCCCGTGTCCCCCCAGGAAGCACCCACACCGGACACGACGGACGTGACTCCCGCTGCCGAAGACCGCAACGAGCAGCTCGTCAAGGACCTGCAGAAACAGGTCGGCCTCCTGGAGGCGGACCTGCGCGAGCGCGCCCAGGAGGACGACAACGCCCAGGCCGCCGCCCTGCGCGCCGAGTACGACCGGGCGCTAGCCCAGGACCGTACCTCTGTCATGTACGAGACCTGGCTGGACGAGCGCCTGGTGCAGATCGCCGCCGCCTGGGTCCTGGCCTGTGTCTTCGTCCGCTTCAGCGAGGACAACGGTCTGATCCCCGACGCCCTGCTGTCCGGCCCCGGCGAGCGGCTGCCCGAGGCGCAGGACCACCACGAGGCGTACTTCCGCCTGCACCCCTCGCACAACGACCGCGACTGGCTCCAGGAGACCTTCCGCAGGCTCGGCACGGAGCACACCATCGCCGCCGGCCTCTTCGACCCGGCGCACAACCCGCTCTGGGAACTCGACCCCTCCTACGGGGCGGCCGCCCACCTCCTCGCCTTCTGGCGCGAGCGCGGCGCGGACGGGAAGATCCGCTACGACTTCACGGACCGCGGCCTCGACACCCGCTTCCTCGGCGACCTCTACCAGGACCTGTCCGAGCACGCCCGCAAGACTTACGCCCTGCTCCAGACCCCGGAGTTCGTCGAGGAGTTCATCCTCGACCTGACCCTGGACCCGGCGCTGAAGGAGTTCGGCCTGGACCCGGTGTGGCAGGTCCGCCCGCCCAACTGGGTCGGCGAGACGTACGGCGAGACCGGCCCCGACGGCCTTCCGGCGGTACGGGGCCTGCGCTGCATCGACCCGGCCTGCGGCTCGGGCCACTTTCTGCTGGGCCTCTTCCGCCGCATCCTCGCGCACTGGCGCGAGGCGGAACCCGGCACGGAGAACTGGCTGCTGGTCCGCCGCGCCCTGGAGTCCGTGCACGGCGCGGACAAGAACCCCTTCGCCGTCTCCATCGCCCGGTTCCGGCTGCTGGTCGCGATGGTGCAGGAGTGCAGGGTGACGCGGTTGTCGGCGGCGCCCTCGATGCCCATCCGCATCGCGGTCGCGGACTCGCTGCTGCATGGGCGGGACGCGGGCCGGGAGAACGACCGGACGCTGGACGACGCCGAGAGGGAAGAGGCCGGGGCCTTCACCTACCGGACGGAAGACGTCGGCGGGTACATCAAGGAAGTCGACCTGCTGGGGCGCGGCTCGTACCACGTGGTCGTGGCGAACCCCCCGTACATCACCGTCAAGGACAAGCAGGAGAACGAGAACTACCGCAAGATCTACTGGGCCTGCTCCGGCAAGTACGCCCTGTCCGTGCCTTTCGCGCAACGCATCTTCGAACTCGCCATCCGCGACGGGGAAAACTATCGGGGCGGCGGCTTCACCGGGCAGATCACCGCGAACTCCTTCATGAAGCGGGAGTTCGGGGCGATGCTCATCCAGTCGTACTTCCACGGCGGCCCGTACAAGGACCCCGAGACGCGGCGCAGGCGCGACTACCCGGGGGTGGAACTCACCCATGTTCTGGACACCTCAGGGGCGTTCATCCCGGGGCACGGGACCCCGACGGTGATCCTGGCGGGGCGGAATCAGGTGGCGCGGCAGTCTGAGCCGATTCGGGCGGTGCTGGGCGTACGGGGGGAGCCGGGGCAGCCGGCGGACCCGGCAGAGGGCCAGGTGTGGAAGGCGATCGTCGAGGGGTGGCGGAAGCCGGGGAGGGGGTCGGAGGA
>NZ_JAFLRJ010000130.1 GCF_017315755.1 Streptomyces beijiangensis
CCGCGCCACCGTCAGCGCCACTGCCACTGCCCGGCCCGCGCCTCGTACGACATCGCCCAGGACCTCCGCGCTTCCCGACCTGTCGAGCCCCGCGCCGTCCCGCACCCCCGCAGCCGCATCCCCGGCGCCCAGCGCGAGCGCCCCGCACACCGTCGCCGCGACCGGGACGGTCATCCGTATCGGCACCTGGTCGGCCCGTGTCGTCCGCGGCGGCCAGGACGCGGTCGACGCCTGCCGCGACGCCGTCCAGTGGTCGGGCCCCGACCTCGGCACCGAGAACGGCTACGCCATGCGGACCGTCGTCCTCGTCGGCCACGACTACTGCGGAGGCTTCGGCCGCTTCGCCGGCCTCCCCGTGGGCACGGTCGTCACCGTCGAGACCCCGCGCTCCACGTACACGTACAAGGTCTACGCGAACTACCTCACCCCCGGCCGCGGCACCCCCGCACACGGCCTCTTCTGGGGCGACCTCACTCTCCAGTCCTGCGTGGGCCCCGACACGGGGTTCAGCTATCTCGTACGCGACTGAGCGCGCACGCCCGTCACGGAGGCCCGGTCCACACCAGCGTCATGTACGCCCCGAGGTACGCCGAGAACAGCGCGGCCCCGCCGAGCACGACCACCAGCGTCCGAGGCCGCGCCCGTGCGAGCGCCACCGCGAACGGCAGCAGCAGCGGGAAGGCGGGCAGCAGGAAGCGGGCCCGCGGGAAGTACACGCCGCCGCTGCCCAGCACGACCAGCAGCAGCACCCCGGTGAAGACCAGCAGCGGCAGCGCCTGCCGGTCGCTCGCGCACTTCAGCCACAGCGCCGCGGACACGGCGAGGACGGCCGTCACCACCAGCAGGAACGGCTGAGGGTGCCCCTGGTAGACGAGCTGGCGGCGCACCTCGCGCAGGGTGTCGGCGCCGCCGTCCCACTGGTTCTTCCACAGCTTCTGTACGGCGAAGTAGCCGTCCCAGCGCCCGACCCTGACGCCCACCCAGGTGACGTAACCGAGCCAGCCGAGCGGGGCGATCAGCGCTCCCGCGACCATCCGCACCGACCGGTTTCCGCGCCACAGGGCGACCGCCGCGGGCACCACGACCGCTGCCGCGACCGCCAGGCCCGTCGGGCGGGTCAGCCCGGCCAGGGCGGCGAGGAGTCCGGCGTGGATCCAGCGGCCGGTGAGGACCGCGTACAGGGACCATGCGGCGAGCGCGGTGAAGAGCGACTCGGTGTAGCCCATCCACTGGACGAGGGCGACGGGCATCGCGCCCCAGAGGACGGTGAGCACGGTCGCGGTCCTGCGCCCGTACAGCCGCTCGCCGACCGCGTAGATCCCGGCCGCCGCGGCCAGCGAGCAGACCATGGCGACGAGGACGCCGATGGTGGCGCGCGATCCCGGCGTCACCCCGGCGACGGCCTTCACCAGGATGGGGTAGAGCGGGAAGAAGGCGAGGTTGTTGTTGCTCAGGTGCTGGGCGTAGCCGTGGTCGGCGATCCCCAGGTACCAGGACGAGTCCCAGGACGTGGCGAGCGCGGGCCACAGGCCGTGGTGCTTGAGGTGCGACCACAGGGCGAGCAGGACCAGACCGGCCGTCCGTACGGCGGTGTAGGCGGCCAGCGCGGGGACGGCGCGGCGCAGAAGCCCTGTGCCCCTCGCCATCGCGTGGGCACGGAGGGCGGGGCGAGAGGCGGGGGCAGTGGTCGGTTCGGTCGCCGGGGACGCGATCGGGGGCACAGCGGCTGCTCCAGTGACTCGGCGAGAGGTACCGAGTCACCCTTTCTCGGATGATCCGTAAAAGGGGTTGTCTGCTGCACCACCTGCCGTACGGGAATCACCCGAACGGGCGGTCCTCAGATCCCCGCGGCCGCCGAGAGGTCCGTCTTGACGGCAGTGAGGAGCGCGGCGGCGCGGGTGCGGGCCGCGGGCAGTGCGGTGGCGTCCGCGACCGGGATCACGACCTCCAGGTAGCACTTGAGCTTGGGCTCGGTGCCGCTGGGCCGGACGATGACGCGGGCGGCCTCCAGGTGGTAGCGCAGGCCGTCGGTGGGCGGCAGCCGGTCCGTGCCGTGGCTGAGGTCCTCTGCGGAGGTGACGGCGAGACCGCCGAGCGCGGTGGGCGGCTGCTCGCGCAGCCGGCGCATGGCGTCGGCGATGACGCTCAGGTCCTCGACGCGGACCGACAACTGGCCGGTGGCGTGCAGGCCGTGCTCGACGGCGAGGTCGTCGAGCAGGTCGAGGAGGGTGCGTCCCTCGGCCTTCAGCTCGGAGGCCAGTTCGGTGACGAGGAGGGCGGCGGTGATGCCGTCCTTGTCGCGTACGCCGTCGGGGTCCACGCAGTAGCCGAGGGCTTCCTCGTAGCCGTAGCGGAGGTTGTCGGCGCGGGCGATCCACTTGAACCCGGTCAGCGTCTCCTCGTAACCGAGGCCCGCCGCCTCGGCGATCCGGCCGAGGAGCGAGGAGGAGACGATCGACTCGGCGAAGGTGCCGGTGGCGCCGCGGCGGACCAGCTGGGCGGCGAGCAGCGAGCCGACCTCGTCGCCGCTGAGCATGCTCCATCCCTCGACGGAGCTGTCGTCCGGGACGGCGACGGCGCACCGGTCGGCGTCGGGGTCGTTGGCGACGATGAGGTCGGGCTGCGTGCGGCGGGCCGTCGCGAAGGCGAGGTCCATCGCGCCGGGCTCTTCCGGGTTGGGGAAGGCGACGGTCGGGAACGCCGGGTCGGGCTCGGCCTGTTCGGCGACGAGGACCGGCGCGGGGAATCCGGCGCGGGCGAAGGCGGCGACCAGGGTCTCCTTGCCGACGCCGTGCATGGCCGTGTAGACGACGCGGGCGGTACGGGGGGAGCCGGGGGCCAGGACCGCGTCCGTACGGGCGAGATAGGCCTCCAGGACGTCTTCCCCGAGGGTCTCCCAGCCGCTGTCGGGGCGCGGGACGTCCGCGAGGCGTACGACGGCGTCGATCTCCGCGGCGATCTCGATGTCGGCGGGCGGCACGATCTGCGAGCCGTCGCCGAGGTAGACCTTGTAGCCGTTGTCGCGGGGCGGGTTGTGGCTGGCGGTGACCTCGACGCCGGCGACGGCGCCCAAGTGCCGGATGGCGAAGGCCAGTACGGGGGTGGGGAGCGGGCGGGGCAGCACGGCTGCGCGCAGGCCCGCGCCGGTCATGACGGCGGCGGTGTCGCGGGCGAAGTCGGCGGACTTGTAGCGGGCGTCGTACCCGACGACGACGAGGCCGCCGGCCTGGCCCTGCGCCTTGAGGTACGCGGCGAGGCCGGCCGCTGCGCGGATGACGACGCTGCGGTTCATGCGCATGGGGCCTGCGCCGAGCTCGCCGCGGAGGCCGGCGGTCCCGAACTGCAGGGTCCCGCCGAACCGCGACCCGAGCTCGTCGAGGTCCCCTGCGTCGATGAGCTTGGCGAGCTCGTCGCGGGTGTCGGGGTCGGGGTCCTCGGCGAGCCAGGCCTTGGCCCGGGTGATCAGGTCCTGCGTCACGGGTGGTCCGCCCTTCACGTCGTACGTCTGCATGTTCGGGTCCGCCTTCGGCGGGCAAGCGACCTTCGGCCGCTTCGTCCTCAATCTCCCCCAAGCTCTTAAGGAGCAGGGGGGACCCCCTCGACGGGCTTGATAAATCAAGCCCGTCCGGCGATTGAGGACGTCTTTTGAGCCCCTCCGGCGATTGAGGAGCGGGGTCTGGGGCGGAGCCCCGGAGGAGGCGCGCCTAGATGCGGTCCAGCACCCGGGTCAGCAGCTCGCCCATCCGCACCGCGGAGTCCCGCCCCGCCTGCAAGACCTCTTCGTGGTTCAGCGGCTCGCCCGAAAGCCCCGCCGCCAGGTTCGTCACCAGCGAGATGCCGAGCACCTCCGCGCCCGCCTCGCGCGCGGCAATCGCTTCGAGCACGGTCGACATGCCCACCAGGTCCGCACCGAGGATCCCCGCCATCCGGACCTCGGCAGGGGTCTCGTAGTGCGGGCCGGGGAACTGGGCGTACACGCCCTCCTCCAGCGAGGGGTCGATCTCCTGGCACATCGCGCGCAGCCGCGGCGAGTACAGGTCCGTCAGGTCCACGAAGTTCGCCCCGATGATCGGCGAGGTGGCCGTCAGGTTGATGTGGTCGCTGATCAGCACCGGCTGACCGGGCCGCATCCCGGGACGCAGCCCGCCGCAGCCGTTCGTCAGCACGATCGTCTTGCAGCCGGCCGCGACAGCCGTCCGCACGCCGTGCGAGACCGCGGCGACGCCCCGGCCCTCGTAGAAGTGCGTGCGGCCGAGGAAGACCAGCACCCGCTTCTCGCCGATCTTGTACGAGCGGATCTTGCCGCCGTGGCCCTCGACGGCCGGCGGCGGGAACCCGGGCAGCTCGGTGACGGAGAACTCGGCGTCGGGCGCGCCGAGCGCGTCGACGGCGGGGGCCCAGCCCGAGCCCATCACCAGGGCGACGTCGTGCGACTGGGCGCCGGTGAGCTCGCGCAGTCGGGCGGCCGCGGCGTCGGCGGCGGCGTGGGGGTCCGGGATAACTGATGCGTTCACGCAGATGAGGGTAGCCGGTCTCGCCCTACGCGCGTAGATGACGGTCCTCACGTACCTGCGGCGATCACCTTGGCGGATCACCCAAACGGGGTGGCGTGCGGCCTCAGCAGGGCCGCTTCCGCAGCTCCATCACATAGTCGTGGGGCGCCCCCGCGGACTCGGCGGCGTCCGCCAGCTCGCCCAGGTAGCGCGCGGAGGGCAGACCGCCCTCGTACCCGTTCAGTACGTACATCCCCGCGGGCTCCTCACCCTCCAGGGTGTCCACGCGGACCCGCATCCGCCGGTAGATGTCGAGGCCGACACCCTCCCAGCGGTCCATGGAGTCCTCGTCCATCGGGGCGATGTCGTACAGCGCGACGAAGACCTGCGAGCGCGGGGCCTCCACGACCGTGCAGAGCGCGCCCTCCCAGCCCATCTGCTCCCCGCCGAACGTCAGCCGCCAGCCGCTGAGCCAGCCGGTCGAGCGCATCGGGGAGTGCGGGGCGCGGCGGGACATCAGCCGCGCATCGAGGTTGCCGGCGTACGCGGCGTAGAGCGACATGGTGTCGAGGGTACGACAGAGGCATTAGCCCGCCCCGGGGAAGAAGCATGTTGAAGCGTGCGGGACAATGGAGTACGTACTGCATCTCCCGGGGAGCGACCCCCGGACCCCCGGCCGGGCGGGCAGGCGCGCCGGGGTTGGCGACGCGAGGGACTTTTAGTGACCCGGATCGTGATCATTGGCGGCGGACCCGGCGGGTACGAGGCGGCCCTGGTGGGCGCGCAGCTCGGCGCGGAGGTGACCGTCGTGGACTGCGACGGTCTGGGCGGGGCTTCGGTACTGACCGACTGCGTACCGTCGAAGACTCTGATCGCGACGGCCGAGGTGATGACGACCTTCGACTCTTCGTACGAGGAGTTGGGCATCCTCGTCGCGGACGACACGCCGCCCGAGGAGCAGTCGGCCCGTGTGGTCGGTGTCGACCTCGGCAAGGTCAACCGCCGGGTGAAGCGCCTCGCGCTCGCCCAGTCCCACGACATCACCGCCTCCGTCACCCGTGCGGGCGCACGGGTCATGCGCGGCCGCGGCCGGCTCGCCGGACAGCAGGCCATGGACGGCTCCCGCAAGGTGATCGTCACGGCTGCCGACGGTACGGAGGAGACGCTCGTCGCCGACGCCGTGCTGCTCGCCACCGGCGCGCACCCCCGCGAGATCCCCGACGCGCTCCCCGACGGCGAGCGCATCCTGAACTGGACGCAGGTGTACGACCTGGACGAGCTCCCCGAGGAGCTCATCGTGGTCGGCTCCGGTGTCACGGGCGCGGAGTTCGCCGGCGCCTACCAGGCACTCGGCTCCCGCGTCACCCTCGTCTCCTCCCGCGACCGCGTGCTCCCGGGCGAGGACCCGGACGCCGCCGCCGTCCTGGAGGACGTCTTCCGCCGCCGCGGCATGAACGTCATGGCCCGCTCCCGCGCCGAGTCCGCCAAGCGCGTCGGCGACCGGGTCGAGGTCACGCTGGCCGACGGCCGCGTCATCTCCGGTACGCACTGCCTGATGGCCGTGGGCGCCATCCCCAACAGCGCCGGGATGGGCCTGGAGGAGGCCGGGGTCAAGGTCAAGGAGTCCGGGCACATCTGGACGGACAAGGTCTCCCGTACCTCCGCCCCCGGCGTGTACGCGGCCGGCGACGTCACCGGCATCTTCGCGCTGGCCTCGGTCGCCGCCATGCAGGGCCGTATCGCGATGTACCACTTCCTGGGCGACGCGGTGCAGCCGCTCAACCTCAAGACGGTCTCCTCCAACGTCTTCACCGACCCCGAGATCGCGACCGTCGGCTACTCACAGGCGGACGTGGACGCGGGCAGGATCGACGCACGTTCGGTCAAACTCCCGCTGCTTCGTAACCCCCGCGCCAAAATGCAGGGCATCCGCGACGGCTTCGTCAAGATCTTCTGCCGTCCCGGCACGGGGATCGTGGTCGGCGGATGTGTGGTTGCCCCTCGTGCGAGCGAACTGATCCACCCCATCTCGATCGCGGTCGACAACAATCTGACGGTGGAACAGATCGCAAACGCCTTCACCGTGTACCCGTCTCTGTCGGGTTCGATCGCAGAGGTGGCACGGCAGTTGCACACCCGGAAGTCCGCAGGCGAGGCCTAGGAAGGGTCCCGAGGGGGCGCATCCTAGGCGCGTGGCATGGGCGCGTGGCCTGTGCGGCAACGCGCCGTATACCACCCGGCAACCCGATCTGGGCACAACTTCTGTTATTCGGCGCAAACTGCTGAAAAGAATCGGCGCGTCAGGTTACTGTCAGTTTCGTGTTCGCTGCAGAACGTCGCCAATTGATCCTCGAAATGGTGCGTGCCAACGGGGCAGTTTCGCTCCGTGAGCTCGCCCGCGTCGTCCAGACCTCCGAAGTGACCGTACGGCGGGACGTGCGGGCGCTGGAGGCAGAAGGACTCCTAGACCGTCGCCACGGCGGGGCGGTGCTCCCGGGCGGATTCACGCGTGAATCCGGCTTTCCGCAGAAGTCACACCTCGCGACCGCGGAGAAGACGGCCATCGCCGACCTCGCCGCGTCCCTCGTCGAAGAGGGCGAGGCCATTGTGGTCGGCGCCGGCACGACCACGCAGGAGCTGGCCCGCCGGCTCGCGCGGGTTCCCGGCCTGACCGTCGTCACCAACTCCCTTCTCGTCGCCCAGGCGTTGGCCCATGCCAACCGGGTCGAGGTGGTGATGACCGGCGGTACGCTGCGCGGCTCCAACTACGCCCTCGTGGGCAGTGGTGCCGAACAGTCCCTCCAGGGCCTGCGGGTCTCGCGCGCCTTCCTCTCCGGAAGCGGGCTGACCGCCGAACGAGGCCTCTCCACCTCCAACATGCTCTCGGCGAGCGTCGACAGGGCGCTGGTACAGGCCGCGGCCGAGGTCGTCGTCCTGGCCGACCACACCAAGCTCGGCACCGACACCATGTTCCAGACAGTGCCGACCGACGTCATCACCCGTCTGGTCACCGACGAGCCGCCCGTCCACGACGACCGTGCGGCAACGGAGTTGCAGGCCCTGGCCGATCAGGGCGTGCAGATCACAGTGGCGGGCCCCAGCGCGTCCACCTCCGGAAACAACGACCAGTCCCCGGCGGGGCGACAGCCCCGCCGGGACATGCCACTCCCGGGCCAGCGCCGCACAACACCCGGCTCCCCGTCGCCGCTACGCAACGCAACGGCGTCCCTGGCAGAGCAACAGGCAGGCGAGCGGGCACGCGTGGCCGAGATGCGCCGCAGATGAACCGGTTGGGCCTATTTAGCCCGTCCGGCGATTGAGGACACGCGACCGAAGGTCGCGTACGGGGGTCTGGGGGCGAAGCCCACAGTCTCGGGAAGGGGCGGGTTCGGGGACTCTGCCCGCGCAGCGACAAGCCGCTGAACGCCAAAGACCCCGCCGAACCAACTCGACGGGGCCCTCGCGCGCACGTAACGGCGCCGGTGTCAGTCCTTGATCTCGCAGATCGTCGCGCCGGAGGTCAGCGATGCGCCGACCTCGGCCGCGAGGCCCTTGACCGTGCCCGACCGGTGGGCGTTCAGAGGCTGTTCCATCTTCATGGCCTCCAGGACCACGATGAGGTCGCCCTCCTTGACCTCCTGGCCCTCCTCGACCGCGACCTTGACGATCGTGCCCTGCATCGGGGAGGCGAGGGTGTCGCCGGACGCCGCCGAGCCCGCCTTCTTGGCGGCCCGCCGCTTCGGCTTGGCTCCCGCAGCAAGTCCCGTACGGGCCAGGGTCATTCCCAGCGAGGACGGGAGCGAGACCTCAAGACGCTTGCCGCCGACCTCGACGACGATCGTCTCGCGGCCGGACTCGTCCTCGTCGGCGTCTGTGCCACCGGGGGTGAACGGCGGGATCTCGTTGACGAACTCGGTCTCGATCCACCGGGTGTGGATACGGAACGGGTCGGACGTGAACGCCGGGTCCACCACGACAGCGCGGTGGAAGGGAATGGCGGTGGCCATGCCCTCGACGTCGAACTCCGCCAGCGCACGGGCGGCGCGCTGCAGCGCCTGCTCACGGGTGGCGCCGGTGACGATCAGTTTGGCGAGGAGCGAGTCCCAGGCCGGGCCGATGACCGAGCCGGACTCGACACCCGCGTCCAGGCGGACACCGGGACCGGACGGAGGCGCGAAGTTCGTGACCGTACCCGGAGCGGGAAGGAAACCGCGGCCCGGGTCCTCGCCGTTGATACGGAACTCGAAGGAGTGCCCGCGCACGGCCGGGTCCCCGTAACCGAGCTCCTCGCCGTCCGCGATGCGGAACATCTCGCGGACCAGGTCGAGGCCGGTGACCTCCTCGGTGACCGGGTGCTCCACCTGGAGACGGGTGTTGACCTCCAGGAAGGAGATCGTGCCGTCGACACCGACGAGGAACTCCACGGTGCCGGCGCCGACGTAACCGGCCTCCTTGAGGATGGCCTTGGACGCGGCGTACAGCTCCGCGTTCTGGGCCTCGCTCAGGAAGGGCGCGGGCGCCTCCTCCACCAGCTTCTGGTGGCGGCGCTGCAGCGAGCAGTCACGGGTGGAGACGACGACCACATTGCCGTGGGTGTCGGCCAGGCACTGGGTCTCGACGTGCCGGGGCTTGTCCAGGTAGCGCTCGACGAAGCACTCGCCGCGGCCGAACGCGGCGACGGCCTCGCGTACCGCCGAGTCGTACAGCTCGGGGATCTCCTCCAGCGTGCGGGCCACCTTCAGACCGCGCCCGCCACCGCCGAAGGCCGCCTTGATGGCGACCGGCAGACCGTTCTGCTCGGCGAAGGCCACGACCTCGGCAGAGCCGGAGACCGGGTCGGGGGTGCCCGCGACCAGCGGGGCGCCCGCGCGCTGGGCGATGTGACGGGCGGCCACCTTGTCGCCCAGGTCGCGGATGGCCTGCGGCGGCGGGCCGATCCAGGTCAGACCCGCATCCAGTACGGCCTGCGCGAACTCGGCGTTCTCCGACAGGAATCCGTATCCGGGATGGATGGCGTCCGCGCCGGAGTCCTTCGCGGCCTGCAGCACCTTGGCCATGTCGAGATAGCTGCTCGCCGGGGTGTCACCGCCCAGGGCGAACGCCTCGTCGGCCGCGCGGACATGCAGGGCGTCGCGGTCCGGATCGGCGTAGACAGCTACGGATCCGATCCCGGCGTCCCGACAGGCCCGGGCGACGCGGACAGCGATTTCGCCACGGTTGGCGATGAGGACCTTGCGCACGATGGCTCCCTCCAAGAAACAAGCTGAGTTTAGGGACTGCCGACACGGCCGGACGACCCGTCCCCAAGGGTGAGCTTGCCCACACACAGGGTGACTCGAGGCCCACTCAAGGCGCGAAATCCCTTGTCGCACCACGGTACGCGGGGAGACTGGAGCCCACAGTAACCCCGCTGTGTGGCCTAGGTCTCTGTCAGCCGGGCCAGCGCCGGGAGGCGATTCTTTGTCGAGTCCCTACGAATGGCCGAATGATTCTTTGCTGCCGTCAGAACCGTTGCCCATACGCCTACCCATTAGTAGCCTTCGCGATGTCAGACGTACTGGCGGTAACGGACCGAGGGTGGGGGCCATGGCACGCAAGCCGGTGGCATGGACGGGCGCGATACTTCTCTTCCTGGAAGCGCTCGGAATCGCATTCGTCAACTGGGTGCTCGGCAGGGTCGCCGACAACCAGCACATGTCCCTCGCGGGCATCGACCCCAAGGCGATATCCGTCGGCGCATGGATCATGGGCGGCCTGACGGGCATCTATCTGGTCCTCTGCGGAGTGGTCCTCCTGAGGATGGCCCTGCGCGACCGCGCCCCCGGCCTCCCCGGCCGGATTCTCCTCATCACCTGCGCGGTGGTGCACGGGGTGCTCGGCGCGCTGACGGTGGGCCTGGTGGGCTGGCAGGCCTTCGCGTTCATGATGCTGGTCCTTGGCATGATCGTCTTCAGCCTGCTGATGTACGACCGCGAGAACGGGGCCCCCGCGGGCCCGGCGGACGAAGCGCCGCCCGCACCGCCCGCCTCGCCCGCTCCGGCCGCGAACGGCGGCCCGAGCCCCGCCTGACGATGCGCTCGCTCCGCTAGCCCTTGTAGATCATGGTGCAGAGCACGGCCGTGCCGTCGCGGATCTTCCACACCCAGTACCGGGTCTGGTCGCCGCCGCTCCGGGAGCAGATGCCTGCGGTGATGGCGCCCGAGTGCTTGTAGACCCCGGTGATGTGCATGATCTGGTTGTACGCGATCGGGACCTTCTTGTCCGTGCAGTTCACGGCGGTCATCGGCCCGAGCGAGATCTTGTCGCCGGTCTGCTTGCCGAGGACGCAGTAGTTCTTGTGGTAGATCCGGGTGAGGCAGAGCGTGGTGCTCTCACCGGACGACGCGGACTGGTACGACCAGGAGGACTTGTCCGTACCGGTCGGGCAACTGCTGCTGGACGAGGTGACCTCGGTGACGAACACGAGCGCCTTGCCGGTGTCGCAGTCGGAGGTCGGGGCCGGGGGTGTGTCCGAGCTCCACTCGACGGTGCCGCTGCCGTACCCGGTGTCCCAGACGGGCAGGCACTTGCCTGCCTTCACCGCCTTGAAGG
>NZ_JAFLRJ010001251.1 GCF_017315755.1 Streptomyces beijiangensis
GGCGCCGGCGATGAACTCCTCGACGAGGCGGGTCTTGCCGACCCCTGCCTCACCGCCGAGGAGCAATGCCTGCGGCTCGCCCGCGCCGCCGCGGGCGAGCGCATCGTTCAGGATGGTCAGCTCGTCGGCACGACCGACGAACACCGGGCTCACGGACGTGTTTTCCACACCGCCGAGCATCGCACAGCCGTCCGGCGATGCGGCACCTGTTTGTACTGCCGGGAGCGGCACGACGTGCATCAGGCGGCCCGGACGAAGCGGGAGCGCAGCGAGCTCACCCGCCCCTCCGTTCCGTCCTTCGCAGACCGCCGCGCGGCG
>NZ_JAFLRJ010001252.1 GCF_017315755.1 Streptomyces beijiangensis
CCGTCTGCTCGGGCGCCGGATTCTCCAGCCGGTACACGACGACCTGCCCGATCACCATCGCGACGATCAGCAGCCCGATGGCCGGCACGGACCCCCGCCGGATGACCTCCAGCGCCCAGGGCGCGTCGTCCGTGCTGGTGGCGTAGTTGGTTGCGATCCCGAGCAGACAGGCGACCAGCACCAGCAGGATCTGAAGCACCACTTGCAGACGATGCCTCATACGGCACCGGTCCTCTGCAGACCGGCTCGACACCCGCGCAGCACTGTGACGCCCCCGTCCTGTCTGTCCGCCATACCGCCCTGAGCCCCCCTCCGTGCACCCGACCCGCA
>NZ_JAFLRJ010001253.1 GCF_017315755.1 Streptomyces beijiangensis
GTGCGCAGCATCGCCCGCCAGCAGGACGCGGCCGCTGCGGTAGTCGCTCGCCTGGCGGGCGACGCCGCGCACGTGCACTCACCGTTCGGCGGACAGGGCCTCAACCCCGGGCTCCTCGACGCGGTCAACCTGCGCTGGAAGCTGGCCGCCGTCCTCGCCGGCCGCATCCACGCGACCACCTGCGCGCCCGTGTTGGCGAGGACGCGGGCTCCGACCGGGTGGCGTTCGGCGGTGTACGTGTCCAGGAGGCCGTCCGGGGCGCGGCCGGCGACGACGGCGGCCAGCTTCCAGCCCAGGTTGACCGCGTCGAGGAGCCCGAGGTTGAGGCCCTGTCCGCCGAACGGTGAGT
>NZ_JAFLRJ010001254.1 GCF_017315755.1 Streptomyces beijiangensis
GGCCTGCTCGCCGAGGCACTGCGCGCACCGGCCTTCACCGACGGCGAGATCAGCCGTCTGGTGCGCAACCGCCTCGACGAGATCCCGCACGAGCAGGCCGAGCGCCTTCGGCAGCCGGGAGACGGGGACCTCAAGGGAGACCCGTACGCCCGGGTGGTCGGCGTGCGCGTCCATGGTGGCGCCGCAGCGCTCCAGCTCCGCGGCGAACTCCTCGGCGGTGTGCTTGTCGGTGCCCTCGTTGAAGGCGCGCGACATGATCGTGGAGATGCCGTCGAGGCCGTCGGGCTCGGCGTCCAGGGGGGCATCGAGG
>NZ_JAFLRJ010001255.1 GCF_017315755.1 Streptomyces beijiangensis
CCGTCGTAGTCGCGTGACGGGGTCGCGGCCCCGGCGCCGCCCGGTACACGGCCTCCGGCCGCGTGTCCTCAAACGCCGGACGGGCTTGATTTTGCCGCTGTTGGCCGGGACGTGGCCTGCAGGATTCAAGCCGGCGTCCGGCAATACTCAGCCCGTCCGGCGAGTGAGGACCGGGGGTTCGGGGCGGAGCCCCCGGGGCGGGGGCGCGGGAGCGGAGCCCCCGGCTATCAGGACCCCGACGCCAGTGCCGCGAGCAGCGTTGGTACGTGGCTCGTCGGCACGTCCGTGACCGCCGTCACCAGCGTGACAGGCCCCTGCCCCGCCAGCTCGGCCAGCCGCGCCAGCGCCGCCCCCTGCTCGGGCCCGGCGAGCTCAGCCGTGTACCGCTCCGCGAACTCCGCATAGCGGGAACGGTCCGCGTGGTACCAGCGCCGCAGCTCGTTCGTGGGGGCCACCGTCTTGAGCCATTCGTCGAGCGCGGCACGCTCCTTGGACACCCCGCGCGGCCACAACCGGTCGACCAGGACGCGGGTCCCGTCGGCGGGGCCCGGCGAGTCGTACACGCGGCGGACAGTGAACGCGGAACGCTCGGCGGACACGCTGTCTCCTCTCGGACGGGGGCGTCACCCTCCACCCTGCCCCGTCGCGCCGCCGCCCGCGAGCGGCCCCGGCCACCCGTACTCCCCAGGGAGTAGTCACCGTCCCCCACCACCCCCGGTGGTACCCCTCAACTCCGCCATCGGCGCGACGTTTCGCGGTCCGCCCGACGGGAGTCTGGTGAAGACCGGACATCCGCGCAGGAGGGGAGGCCTCAATGGGGCCCGCACCGCAGAAACCCGTACG
>NZ_JAFLRJ010001256.1 GCF_017315755.1 Streptomyces beijiangensis
GGCCCGTACGGTGTGCAGCCGCCCCAGCGCCCCGGACCTCACGAGCCTGCGCGCCGCCGCCCGCCGCGTATCTGCCGCTGTCGGGCGGCCTCTACCGCGACTGCCTGGTGCACGACTTCGACATGCTGCGGTGGGTGACAGGTCGGGAGGTCGTGGAGGTGTACGCGACGGGCTCGGACGCGGGGCCCGCCATGTTCCGCTCCGCCCAGGACATCGACACGGCGGCAGCCGTGCTCACCCTGGACGACGGGGTGCTCGCCACGGCCACCGCGACCCGGTGCAACGG
>NZ_JAFLRJ010001257.1 GCF_017315755.1 Streptomyces beijiangensis
GACCCGGTGTCGGCTGCGGGTGGCGGACCCGACCTGCCGCTGGTCGATCTGGGGCGGTGCAGCGTGGATGTGGCGCTGCGGATCGTGGCCGTACTGCACGAGGTGGAGGGGGTGGCGCCGTGAAGGTCGGTACGTACGCCGTGGATTCGCGGAGCGGGAAGGTGGGACGGGTCATGGCTCGCGAGGACGGCTTCGTGCAGTTGCGGGCGCCGGGCGGGGGCGTGGAGTGGGACTGTCCGCCGGAGGTGCTGAGAGCGGTGGAGGTGGGGGAG
>NZ_JAFLRJ010001258.1 GCF_017315755.1 Streptomyces beijiangensis
GCTGATCTCGCGCGGCTGCGCGTACTCCCTGTCGATACGGTCGCGGACGCGGCGCAGCCGCTGAACGTGGAGGCGCTCGCCCGTGATGTGAACATGTCCGCCGGGCACCTGAGCCGGCAGTTCCGGGCCGCCTACGGTGAGTCGCCGTACTCGTACCTGATGACGCGTCGCATCGAGCGGGCGACGGCGCTGCTGCGGCGGGGCGACC
>NZ_JAFLRJ010000131.1 GCF_017315755.1 Streptomyces beijiangensis
CCTGTCGAGGCCCCCGCCCCTCCGCCCGCGCCGGTCCCCCGGTACCGGAAGCTGCTGAGGCCGGTCCTGGCCGCAGCCTCCGGCCTGCTGCTGTACGCCAGCTTCCCGCCGAGACCTCTGTGGTGGCTCGCACCCCTCGCCTTCGCACTGTTCGGCCTGGTCATGCACGGCCGCCGGGTCAGGGCCGGTTTCGGCCTGGGGTATCTGGCGGGCCTCGGATTCCTCCTGCCGCTGCTCGTCTGGACGGGCGTCGAGGTCGGCCCCGTCCCCTGGCTGGGACTTGCGGCCCTTGAGGCGCTGTTCGTCGCCGCGGCCGGCGCCGGGATCGCGTACGTGTCCCGGCTGCCGCTCTGGCCGCTCTGGTCGGCCGGGGTGTGGATCGCCGTCGAGGCGGCCCGCGCCCGGGTTCCGTTCGGCGGCTTCCCCTGGGGCAAGGTCGCCTTCGGCCAGCCCGAAGGGGTCTTCCTTCCGCTGGCGGCGGTCGGCGGCACCCCGATGCTCGGCTTCGCCGTCGTCCTGTGCGGTTTCGGCCTCGGCGAACTGGCACGGCGACTGGCGGTGCAACGCCGGGTGTGGGAGCGCGGGGTCGCCGGTGCGGTCCTGCTGGCCGCGGCGCCCGTCGCGGCCGGACTCGCCGCACTGCCCCTGGTCGACGACGGCGCCGAGAACGGCACCACCACCGTCGCCCTCATCCAGGGCAACGTCCCCCGGATGGGGCTCGACTTCGCGTCCCAGCGCCGCGCGGTGCTCGATTACCACGTACGGGAGACCAAGAAGCTCGCCGCCGACGTCAAGGCGGGGCGCGCAAAGCAGCCGGACCTGGTGCTCTGGCCGGAGAACTCGTCCGACATCGACCCCTACGCCAACGCCGACGCGTACTACGCCATCGACGAGGCCGCCAAGGCGATAGGCGCGCCCATCTCGGTCGGCGCGGTCGTCAACTCCAAGAAGGGCGAACTGCTCAACGAGCAGATCCTGTGGGATCCCGAGAAGGGCCCCACGACCACGTACGACAAGCGGCAACTGCAGCCCTTCGGCGAGTACATGCCCTACCGCTCCTTCTTCCGGATCTTCAGCTCCGATGTCGACCTGGTGCACCAGGACTTCACACCCGGCAAGAAGTCGGTCGTCTTCGACATGGCGGGCACCAAGATCGGTCCTGTCACCTGTTACGAGGCCGCCTTCGACTGGGCCGTGCGCGACCAGGTGAAGGCGGGCGCGCAGATCATCTCCGTACCCAGCAACAACGCCACCTTCGACCGCAGCGAGATGACGTACCAGCAGCTCGCGATGTCGCGGGTGCGGGCCGTCGAGCACAGCCGGGCCGTCATGGTCCCGGTCACCACGGGTGTCACCGCGGTGATCCGGCCGGACGGATCGGTCGCGCAGAAGACCAAGATGTTCACGGCCGACGCGCTCGTCGCCGAGGTCCCCAAGCGCTCCTCGACCACCCCTGCCACCGAGCTCGGCACGCTGCCCGAATGGCTGCTCGTGGCGCTCGGCGTGGGCGGTATCGGCTGGTCCGTGGCCCGTACGTACAAGGCCAGGAAGGCCCGCGGCTAGGGTCGGGGCATGGCTACACCCGATTTCATCCGAGACATCAGGGCCACCGCGGGCCACCAGTTGCTGCTCCTGCCCGGCGTGAGCGTCGTCGTCCTCGACGACGCCGGGCGCGTGCTGCTCGGCCGCCGCGCCGACACCGGCAAGTGGGCCATCATCGGCGGCATTCCGGAGCCGGGGGAGCAGCCCGCAGCCACCGCGGTGCGCGAGGTCTTCGAGGAGACGGCCGTACGGTGCGTACCCGAGCGGATCATCCTGGTGCAGGCGCTGAAGCCGATCCGCTACCCCAACGGCGACCGCTGCCAGTTCATGGACACCAGCTTCCTGTGCAGGGCCGTCGGCGGCGAGGCGCGCGTCAATGACGACGAGTCCCTGGACGTGGGCTGGTTCTCCCTCGATGCGCTGCCGCCCGAGCTCGCCGACTTCGACCTGACGCGGATCAAGAGGGCGCTCGTCGACGAACCCACATGGTTCGACCCCACCACCGGGGAATGAAGTATGGGTGTGGGCCACATCGGTGGGGAGCCTGAGCGCTGCCTAGGGTGCGGAGCATGACCGCGCCCACCACACCCCGTCCCGCCGGCCCCGACCTCGCAGGCCGCAGCGCACTCGTCACCGGAGCCGCGGGCGGCATCGGCAGCGCCTGTGCGCTGCGGCTCGCAGCCGCGGGCGCCGACGTCAGGGCCACCGACCGCGATGCGGCCGGACTCGAAGAGCTCGTCGTACGGGCGAGAGGACTGCCGGGGTCCGTGACACCTCACGTCCTGGACCTGACCGACCTCGACGCGGCGGAGCAGGCGGCGGCGGGCGCGGACATCCTCGTCAACAATGCGGGGCTGCAACTGGTGCGCCCCATCGAGGAGTTCCCGCCCGAGGTCTTCCACACGGTGCTCACCGTCATGCTGGAGGCGCCGTTCCGGCTGATCAGAGGGGCACTGCCGCACATGTACCGGCAGGGGTGGGGCCGTATCGTCAACGTCTCGTCCGTGCACGGACTGCGGGCCTCCGCCTACAAGTCGGCGTACGTCACCGCCAAGCACGGACTCGAAGGCCTCTCCAAGACCGCCGCCCTCGAAGGCGCCCCGCACGGTGTCACGTCGAACTGTGTGAACCCCGGCTATGTGCGCACCCCGCTCGTCGAGCGGCAGATCGCGGACCAGGCGGCGGCACATGGCATCGACGAGTCGAAGGTGCTCACCGAGGTGCTGCTCAAGGACTCCGCGGTCAAACGCCTGATCGAACCGGAGGAGGTCGCCGAGGCCGTCGCGTACCTCTGCGGCCCGCACGCCTCCTTCGTCACCGGCACCTCGCTCACCCTCGACGGAGGCTGGACCGCGCACTAGGTCTGGCGCTGCCGTCCCTGCGACAGGTATCTCTGTGACCATGTCCCACGATCAGCCGCAAGCCGGGTCCGCCGAGATGCCCTACCTCGAACTTCTCGCACGGGGAGCCGCCGCGGAGGCCTACGACCGCCCGGTGCTCCTCGCCCGCGCCGACGGCGCCGCACCCGAGGCGCTCGCCGCCCTGGAGTCCGCCAAACAGCTCGCGCTGCGGGTACGGGCCGAACTGGCGGAGCGGCGACGGCGCGAGGCCGAACTGTCCGCGCTCTTCGAGACCGCGAACGACCTGGCGGGACTGCGCGACCTCGACGCGGTCCTGCGGGCGATCGTGCAGCGCGCACGCTCGCTGCTCGGCACGGAGGTCGCGTACCTCTGCCTCAACGACCCGGCGGCCGGCGACACTTATATGCGCGTCACCGAGGGCTCGGTCTCCGCCCGCTTCCAGCAGCTCAGGCTCGGCATGGGCGAAGGGCTCGGCGGGCTCGTCGCCCAGACCGCCAGGCCCTACGTCACCGAGAGCTACTTCGACGACCCGCGCTTCGAGCACACCCGGAGCATCGACTCGGCGGTGCGCGACGAGGGCCTGGCCGCCATCCTCGGCGTCCCGCTCACCCTCGGCAGCCAGATCATCGGCGTCCTCTTCGCCGCGGACCGCAGGCCCAGGGTCTTCGCCCATGAACAGGTCGCGCTCCTCGGCTCGTTCGCGGCACACGCCGCCGTGGCCATCGACACCGCGAATCTGCTCGCCGAGACCCGCACGGCACTGGCCGAACTCGAAACGGCCAACGCGATCATCCAGGACCACAGCGGGGTCATCGAGCGTGCGTCGGACGTCCACGACCGGCTCACCGAGCTGGTGCTGCGCGGCGGCGGTGTGCACGACGTGGCGGGCGCGGTGGCCGAAGTACTCGACGGCAGCGTCGAGTTCATCGAGGGCGACTTCGGTCCTGCGGGCGCGGACGGGCACGCGGCACGGCACGGAGACGACTGGGTGGCCTCCGTCTCGGCGGGCGGTGAGCGCCTCGGCGCACTGGTCCTGCACGGCAGGCCGGGCCTCGACCCGGTCGATCTGCGTACCCTGGAACGGGCGGCCCTGGTCACCTCGTTGCTGCTCCTCGCGCGCCGATCGGCGGGCGAGGCCGAGCAGCGGGTACGCGGGGAACTGCTCGACGACCTCCTCGACGCCCCGGACCGCGACCCGCGGCTGCTGCGCGAGCGCGCCGCACGGCTGCGGGCCGACCTGGACGCGCCGCACGTGGTGCTGGCCGCGCGGATCGACGTACCGGAAAGAACAGGAACGGCGGAGCAGGAGAGCGCCGACCGGCAGCGGCTCTGGTCCGCCGCCTCGCATCTGGCGGCGACCCGGCACGGACTGGCCGCGGCGCGCGACGGCGGAACCGTACTGCTGCTTCCGCTGGGGCCGGGTGACACTCCGGCAGGACTTGCCCGGCAGAGCGCCAAACACCTCGGCGGGGCGCTCCATGAACACGTCACGGTCGGCGCATCGGCGCCGGTGGCCGCGCCGGCGACCCGTACCGAGGAAGTGGCGGACGCCTATGCGGAGGCCCGCCGCTGCATCGAGGCGCTGCGTCTGCTCGGCAGGTCGGGGGACGGCGCGGCGGCGCACGACCTCGGATTCCTCGGCCTTCTGCTCGCCGATACCGGGGACATCGGGGGATTCGTAGGGCGCACGGTCGGCGAGGTGGTGTCGTACGACGAACGGCGCGGCACCGACCTGGTCCGCACCCTGGACGCGTACTTCGCGTGCGGGATGAGTCCGGCGCGTACCAAGGACACCCTGCACGTCCACGTCAACACGGTGGCGCAGCGGCTGGAGCGGATCGGCAGGCTCCTCGGCGCCGACTGGCAGTCCCCCGCCCGCGCTCTGGAGATCCAGCTCGCGCTGCGCCTGCACGGTCTTTCGTCCGCCACCGCGCGCTGAGCGCGACAGAGCGAGGGGCGCCGTACGGATCCGGTCCGTACGGCGCCCCTCGCCGGGCGTCAGGCGATACGGGCGTCGACCGCACCCGCGGGCGCCTTCGGATCCGCGTCCTCCGCGATGCTCTCGAGATCCCGGCTGCGGGTCTCCTTGGCGCAGCCGATCGCGACCACGGTGAGGAGCGCCGCCGCGATCACATACAGGGCGATCGGCGTCGAGCTGTCGTAGTCGGCGAGCAGCGCGGTGGCGATCAGTGGCGCGGGCGCGCCGGCCGCGACCGAAGAGAACTGGGCGCCGATCGACGCACCCGAGTAGCGCATCCGGGTCGCGAACATCTCCGAGAAGAAGGCCGCCTGGGGCGCGTACATCGCACCGTGGAAGATCAGCCCCACGGTCACGGCGAGCAGCAGACTCCCGAAGCTCTTGGAGTCGATGAGCGCGAAGAACGGGAACATCCACGCCCCGACGCCGACCGCGCCGATCAGATAGACGGGCCTTCGGCCGATGCGGTCCGACAGCGCGCCCCAGGCGGGGATCACCGCGAAGTGGACGGCGGAGGCGACGAGTACGGCGTTGAGCGCGGTCTGCTTGCTCAGGCCGGCTGAGGTCGTCGCGTACACCAGGATGAAAGCGGTGATGACGTAGTAGCTGATGTTCTCGGCCATCCGGGCGCCCATCGCCACCAGTACGTCGCGCCAGTGGTGGCGCAGCACGGACACGAGCGGCATCCTCTCCACGTCGCTGGCCGCCTTGCGCTCCTCGGACCGGGCCAACGCGGCCTTGAACAAGGGGGATTCATCGACAGAGAGACGAACCCACAAGCCGACGCCCACCAGCACACCGGAGAGCAGGAACGGTACGCGCCAGCCCCATGAGAGGAACGCCGCGTCCGACAGCAGCGCGGTGAGCGCCGACAGCACACCGGTGGCGAGCAACTGCCCGGCGGGCGCCCCGGTCTGCGGCCAGGAGGCCCAGAACCCGCGCCTCTTCGGGTCTCCGTGCTCGGAGACGAGAAGTACGGCGCCGCCCCACTCGCCGCCGAGCGCGAACCCCTGTACGAGGCGGAACACGGTCAGCAGCACGGGAGCCGCGGCGCCGACCGTCGCATGGGTGGGCAGCAGACCGATCGCGAAGGTCGCCGCGCCCATCATCAGCAGACTGACCACCAGCAGCTTCTTGCGGCCGATCCGGTCACCGTAATGACCGAAGACCAGGGCGCCGAGGGGGCGGGCGGCGAAGCCGACGGCGTACGTGAGGAAGGAGAGGAGGGTTCCGACGAGCGGGTCGGAGTCCGGGAAGAAGAGCTTGTTGAAGACCAGGGCGGCAGCGGAGCCGTACAGGAAGAAGTCGTACCACTCGATGGTGGTGCCGATGAGGCTGGCGGCGACGACTTTCCGCATGCTGCGGAGCGGGGTGGGTGGTGCGGTGGGTGCGGCCATGGTGGTCACTTCCGGGCGGGGGACGGGGACGGGATTCCAGTCGCCACACCGTAGGAACGCCCAGGTCAGGCGCACATGTGGTGGGACACCACAGTTCGGGTGCGAGGTGTGCGAGCCGCGCCCATGACGGTGGTTCGAGGGCGGTCGCGACCGCCCCGGGAAGGCCGACCAGGGCACTGTCCAAGTTGCACTGTTCGGGATGAATTGGCGGTCCGGTGCAGACGCCCGTGCTGGATTCGTGCTGACTAAAAGCCCCTGTCAGCACCCCTGATCACCTCTCCCGTGCTGACTTGGTGCTGACTACGCTGAGTTGAAATCGCGCTTTCCGGAGGGATCGGGCACTACAGCCGCAGGCTGTCTTCGGTGATGAGCCGTCGTGCATCCATGCACCTGCGCCGGGCAGCAACTTGCCCGTGTGCGTGTTGGGCCGTTGGCAGTGCTCGGGCTCTTGGTGAGGGGGCGGCTCTGGGACCAATCGTTGGGCCTCGTGGGGGCCGGCGGAACTGGCTAAGCCTCGACGCCTTCCCGATGACCCATCATGTGGAATGCGTCGCGATCCTTGAGCCTGCCGAAAGGGCGTCTGACCTGCAGGTTTGGGTGGTGTGCGTTATGTGCGTTATATGCGTTACGGGCGATATTTTCACGCTGAAATGACGCTCTACGAGGCATCTTGACGCTCATTTGACGCTCGTTCTGATGGGTCATCAGACGAGTTGCCCTGCTGGTCAGGCGACCTCCTGACTGCGCGAGTGTGGCGAGGCGCCGGGAATTTCGTGGTGCCGAGCGGTCCCGCTCAGCCGCCTGGGCAGGGTGCCAGTAGGTTCTTCGTCTGCTGGTGGTACAGGCGGTGCAGCCTTCTGACCAGCAAGGATGTCGGTCCGACAGAGGCAAAGTGGTGAGTTGGCCCGCGTATGGTCCGGATCTTGGTGGTAGCGGGGTGTGCTGGACCGCGATGGTTCGGTTTGTATCAGGGGGCAGGCGGCGAGCGGGATGACGCGTGACACCTCGGCGCGCATGGCCGTCTGGGAGGGGCCGCAGGGGTGTTGGGGGCCGCTGACTCGGCGAAGCCTGGGATGGCTACTGGGCGTGGCTGCGATGCGTTGATGCCGGACGCAGGCGATCGTCGCGATGGCCTGCTTGGGGTTTTCTTGCCGGGCGATGCGCAGGCGTCGGTGACTGGCCTTCAGGTGGGGGCGGGTGGACCGCTTTGTGGCCTCCCGCGCTCGGGGCGCTGTCTGGAAGGCCGGCGGGGTTGGCCCACTGCTGATCGTGGGCCGGGCCACTCTGGGCGACGGCGCGATCCGGTCCCACATGGCACAGGTAGGCGGAACCGTCTTAGGTCGTCCAGCCAGTCCAAGGCAGTCTCATAAGCCCAGGTCATGCTCCCTCCGTTCAGTGGAGTCCGCCTAGTTGGTGACGCGGATGTGACACGAAGAGCGCCAACCAGTGTGTTCCGGCGAGTGTTCGTGTGACAGATCGCGCGGGTGCGCGGGCTCAGGTGCGGGCACCGTTGAACTCCGGCTCGCCGCTTTCGAGCACTCGGAGCAGGGACGCCGTGACGACACGTGTGCTGCGGCCGATATGGAGTACGCGGCACGGGAACTTGCCCTGGCGAATCAGGTCGTAGCCCTTTGCGCGTGAGAATCCGAATGCCTTGGATGCCTCCTTCACACTCCCGGTCCCGCTCCACGTGGCGCGGATATGGGTGGGGCTGTACTGGGCATCCGGCATTGCGTTGTGCTGTGTGGGCATGACTGCTTGCTCTGTCCTTCTCGCGACGAAGTTCGGTGGCGGAAATATCCCTGAGCTCAATGGGGTTCCCCTCTGGCATCGTGGTCGTGCAGGGGGAGTGGTGGGACTGAGGCGTGATCAACCAGGGCCTCTACTACATGGCCTGGCTGACGACCCACAAGGATGCTCTCCGGGGGCTGGTCCGCGACCGGCTCGGGACGGCGGCCGCTTCCCAGATCCTGTGGAGTGCACCTCGACTGATCTGTGTGGCCGGCGACTTCACCCGCTACGACGCGCATGCCGTACGGCAGCACCGGCGCAGCATCGATCTGGTCCGCTACCGGTACTACGGCAGTGACCACATCGGTCTGGAGACCGTGGCGTCGGTGACCGGGCAGTCGGCCGTTGTCCGCCGGGGTCGACGGCGTGGGCCCGAACTGACGACTGTTCGTCGACCAGGCGGTGCGATGACCGAGCTGGCTGTGGCGGTCGACGAGGCGCGCTGACTGGTCTCGGGGCTGGCGTCACCCGGGTGCAGCGCAAGCAGTACGCGGCCTACCAGAGGCTGCGGAACTTCGCGTGCGTCCTCGCGCCGCAGCAGACCAAGATCCTCGTCTACCTCAAGGTCGACCCGAAGGAGGTCGACCTCGTTGCGGGCTTCGCCCGGGACGTGACGGGGCTCGGTCACCACGGCACGGGTGACTTGGAGTTGCAGCTGCGTTCGGAGCGGGATCTGGAGCGCGCCCAGGATCTGTTCCGCCTCAGCTACGCCGTGGCGTAGCGGGCTGATGGCCGGCGCGGTCGTGTGTGGCCGGGATGTGTCGTTGTGGGCTGCTGTCGTGGTGCTGCCTTTCGACGGGGCGGTCAGGGAGTGGCGGTGGAGCTATAAGAGGACGTTCCGGTTGAAGACGGGATAGTTCATGGGTTGTGCCAGGTTATGGGTGTTTCGCCGGTTGCTCGTTTCGCGAGATTGGAGATCATCGCGAGGCGGATCATGCTCTCGGAGTGGGCTGGTTTGGTCTCGTAGTCGCGGGCGAGGCGGCGGTGCATCATGATCCAGCCGAAAATTCGTTCCACTACCCAGCGGCGTGCGACTACCGAGAAGCCTTTGACCTGTGTGTTTCTCGGGACGACGTCGACGTCGATGCCGAGGGCGGCGCCGTGCTCGATGGCCTGGGTCTTGCAGCCGGTGTCGACCCACGCCTTGGTGATCGTGGGGTGATCGGCGGCGACGCGGGTGAGGAGCTGCTTGCCGGCTTCGTTGTCGGAGACGCTGGCGGCCGTCACGATGACCAGCAATAACAGGCCAAGGGTGTCGACAACGATGCTGCGTTTGCGGCCCACGATCTTCTTGCCGGCGTCGGCGCCCTGGGTGTCGGTGGGGAAACTGGGTGCGGTCTTGACGCTCTGCGCGTCGATGACGCAGGCGGTGGGTTCGGCGGTGCGTCCTGCCTGTTCACGGACCATCCGGTGCAGGTGGAGGCCGAGTTTCTCGATGGTGCCGTCGGCGCTCCAGGCGCTGAAGTAGCCGAACACCGTAGTGTGCGGCGGGAAGTCGTGCGGAAGGTAGCGCCAGGGGACGCCTGTCCGGTTGAGGAAGAGGATCGCGTTCATGACTTCCCGCAGGTCAGTGACCTTGCCGCCGAGGTTGAGGGAGGTCTTCTGCCGCTCGGCCCGCCAGGCCGTCAAGGTCGGCTCCATCAACGCCCAGCGGGCATCGGAGAGATCGCTCAGGTACGGCTCGCGCTGCTGCGAAGAGGTCATGGGACTACTCATGCACGAGTTCCTCAACCGGGCATATCGCTCGATCGAGCGAGGCAAAAGCCAACTTCAGGGGCGTACTCGAACCGGACAGGAGCTATCGGGAGAAACCAGGGCGAAGCGCAAGATCGGGCGCGCTTTCAGCTGAAGAGACATATCGCGTGTTCTACCTGTACACGACGAATCCCGGCGCGACCCAACTACCCCAAACCGACGCATAGATGACACGAACGTCCTCTAAGACCGAGGATCTCAAGTGGCTGATGCCGGAGCTCCCTGGGGAGACGATGAGCAGGGTGCGGCGTTCAGCGCCGCCTATGCACCCCACCTCAAGCAGATCGAAGCGTCGGCCGAAATCCTTACCACCGGCCTGACCAGCATCTACCTCGGCATGGTCGACATGGCGGACGGTCACATCGACAACGAAGAGCTTGTCCGCACCATGTTCGGCAAGATCAAGAAGGAGCACGAAGGCGACTCGAAGTGAGTGGCGCCGACAAGACCCGGGAGATCGTCCAGGACCTCACCGGCATGTGGTGGCCCGACGCCGACGAGGGCAAGGTCCGCGACGCGGCAAGAGCGTGGCGTACGTTCGCGGACGCGGTAGAGAACCTCACGGGTATCTCAAACAATGCGGCCCGCTCGCTCATCGAGCACAACAAGGGTGAGTCGATCGACGCGTTCGACGTGTTCTGGCGTCGCTACTACCACGAAGGCCGAGGCTGGCTGAAGGATCTCAGTGACGGTGCCCGCGACATGAGTACCGCCTTGGACAAGTACGCCGACTCCGTCGCCGGCGCCAAGAAGCAGTTGGAGAACGAACTCGCTATCGTCGGCGCCACCATCGTGGTGGGAACCGGCCTTGCCTTCTTCACTGCCGGGATAACCGAGCTCGCGGCGGGTGCCGCCGCAGCAACCATCGTCGAACTCGGTACCACCCTCGGTGTCGCGGTCACCACCGAGGTAGCCACCATCGCCGGGACCGTCCTGGCCACGGCGGCGATCGCCGGCATCGAGTCGGTTACCGTCGACCTCGCCGTCGCCCAGCCCATGCGTTTGGCCGCGGGGATGCAGTCGGGGATCAACCTGGACGAGGCCCGCCACGCCGCCATTGCCGGTGCGCTGATGGGTGGAGGGCTGGGCGGCACGGGGGCTACGTACCAGGCAATCAAGAACGCTGGCGGTATTCCGTACCTTTTCAAGGGTGTTGTCATCAACGTCGGCGGGCCCAGGCTGGCGCTTGCCGACTCCGGGATTCCGTTTCCCGGCCCGTTGCTTCGGGACGGCGAGCCCAACGCCTGGCCTCGCAGTAAGCGTAAAGGCCCGGTTCAGCCCAAGCACCGGGCGGATGTTGCGGGCGATGAGGGTAAGAACGGATCACACACGCTCGCCAGGCATGCAGAGGTGACTACCCAGGATCTGCGTGCTCGCCTGCGTGCTCGCCTGCGTGCGGAGCCCAACCTGGACGTCGTCTCACGCTACGTTGATGAGGCGTCCGCGCAGAAGTTCACCGATGCGGCGATGCTGAAACAGCAGAAGGACATTGAGGCATGGCTGGCCGGGAACAAGCGGAAGATGGAGCTACCTCCGACATATTTCGACGAACGGACCGGCATGAGCCTGACGCGTTCAAATTTCCGCAATGGGCTGCCTGCGGAATGGGTGGACGGGGTACAGGTGGTTCTCAAACGTGCCCCTTCTGCGGAAGCAGGGTACCGGGTCCTCACCTCCTATCCCATTCCGAAGTAGCTGAAGAGTATGAACAGGAACACGTACATGGGTGATCGCTTCCGGGAGCTCCGACAGCTCCTTCGCTCGTATGAGGTGACCGGGAACGAGTTCGACGACACAGCGGATCGTCCAGGTGCTGCACTGAGTGCGTATCAGCGGTCTGCCGGTCGCGACTCAGCACGGGTAGCTGCAGCCGTAGAAGAGATCGACGACCTCCTGACCACTGGGCTCTTCAGCGATGAACTCGCCGATGACATCGAGCTCCTGCCGCATGTCACTCCCCCGCAGGGCGGCAGCGTCGAGGAGTCGCTGCGCATCATCCGGCACCATCTGACGCGTCCTGCCGAGGCACCGGCCGACGGCTCGCCGACCCGCCCCGAGACCTCGTGGGAGTGGCGAGAGAAGTTCCCCGGCCTGGCACACTTCCTCACCGCCTACTTCCATCAGAACTTCTCACTCGAATACAGCTCACACGAGGAAGCCATTGATGATTATCTTTCAGACTCCTCCTCCGCCGAAACCCAGCAACTAACTTCAGAGCTCGAAGAGTTCATGATGCTGAACCCTTCAAACACCGAGATGAGGCAGGCGGCCCAGACTCTCGGTCTCATGATTTCACCACCCCCTGGGATGACTCTCCGCAAGTGGCTCGAAAATGTCGAGGTAGCCACCGCTCAACACGGGAAGTCCTGAACACCTTCCTGAGCTACTCGCACCAGGGAAGCCATGGCCGCGCATCAACAACAGTCGCTGCACTCCTCAGAGTCCGGCGCTTTTAGCTTCATCGATGCACTCGGCCGGGATCGCGGAGTCCTTCGCCTGGCCCGCCTCCTGGGCCTTGGCCTTGTCTTTCAGCACGTCGGCCACGATCTTGCCGCATTCCGGGGGCGGGCCCGCAGGCGGAGTCACGGTGTCCGGCAACATCACCCACATCACCGCCATCACGCCGAGACAAAACACCGTGATGGTCGTGGCCCACAGGCCGACGGTGCGATACATCCGCTTCTCCTTCTACTGCGGGCGAAAGGGCGATTGCCGCCGTGTGGCACGATGCGGCCATGAACGACCTCATACCTGCTTGGGAGCGCATCGAGGCCTGGCTCCGACAGCACCAGTGCACCAGTGAGCTCTCCGAGCTACACCCGCCTGCCTCCGACGAGGCCGTCCAGTCCCTCCAGGACGCCATCCCATATCCGCTCCATCCGCATCTTGTGCAGTGGCTCGGAATCCACGCCGGCGCCCCCATGTACGACGCCTCCATCTGGCCCGACCGCTACGTCCCGTACGACGTCGAAGCACTCAAGGGCGGGCCGGAGCACATGGAGATGATGCTCGAAGAGTTCAACGAGCAGCGGGACGAGGATCCCGAGCAGTGGATTCTCGATCCGTGGGCGGACCCGCTGTGGCTCCCCATCGCCGGTACGAACACGGGGGAGAGCCTCCTCATCGACCACCGCCCCGGCGACACCTACGGCAACATCATCGAGGTCGACTACGAGGGCAACGAGGTCACCGCGGTCCGCTGGAAGAATCTGGGGGAGATGATCAGGTTGATGGCTGAGGCTCTGGAGTCCGGCTCCCCCATGCCATATTCGCGCCAGTACGCGTACGTTCCTCAGCTGGACGAAGGCCCACCCAGTTACCTCAACTGGAAGTTGGAGAGGATCCCGGACTAGTAATCCGGGATCCTCTGCCCGGCGCTGCTCGCGCCACTCACCGACTCGTCGGCCAGCGCACTCAACGCTGCCTCCATCCTGTCGAAGCCTCCGATGGCAATTGCCACCACCGAGTGTTCGTATCAGGGCACAAGAAGCCCCCTCCCGCAGAGACTGCAAGAGGGGGCTTCTCCTGCCTACTTGCTACGGCCTGACCAGACCGGGGACGTCGATGAAGTACGCATCGTCGTCCAGCATTCGCTGCTTGGTGTAGAAGCCCGAGAGGCGGGAGCCGGCACGCTCGTTCTGGGCACCGGCCATGGTGGCGCGGGCGCACTTCTCCGTGTAGGTGGGTGCGGTGTTCGGCGCCCTCATGTCGTCGTAGAGACGCCATTTGCCGTCAGCGTCCTTACGGGCATACGCCTGGAGACACTGTGTACCGTTCGTGACGCCCGCCTGCGATCCGCCGCTCTCCTTGGAGGCAGCGAAGGCGTACTCGTCGCACTGAGTTGCCTTACTGTCACCGGTCGCCAGAGGGTGCGGGACCAGAGCGTACTGACCCTTGTCCGGGCAGACCACACCGCGGTTGGCGATCTTCTTTTCCTTGTCGAATTCGCGGTGCAGTGGACTGTTGTCCTTCTCGCTGCCGGGATTCCAGTCCAGCTTGTCGCGCATCTCCATGTAGTAGAGCGCGGCACCTTCGGCGTACTTCTGCTTCAGGTTGAACGTTGGCGTGTACTTGGGAAAGACACAGCCGACGGACGCCGCATTCGGCATCTTCTGGTCGCAGCGGACCTGGCCCCAGAACACCCAGCTCGGTTCGGTGATCTTCACCGCGCCGGGCGCACCGGTCGCCTTGAAGCCGAGGAAGTTGCCTCGGTCGAAGTCCTGTTCCTTGCCGAGGGCAGCTGTCTTCCAGGTGAACTTGCGAGTCTGGACGGTCTGCTCGGTCACTGACGAGGCAATCGTCCAGGAGGTCGGGCCGGTGAATTCGGGGCCGACAAGCTCCTTGTCGCAGACGGTGTCGCCCCCGCAAGTGACATCCCAGTAGTCGAGAGTCACCGTCCCCAGCGCACCGTCGATGGACAGCGGGCTGATGAAGTTCCGCTGGTGCCACTCAGCCTTGTTGTCCAGTTTCATCTCTTCACGGACGAGGAAGATGGCGGTGCCGATGTGCTTGGGCGGCTGATTGGTGCTGATCTGCCACCAGTCGACCACTACGCCGATCTTGTGGCAGCCTTCAGTGCGAGTGAGCGTGTATCCGCCGATTGCCGGGTCGCTGCACCAGGTGACGAGAGGATTGGTGGGCGGCGGAAGTGCCTTCGCAGCCGATTTGATCTCGGCGTTGTACGTACGGCTCTGGCACATCTCGATGTCAGAGCTGTCGGTCTTGTAGCAGTTGCTCCTGTCCCCCGGCTTCGGATCTGTCACGACGCCATCAGGGGAGGCCTGCTTCTTCGGCACGTCCTCCGTCTCGTAAGGCTCTTCCTCCGGGATGGGGTCTGCGGTGTCGCCGCCGTCCGGTATGGCAGTGTCGCCGCTGATCGGCTTCTTGCCAGTGCCGTAGTCGTAGACCTTCTCCGAGCCCTTGTTGTCCGCCCTGTCGACCGCACGGCCCTCGGTGCGGTTCATCCCACGCTCACCGGGCGTGCCGGTCACTGTGGTGGTCTTTCCGGCAACGGCGGGCTTCTCAGCACTCCATGTACCGCCGTTGGTGCGGCTTTCGATGCCTCGGGCATCGTCACCGGCCGGAGGGGTGACGTCGAAGTTGCCATCACCCTTGTTCGGCGTCCACGCGCCCGCAGGATAGTCGGTCGAGGCAATCTTCGCCGGGACGCCGGGTGCGGTGGTGTCGACGACGAACTCGCGCCAGGGCGACCAGTTCAGGTTGTAGTGGGCGCCGTCGTAGGAGTTGGTACGGAACTTGTACGTCTTGCCGTTCACGAGCTGCCCGGCGGGGACCTTCACCGAGGCCCAGGCGCCGGGAGCGACGTCGGCGGAGACAATCGCGCCGTCACCGGCGGGGGTGGTGATGGGCTTGTTCGTCGCGGCATCGTAGACCTGGAAGGTCCCGTTGACCTTGTCACCGTCCGCGTCCGCGAACTTGTCGCGCAGGGTGGGGGTGGTCGAGTTGACCGCCCACACACCGGCATACGACTTGAACGGGGCGCCGGCCTGCTGGGCGGTGCCGTCGCCGGGACGGTAGTTGTAGTTGACCGTCAGCTTCGGCTGATTCGCCGTCGCGTTCCGGGAGTTGACCCGCTTCCAGCCCTTGACGTCATCGGTTGCGGCACGGATCCCCATGTAACCGCGGGTCTGCTTCGCCGACGCCCAGACCTTCACCAGGTCGGTCACATCTGCCTTGATCCAGCCGTCGGTGGTATTGGTGCAGCCGGCCGGGTAGCCAGCGGTCTGGGTGGAGGTGGCGTACTGCTGCATCCATGTGGGCTGGTTGGTCCACCGTGCGCCGGAGTTGTCGCCGGTGTTCCACACCGTCCAGCTCTGTGCCTTGCAGTCGGTGGCGCCGGAGTGGAAGTTGTACAGCTGCACGCTGGCGGAGGAGACGAGCGCGTCGGCGAACGGCTCGGTGTTCCAGCTCATGAGCGTGCGCGCGAGGCGGGGAGTGCCGTCCGCATTCTTCGTGCCGGGGTTGCCGAAGTCGAGTTCGGTCTCGCCGCCGAGGTCGGTGGTCTCGCCCTGCTGCACATAGGTGTCGAAGGTGTTGCCGAGCGCGGAGGTCGAGGGATCCACGGTGACCGGGTACTGCGTGCTGGGGTCGGCGAGGAACGCAGCGTTAGGAGTGACCTGCAGGTCGATGTTCCCGCCGCCATTGTCGACGACCTTCATCCCGACCGGGGCCCGGTGCTCGTGCTTGCCCGAGACCTCGTCCACGCTCGCGTCCCACATCATCGGAGCGGGCATGGTCGCCCTCTCCGCGCCAGTGGTGGCGTCGGTGAACAGCACCGAACCGCCCTTCTGCGCCGTGGCCTTGAGGCCCTTGGCCTTCAGCGGCAGCGTGTAGGTGTAATCACCGACCGCCGGCTTGGCATCGAGGTTCACGAACTGCTCGAACCCGGTACGAGTGGCCTTCACCACCACATCAGCTCCGGGCACCGCATCCTTGTACGTGGCGGTGGTCCCATGAAGGACGGGCTGGGGCAGACCGCCCTTCCACTGCAACGTCACCTGCTCATCACCCGTACCCAGGGTGACCAGATCACGGCCCGCGTCATCCTGAGCGGCCTTGAGTGACGTGGCCGGGGTGCCGCCGCCGGAGGCGAGAGTCAGGCCCTGCGGGTGCGCCTTGGCCTGTACACCGCCGTCGGCGGTGGTCGTCAACGTCGCATCCACGTCGATCCACTTGCCATCCCGCTCCATGCGCTCGGGCCCTGCAGTGACCTCTGAGGCCAGCGTGCCATCGGGGTTGGCGAAGGTGAGGCTGGTGGGTGTGGTCTCGTCCGGGGCGAGCGTCTTCTTCCCCGTCCTCTTCGCCTCGGCGAGCGCCCAGGGGATGCCGCCCTTGCTGTGCTGGGTGGCCCAGGCCAGGTCGGACGCGCGAATGTCGTCCGCGGACGGCTGCTCGGCCCGCGCAGTTCTGGTCTTGCTCTGGGCCGGGTCGGCAGCCGCGGTCTGACCAGCAGTCAGGGTGACATCGGCGGCCAGCAGCAGTGCTGCCAGCGCGGCGACTTGGGTCCTTCGGCGTCTGGAGCGCGCAGTGCGCCCGGATATGTGCGTACTCAACTCGTGTGTCCCTTCCGAATCGCCCGTCGTAAGCGATCACCAAGAGACCGTAAATGCCAAGTAAAGCTACTGACCCAAATGGGAGTCGGTCACCGCTGAGACATGACTCATGGTTGCCTGGGCAATCCCACCGAGGCCCACCGCTTGCACCTGTGACGTCCTACAGACTCATCAGGCTGTGCGTTTGCTGTGCCAAGTCATGGGCAGGCGTGGGGGCTTCAGAGGGCGGGTTGTGAGCCTCTGCCCGATTCGTCTTTGAATCGGGATCAGGCCCACTTGTCTCGGAGATGGTGCGAGTGTGACGCTGACCCGCATGGCGATGCTGGGGCAACGGCGGGTACAGGTCTCTTCCCGCACCAACCAGAGCCCGCGAGTGTGGCCTTTCGCCTTCTGCCTCCGGTGTGACGGACTCGCGGGACTTCCCTTGCGGGCGCACGCCACCACTACCCCCGATGAGGCCGGCAGCGCAGTCGAGGGCCTCTACGGGGGTGCCGAACGGCAGGCCGGTGCGAAGTGGGGGCCGCGGGATCGATGAGTTCCGCGTCGCGGTGCAGTCTGACTCTACGAACGGCAAACCGGAGCACCCTACTGAAGGAGACGTCATGAGGAAAATCGTTGCCGGCCTGCACATATCGCTCGACGGTGTCGTCGAGGCCCCGGAGAAGTGGAGCTTCGCCTACGCCAGTGCGGAGGTCGGACAGGCCATCGGGGCGCGAATCGCCGCGGCGGACGCCATGCTGCTCGGACGCGTCACCTATCAGACCTTCGCCGACGCCTTCTCGGGCGCAGACAACCCGATGGCGTCGGGCATGAACAACGTCGCCAAGTTCGTCGTCTCCAGGACCCTGGAGAGCGCCGACTGGCAGAACTCGACCTTGATCAGTGGAAACCTCGTCGAGGAGATCACCAGTCTCAAGGCGCGGCCGGGCAAGAACATCAACGTCTCCGGCAGCACCACGCTGGTGCGCTGGCTGCTGGCCGAGGGGCTGCTCGACGAACTGGCCCTGTTCGTCTGCCCGATCGTCCTGGGCAGCGGCCAGCGCCTCTTCGACTCCGCGGGCGGGCAGGTGCCGCTCAAGCTCGTGGGTTCGGAGGCCTTCAGCACCGGCGTGCTCCACCTCACCTATCAGCCGGCCTAGGCTTCGTTTCTACAGGGCGGGAGACGAATGTGAGTCTCTGTCCGGTTCGTCTTTGCGTCGGGGGCGGATGTAGCCGCTGGCGCGGATTGATGGGGTTCGCTCTGGTTTGTCATCGCGCGTTTCGGTGACGCCGACCGCAATCGGCTGCGTGCCGGGGGCGGTGGTGCTGGGCTGGTGCGATGAGCGAGCGCCGCGGGTACTGCACCGACACCACGGACGCGCAGTGGGCGCTGATCGAGCCCGTGATCACCGCGTGGAAGGCGGCGCACCCCTCGGTCAGTGGCCACCAGGGGCGCTACGAGATGCGCCGGATCGTCGACGCCCTGTTCTACCAGAACCGTTCCGGCTGCCAGTGGAGCCTGCTGCCCGCGGACTTCCCGCCGGCCACGGCGGTCAAGTACTACTTCTACCGGTGGCGTGACGAGGGCCTCGACCAGGTGATCCACGAGCTTCTGCGCTGTGGGGTGCGGGAGGCGGCGGGCCGGGCGGAGGACCCGAGCCTGGTGGTGCTTGACACCCAGAGCGTGCACGCGGCGGTGAACGTGCCGGCGTCCACGACCGGCAAGGACGCGGGTAAGAAGGTGCCGGGCCGCAAGCGTGGGATCGCGGTCGACGTCATGGGACTGATCATCGCGGTGGTGGTGTTCGCCGCGAGCGCGCACGACAACCTGGTCGGCACCGCGCTGCTGACCAGGGTCGCCGCGCAGGCCGTAACGGTCAACAAGGCCCTGGTGGACCAGGGGTTCAAGACAGCCGTGGTCGCCCACGGCGCCCGGCTCGGCATCGACGTGGAGATCGTGCAGAGAAACCCGCAGCAGGTCGGCTTCGTGCCGCAGCCGATCCGGTGGAGAGTCGAGCAGACTCTCGGCACGCTGATGCTGCACTGTCGGCTGGTGCGCGACTACGAGTCCAGCCAGGTGTCCTCCGAATCGCGCGTGTACTGGGCCATAAGCGCCAACATGGTCCGCCGCCTGACCGGCACCAGGACCCCGACCTGGCGCGGAGCATAGAAGGGCGGGCAGATGCCGAGATCGACGCTGGAGAGGATCACCGACCGCGAGCAGACCGTCGCTGCCGAGGCCGAGCGGACGCGCACCGAGATGGAGCAACTCGTCGGCCGCCTAAGCAAGTTGGAGGGCGAACTGGTCGAACTCGCCATCGCCCGCAAGGTCGTCCTCGCCCTGGACCAGGGCGAGGACGGGAACGCACGGAACCCGAACGTGCCCGACAACCCCGCCTACCAGCACATCCTCGCCGCGCTCGGCGACGCCGGGACTCCCTGGCGCGTCCGCGACCTGTGCCAGGCCCTGGACCTCGGCATCGAGCCCAAGCACGTGGAGGGCATGCGCTTCAAGCTCAAGCGCCTGGTCGGCCACGGACTGGTCACCGAGACCGAGCCCGGCTTGTTCGCCCTGCACCACCAGTGACCTCACTCCACGCCACTGACCAGCAAGCCTGACCCCGATGCAAAGACGAACCGGGCAGAGACTCACAACCCGCCCTCTCAGAGTAGGAACAGGCACTGACAAAGCACCAGATCGCAAACCGGCGACCGACACGACTCAGCTCGGAGCTGGACGATCCAGGCTTCCACCACAGCGTCCTGGCCGCCCTTCGCTCCGACAGTCGCCGAGGCATGGGGAACCATCGAAGGGTGGCGCTCAAATGCGGGGCCCAGGCCGTCCCGGTCAGATCCTGCCGAAGCCCCGGGTGAGTATGCAGGGGCACTCTCCGCGCGCTCGCTACTCGGTCGCGTCCCGTGAAGTGGCGTAGGGATGCGGAGTTGAGGACTCCGCAGACCACAGCAGCGACGAGGCTGCGGCGGCGCCACAGTCCGGCGTCGACCGTGGTGAGCGGCGGTGCGCGCGGAGCCAGGCGTTCGCGCACGTGGCCGCCGGGCTCCAGATCCGCACCCGAGCGATCCGGATCCCTACACCACTCGGCGGGGCACGACCCGCTACTCACCTGTCTCATGCTCTGAACGACCTGTGGTCGGCGTCTCGTTGTGGACGGTTACGATGGTCGCGTTGGTCTCCGCCCGTGCGCGCTCCGACGCCGTCGCGATCTTCTCATAGGTCCATTCCCTGTACAGGCGCTTCCCGTGGGCATCGGTGATGTCGATGACCAAGCCGGTCCACTCCTCGGCGGGCTGTTCCGGGACGACTCCCAGTTCGTACACGGTCTGGGCGGGCGCCCACTTCGAACGCGGCCACCTCGTCGAGCGGCCGGAAGGGAAGGCGGCATGACCGGCCCCCGCATCGACGAGGAGCTCGCCGAGCACCGGCGCTTCGCCCGCTATCTGCAGGCCCTGGAGACCGTCGCCGAAGCGGACGAGACCGACCTGGTGGCCACCGTCCTACATGACGAAGATAAGACGATGGCGGACAGCGCGGTGGGCCGCCACCTGGACCGCCGGGCCGCGGACCTGCTGACCGATCCCCAGTTCGCTTCCTGGGCGCGGACCATGACCGCGGTGATCGCGGAGCGCGACTTCCTCACCTGCCGCCTGCGCGAGTGGACCCTGCTCAGAACCATCTCCCTGGGCGAGCCATGGGCCGCCGAGGAGCTCACCGGCGCATCCGACTGGTTCCAGCGCATGGCCGCGACCACCCAGATCGTGACCTCACCCGAGGCCCTCCGACTGCTGACTGAACGCGGACGTACCCGCCGCGTTCGCAACGCAGCGAGCCGCCGACTACAACACCCGCACCAGCCAAGCTGACTTGATCCACAGGTCTTGACTATTCCTCCGCGGCCAGCGGTGCGACCGGGAGTACTACTGCGGCGACGGCCACGGCCCGGACTACACGGGCAGCGTGATCGTCATGCGCGCGCGTGCGGAGGAATTTGTCGCCTACGCGTCGGACGCCGACCTCCTGGTGCGCCGCGCCGCGATCCCCGGACTTGGCCTCTTCCTCGACGACGCGAGCCGAGCAGTGGAACTCCTGCGCGCACCCCTGGTTGCCGAGGACGGGCTCGTCGATCAGCTGCTGGCGGTGGAGACGATGGCCACACTGGCGCCCCGGCGCTCCTGCTCGCGCCAGGTGTTATCGCCGGCACGTACACGCCGATGAGCACTCCACAGGACGTACCCGAGTGCGCCGCCCGCGGACAGGGCTGCGGCGCCGAGGAAGGCCCAGGCGAACACCAGCACACCAACGAGGACTGCCGCGGCCAGAGCGGCGCGCTGCTTGAGCTCGCGACGTCTGCGCGCTGCCGTACGCCGTCGTGCCCGCTCGGCCATGTCCGCCTCCGGCCCTTGATGACTCTCCGCTCTCCCCCCACCATGCTGCGCAGGTGGGGGGTGCCCCTATGAGTTTGGTCAAGTAAATCGGTCTGCGTGGTGAGGGCGAGGCGGGCAGGATGGTGGAGTGGCTGATCTGCTGTGGGACGACGTCAAGAGCTTCTTCGACCCTGATCTGATGGGGTCGTTGCCGGACGTGCTTGTTCCCGATACCTCGGTGGAGGACTGGCAGACGGTCCTCGATCTCGTCGGCGGGAGCGGCTGGTTGTGCCAGTACTCCGAAGGCGAGACGGTGTTTCCGGTGCCTCGCGCGGAGGCAGTACTGTCTCGCCCTGCTGACGCGGAGTGCGCGGAACTGCGGGTCTGGCCGACTGCCGATGTATTGGCGATCTTCCGTTTCTATTCGGTGGAGGAGATCGACTTCGATGTTGATCTGCGGGAACTCCAGGGCCAGGAGCGACTCGACGTGCTCTGCGGCTTCCTCACCGTGATCGGGCGGCGGTTGGGTAAGCCGGTGGTCATGTATTGCGAGGGCGGCTCTCCCGGCCATCCGGTCCTCGGGTTCGATGTCGAGAGCGACCAGGTGGATCTATTGGCGAAACCGCCGGTCAAGTGACCTCTGCGGTTGGCTGGGGTTCGTAGAAGGTGCCGTCGCGGAGCATCGCGAAGAGGACGTCGGCTCGTCGTCGGGCGAGGCAGAGCAGGGCCTGGGTGTGGTGCTTGCCCTGGCTGATCTTCTTGTCGTAGTAGGCCCGGGAGGCAGGGTCGCCCAGGGCGGCGAACGCGGAGAGGAAGAAGGCCCGTTTGAGCTGCTTGTTTCCTCTGCGGGAGGGTTGCTCGCCGCGGATCGAGGAGCCCGAGTTGCGGGTCGCTGGGGCGAGTCCCGCATAGGCGGCGAGGTGGCCGGCGGTGGGGAAGGTGCTGCCGTCGCCGACTTCGATCAGGATCCGTGCGCCGGACCCGAAGACCGGAGGCCCCATTGCGGAGCCACGAAAACGGTAACGGGGGGGTGCCTCTATGTCCTTCGTCAAGGGGTGAGGCATCAGGCTGTGGTGGTTTGCGGTGTTCGTGATTCGTAGAAGGTGCCGTCGCGGAGCATTGCGAACAGGACGCTGATGCGTTGGCGGGCGAGGCGGAGGAGGGCTTGGGCGTGGGTCTTTCCGCGGGCGCGTTGGCGGTCGTAGTAGGTGCGGGAGGCGGGGTCGGCGTTCATGCAGGCGAAGGCGGACAGGAACATGGCGCGTTTGAGCTGGCGGTTTCCGCCTCTGGGTGCGTGTTCGCCGTGGATCGAGGTGCCCGACGACTTCGTCGTGGGGGCGAGGCCGGCGTAGGAGGCGAGGTGTCCGGCGGTGGGGAAGTTGGTGCCGTCGCCGACGGTGGTCAGCAAGACGGCGGCGGTCCTGACGCCGACGCCGGGCATCGACGTCAGGACCGGGGAAAGAGGGTGGGCCTCCAGCAGGGTGTTGATCTGGGCTTCCAGGGCCCGGCGCTGGGTGTGGACGGCGGTGAGCGAGGCGGCCAGGGAGGGGACGACGATGTCGAGGGTGCCGGTGCCGGGCACGACGACGGTCTGTTCGTCGAGCGCGTCGAAGACGTCGTCGATCAGCCGCTGGGCCATGCGCGGGGCCTTGGGCCGGATCAGCTCGACGAGCCTGCGACGTCCGGCTTTGCGCAAGGCGGCCGGGGAGCCGTAACGCTCCAGGAGCCAGGTGACGGCCTGGTGGTCGAGGCGAGGGCCCAGGACGCGTTCGAGGCTGGGGTGGAACTGGGTGAGCAGACCGCGTATGCGGTTGCTGGTGCGGGTGGCCTCGGCGGCGAGGTCCTGGTCGAAGCCGACCAGCACGGTCAGTTCGGCGGTGATCTCGTCGGTGAGTTCCAGCGAGCGCAGGGTGTGCGGCATGGTGCGGGCCGCGTCCGCGATGACCGCGGCGTCCTTCGCGTCGGTCTTCGCCTCGCCGGGGTAGAGATCGGCGGTCCTCCGCATCGCGAGACCGGGCAGGTAGGCGACTCTGCAGCCCGCGTCCCGGGCCACGGTCAGGGGCAGGGCACCGATGGATGCGGGCTGGTCCACGATCAGCAGGACGGTGCCGAACTTTGCGGTCAGCTTGTCGAAGACGGCCCGCAGCCTCGGCTCGCTGTTGGGCAGCGGTTTGTCGAAGACCTTCTTCCCGGCCGGGGTCAGCCCGTGGCCGTGATGGGCCGTCTTGCCGACGTCCAGGCCGAGGAACACGCCCACGTCTTCGGTGTCGAACATCGCGCCTCTCCAGGGGAGTTGAACGGTACCGGCCTCGGCTTCGGTGTCGTACGCGCGCATCCACGTTATGCAGACCTGCCGCCCGCGAACTGCCCGGCATTGCGCCGGACCAGGCGGTGGCCGGACCTCTCATCAGCGTCTCCGACGGCACCTCCCGGGCCCGGTGACACCACCCCCCCCAGGTCATCCGTTCGACAGGGGGACAAAGTCATGCCAGGCCCGGAGGCCAGCGGTCCCGTTGCGGAACCGCGAAGAACATAACGGGGAGCGGCCAAGACACTGTTTTCGGCCGGTCGAAGCAGCTCCTTCTCGCTCCGCGGTGGACGGGCTGTCCACCCTGCCCATGAGCAGGTTGTTTGCACCGGCTTAGCCGATTAAGAGCAGTTTGAGCCCTTTGTGGTGTGGCTGTATCCCGCATCCGGGCATGGGGGGGAGCGTGCATGTCGGCTGGATGTGGATGGGGTTGGGTCATTGGCGCGTGTGTTTCAAAAGTGCAAGACCGACAGCAGCAACCGGAACTACCCCTGTGGCCAGGACAGTTGCGGACACGGGTGGACGGTGCGCTACCGCGAGCCCGGAGGCCGTGCAGGGCGCCAGCGCGAAGCCTCGTTCGAGGAGAAGGCGCAGGCGGATGCCTTCGCCGAGCAGGTGGAGCAGGCGAAGGCCCATCGCGAGTGCGTCAGTTCTGCAGGGCCCGTGCGGACGTTGGTCGATGTGTACCGGGAGTTCATCGACTGCGGTGAGCGGGTCAACGGGTCCCGATATCAGTACGAGACGAGCCTTCGCCTCCATGTGAAGCCGTACTTTCGGAGCCTGCCCATCGGTGCGGTCAAGCCGAAGGATCTGTACGGGTGGCTGCAGTGGATGGTCGAGGTGCGCGGTTACGAGTCGAGCACGGCGCTGAACCGGTACCGGACGCTGAGCGGGGTGTTCAGCTATGCCGTCGCCAACGACTACCTGCCCAAGAGCCCATGCCAGCACGTGAGGGTCGGCCGCAGACAAGCAAGACGCAATAAGAGGAAGGTGATTCACCTCCCGACGCTGGCCGAGATCCAGGCCATCGCGGACCAGCTCCCCGGACCCTATCGGCTTCTGGTGTGGTTGATGGCGGGGTGCGGTCTGCGCATCGGCGAGGCCAGTGCGGTGACCGTGCAGCAGATCGACTTCGCCGCCGGCACGCTGTATGTCGACCGGCAGATAACCCAGGACGGCGAAAGCCCGCCGCCCAGGGGAAGGGGCCGGCGGCGAAGTCGATCTGCTGCACGG
>NZ_JAFLRJ010001259.1 GCF_017315755.1 Streptomyces beijiangensis
CGCGTCCACCGTCGACGTGAAGGCCGACGGCGCGGGCCCCGTTCTCGTCATCGGCAACACCGGCGACCCGGCCACCCCCTACGAGGGTGCCAAGAAGATGGCGGATGCGCTGGGCAAGGGAGTCGGTGTCCACCTCACCGTCGAGGGTGAAGGGCACGGCACCTACGCCGTCAACAAGTGCCTGACCAAGATCGTCGACAAGTACCTGCTCGACGGGACGGTCCCGAAGAACGACACCGTCTGCTCGTGAACCGGACGGCTCCCGCCTCCCGGCGAAGCGTCCGGAGCCGGCCTCGGTGAGGGGGCGGCCGGGCCCGCCCCCGGGCCCGGGAGGCCGGTGAACGAGTCCTTGGCGCGGACGACATGCCGAGGCCGATCCCCCTGTGACGGAAGGGTGTTGGCCTCGGCCCCGTGTCGCGGTGACCTGTGACCGATGGCCGGCGCCCCGGCGGGCGCCGGCTCAGCGCAGGAGCAGTTGGACGATGGCGAACGTACCCACGACGACGATGAAGGTCCGCAGGACGGGCGGAGGGAGACGGCGCCCGACCTTCGCGCCGACCTGGCCGCCGATCG
>NZ_JAFLRJ010001260.1 GCF_017315755.1 Streptomyces beijiangensis
ACAGGGGGTGGTGGGTGGTGCCCTCGTCCCAGGCGGAGAAGACCAGAACGTCGGTACTGCCGGCCTCCTCGTCCTCGCCGAGCCGGAAGAGGTCGACGCACTCCCACATCGTGCCGGTCCAGTCGAGCTCGCCCTGGTTCTGCGAGGCGTCGCCGGTCAGCAGGGGGCCGACGTAGCGCCAGCTGCGCAGGTCGTCGGATTCGTACAGGAAGGCCGTTCCGCCGA
>NZ_JAFLRJ010001261.1 GCF_017315755.1 Streptomyces beijiangensis
GACCAGCAGGTTGTGCCGGCGGGCGATGTCGGTCAGGCTCCTGACCATCGCCTCGTCGTAGACCGCGCCGGTCGGGTTGTTCGGGTTGATGATGACGATCGCCTTGGTGCGGTCGGTGACCTTGCTCTCGATGTCGGCGAGGTCCGGCATCCAGTCGGACTGCTCGTCGCAGCGGTAGTGCACCGCCGTACCGCCGGACAGGGCGACGGCCGCCGTCCACAGCGGATAGTCCGGTGACGGGACCAGTACCTCGTCCCCGTCGT
>NZ_JAFLRJ010001262.1 GCF_017315755.1 Streptomyces beijiangensis
GTGCGGCACACGCCCCGCGCAGCGGCCCGCGTCAGCCCGCCAGATGCCGGACCTGGTCCCAGAGCGTCGGATCCACGACCCCCACCCGCCGCCGGAACTCCCACACCCCCACATCGCGCAGCTCATCCGTCTCCAGGAAACTCGGCCGCCCCTGCGCATCGCCCACCGTCCCCGGCGGCAGCGGAATCACGCCCGGCCGCTCGTCGTGGTACTTGCTGGTGATCTTCGCGACCTGCACCTGGTCGCCCCGCACGGACAGCACGAGGCACGGCCGGGACCAAAGCGGGCGCCGGTGGCGGGAGAGATCTGGTGGGCGAACGTTCCGTACGAGGACGGGCCCGGGGGCAAGGACCGGCCGTGCCTCGTGCTGTC
>NZ_JAFLRJ010001263.1 GCF_017315755.1 Streptomyces beijiangensis
CTCGCTGACCGCGCTGCTGCCCGGTATCTACGGGATCAAGGAGCTGGCCGCCCACGGGTACTCCCCGGTGCGCGTGCTTACCGTCGCCGCCGGACGCGTCGTGGGCTGTCTCTTCGTGCGGCGGCGACGGTGAGCACGCGCACCGGGGAGTACCCGTGGGCGGCCAGCTCCTTGATCCCGTAGATGACGGGCAGCAGCGCGGTCAGCGAGAGCAGTGCGCTCAGTACGTCG
>NZ_JAFLRJ010001264.1 GCF_017315755.1 Streptomyces beijiangensis
TCGCGGGCCTTGAGCCCGGCCGCCTTCGCGTGCTCGGCGGCCTCGGCCTCGCTGCCCCTGGGGGCGCGGGCCGCCCGGCGCTGGTGCTTGCGGACCCGGGCCCGCTCCCGGGTGGTGAGCTGTGGGCAGTTCAGCTTTTGCCCGTCGGACAGGGCGGCGGTGATCGTCACCCCCCGGTCGATGCCGATGACCTCCCCCATGCCGGGCGCGTCGATGGGGTCGGGGATGACCGCGAAGGCGATGTGCCACCGGCCGTTGCGGAAGGTGACCCGGAAGGTCTTCGCCACCGGCAGCTCGGTGCGGGTGAGGCGGAAGCGCACCCAGCCGCAGCCGGGCACCTTCACCCGCGCCCAGCGTCGGTTCAGCCTCCGCACCACCACCGAGCGGCCCATGACCTGCCTGCCCCTGGCGGTCAGCTT
>NZ_JAFLRJ010001265.1 GCF_017315755.1 Streptomyces beijiangensis
GCACGGATGAAGCGGTTGTAGTCGGCGGCTTCGAAGGGGTTGAGGCCCACGGTGCCGGCCAGTCCCGCCACGACGCTGATGGTGCCGATGACGCCTCCGACCGCGCCGTGCGGCATGGCGGTGAACATGCCGGAGGGCATGCCGTCGTTCCGGTTCCACGCGATGACGATGGCCGCCACCAGCAGGGCGAAGTAGACCGGGATCGTCCAGATGAGGATCTTCGTCATCGAGCTGATGCCGTTCCAGGCCATGGGCAGGAAGAGAAGACCGACCAGGACGAACCAGATCTGGTCCGGCAGGTCCCAGATCTGATCGATCGAACTGGCGAGGATCTGTCCCTCGGTGCCGGCGTAGATGACGAAGGTGCCCGCGTAGATCACGGTGGTCCGCA
>NZ_JAFLRJ010001266.1 GCF_017315755.1 Streptomyces beijiangensis
ACCGTGTCCTGTGCGGACACGGTGAACGGGAATCAGCCTCGCCCTGCGCGGACCAGGAGGTCGGTGAGCAGGCGGATGTCGTTGGGGGTGTTTTGCAGGCCGTTCCAGCGGCGTTGTTCGCCGTCGGGGAAGCGCCACATGCCCGAGGTCCAGGCGGTGATGGGCATCAGGCCCATGATGGCGTTGCGGACGTGGTCGCAGTCGACGTCTTCGGCCGGCATG
>NZ_JAFLRJ010001267.1 GCF_017315755.1 Streptomyces beijiangensis
ACCGCGCGGTGGCCGTCGGCGAGGCCGACGGACCGCGCGCCGGCCTCGCCGCACTCGCGGCGCTGGACGGCTCACTGCCGCGCCACACCGCAGTGGCGGCGTACCTCCACGAGCGCGACGGCGACCTGACGACGGCGGCACGGCTGTACGCGGAGGCGGCCAGGAAAGCGCCCGACCTCGCCGAGCGCGACCATCTGACGCGCCAGGCCGCCCGCCTCAACGCCCGACTCAACGCCCGCCGCTGACGCCTGCGTCACCCCCGCCGCAGCATCGTCACGACCGCCGCGCCGCCAAGACCGATGTTGTGCGCAAGCCCCACCCCGGCC